>JBOFQV010000160.1:0-2834 GCA_051650705.1 Clostridium sp.
TCCTCAGAATAACTACGTTTAAATAAAGTATTTATATTAATATCTTTACATAAAAAGTTTATTACATGAATTAATTTAATTTCATTATTATTAACACATTCAATTAAGTAATCTGTATTATCATCCATAAGAGAGTTAATAATAAGTTCTGTTCCTTCATCATTATTGAACATCTCTTTTATTATTTTAATGTTCTTTATGAAAAGCTCTTTATTATTCTCTTCTTTACAAAGTAAAGTAATAAACTTTTCGAAATCATACATATATCTATAACATTTCCCTTTTGTTATAAAGCTTAAATAATAATCCTCTTCAATTTCTCCTCTTAAGTAATCCTCATAATCATCTATTACTTTAATATCCTGATTATGTGTTTTTAACATTGAAATACCAAGTTTAAGAATTACTTTATTTACTTCCATTGCCTTACCCCTTTAAAATATTAAATTTCATAACTTTTATATATTCTCTTACTTCACATAAATGCAATATAAACAAATCCCTTTGATTAAATTCATTGTTCATTTTTTCTAATGTATGCTTAATCCAATTTAACCCTAAATTATCAGCCTCATTAATATATTTATTTATTCTATTTTCATCGCTTTCATTTAGTGAATCCACTCCACATAAGATAATCTCTTTTAAATAATCATTTACCCCGCTTAAAAACTCATTTAACCTATACATATATTACCTCCTACATCCAAATTTTCAAGGTTGTTCCTTCATCAAAGAAGGAAATAGGAAATAATATAATATCACCTTCTACTACATAGGTTTTGCAAAGTACATATAATGGTAAACCATTACTGTTATAGATTCTTTCAAGTTTTTCTATACTTCTTTGATTATGGCTTTCCTTTTTTATTTTTAATATCACCTTTTTATTTAACTTATCCTTTATTGAAATTTCTAAGGTCCCATTTATCCTGTTATGAACTAAGTTCTCATATTCACTAGCTTTTAAGAAATTGTAGGTTACTTCTTCAAATTTAAAGGTAATATTATTAAAATTATCAATAAACTTGACTAGCTCTATAATATCCTTTCCTCTAAGCTTTGAAAGTAACTCACCTGAGCTTTCCTTAGAGGTGCTAATTCTATTATCTTCACTAATTAACCCATTTTTTAAAATTATTTTATGAGAAGATAGTCCTTTTATCGTTCCTCCAATATTCCAAGGCGCTCCCATTTCCCATAAAAGCTTTTCTGAAATTCCACTACTTTCATATATAGTTGGTCTTACATTTGTAAAGGTTAAGATTTTTTCAGATTCCTTTGAATAAAAGTAAACTGTAGCACCTTCAAAGCCAGATTTTGTTTTAAAATATTCTCCCCCAACACTTAATAGCTCTCCATTAAAGCTTGTATTATAGTCATTCTTGTTTTTTAATGAATTAAAAAACTCTTCCTCACTTATAGTTAGTAATTTATTTATTTTTAAAGGGAGTTTAGTTATAACCTCAAAATAATTATGGAAATCAAAACTTTGAGACTTCTCTAAATACCTTTCAACTTCATTTATTACCACTCTAATATCCTTTTCAATAGAGCTTAGAGAAAGTCCCTTACATAAGATTGCTCCTTGCTCTAACTCCCTTAAAATCCCACTTTGACATTTTCCAAGTCCACTATTATAAAGATTAAAAATCATATCTCTTATGATGACTAATGTCTTTATGGTGTTATTATAAGAATTTTCATTTACCACTTCCTTAGATTTCTTATTATCTTCTTTTCTTTTTACATATTGACTTTCTATTTGAAGAGGTATTTCAACTTTACTATTTTCAACCTCACCAAATATTGATACTTTATTTTTACTTAAATACAAGTAGGCCATTAATACGTGCTTACATATACTTCTTGAGGGGCATGTACACTTAAAGCTTTTTGGTTCTTCATTAAGTTCTACTGAAAACTCTTCGCTAGATACATATATTCTTTCCTCATCCCAATCCACCTTAAACTCTTGGTTTTCCATTTCCTTAAGACTTCTTTTATAAATCCCTTTATTACATAAAGAAATGGCAAATTCTTCAGTAAAGGTGTTTAATAAAGGAATTACCTTTAAAACTAAATTATTTTGCATATTAATTCCACCAGCCCCTCTGGATTAGTTTCAAGTACATATCCACCTAGCTTTGATATTTTCTTTGCAGCTTCCTTATTGTAGTAGCCATTTCCCTCATAATCTAAGGAAGTTACTACAATTAATTTACTTCCTCCCTCAATTATGTCCTTGCACTTTTTGTACATTAAATTAGTGTTATATCCCTCATATAAGTCAGTAACTAATACTATAATTGATTTCATTGGATTCTCTATTAAGGTTTCACAATAAGAAAGTGCCTTTGTAATATTTGTCCCACCACCAAGCTGTACAGACATTAGAGTTTCAACAGGATCATCAACATATTCAGTTAAATCTACTACCTCAGTATCAAATATTATTAGCTTAGTTTTAAATTGAGGTAGGTGATAAAATATAGATGCCATAATTGATGAATGTATAACAGAATCTAGCATACTTCCACTTTCATCAACGCCAATGATAATGTTGTAAGGATTATAATTTGTTGTTCTAGCATAAAAATATACCTTATCTATGCCTAGCTCTTGCTTTTCTATATTGTAGTTTTTTAAGTTCATTTTAATAGTTTTTTTGATATTTAGATTTTGAGGATTTTTAGTAAAACCATTTGAATACTTATTTAGCTTTCCTCCAATAGTTCTTCTAATATCCTTCTCCATTTTCTCCCTTAAGCTTCTTACTATTTCTCTTACTATTTCCTTTGCCGCACTTAAAACCTCCCTATTCATCATTCCCT
>JBOFQV010000161.1:0-35271 GCA_051650705.1 Clostridium sp.
GACAGTTTTGTTGTTCAAATAGGAAAGAAAAAGTTTTTGAAAGTAACAAAAAAATAACTAATATAATCTTCTATTCACAGTAGCTTTGTATTATAATGGAAAAAATAAAAGCAGGAGAAGAAATAAATGAGGAATTATAATTCAATAAAAGAAGTAGAAAAAAGCAGAGTAGGGGAATTTACAATACCATTATACAATAGCTACTGTTTCTCAAATATTTTTGGAAGCATAAAGAGTATATTTAATATAAAAGCAGAAAAGGAATTACCTAGAGATGTTTTTGGTGATAAAGAAATAGAATCAAATAAAGTAGTATTCTTTTTAGTTGATGCCTTTGGATGGAGCTTTTATGAAAGGTATAAGAATAAATCGAAAGCTCTTAAAATCTTTGAGGAAGAAGGTGTTGTTTCAAAAATAACATCACAATTTCCATCAACAACAACAGCTCATGTAACAACTGCATTAACAGGAATGCCAGTGTATGAGCATGGCTTATATGAGTGGTTTTATTATGAGCCAGCAGCAGATGATATTATAACTGCATTTTTATATAAAAGTGCAAGAAAAAAGGAATTAGGCTCATTAGAGGAGACTGTAAAGAGTCCACACGATTTTATTCCAAGGGAAAATTATTTTGAGGCGCTAGCAAAATACGGAGTTAAAAATAAAATTTATCAGCCATCTTGTATAAATGGTAGTATTTATACTAAAACAACAACAAAAGGTGCAACTTTAAATGGATATGAAGATTATAGTGATTTATTTGATAATCTTCAAAAGGATTTGATAGCTAATAGTGATAAGGAATATTACTATGTATATTTACCAGAAATAGATGCAGTAGCACATGAAAAAGGAAATGATACAAAAGAATTTGATGATATAATGATTAAATTTCTTAATTATATGGAAGAATTCATTAATAGAGGGAAAGAAGTATTCAAAGATACCACAATTATTATTACAGCGGACCATGGACAAATAAATACAGATTTAAATGATAAAAATTATTTAAATATTGATATGCCAGAAATAGAAGAGTATATTGTTAAGAATTCTAAAGGGGAGTTAATGTGCCCAGCTGGATATTGCAGAGATTTATTTTTACATGTAAAAGAAGAACCCTTAGAAAAGGTGAAAGCATTAATTAAGGATAAATATAGTGAAAAGGTTGAGGTTTTTACCTTTGATGAGTTATTATCATTAGGTTTATTTGGTGAAAGTAGTAAAAGGCTAAAAGAAAGAGTTGGAAATTTAATTGTTTTACCAAAGGGAGAAAATAATATTTGGTGGTATGAAGAAGGAGTTTTTGATACTAGCTTAAGAGGCGTTCATGGAGGTGCTTCAAAAGAAGAAATGGAAATTCCATTAATTGTGTATAAATTTGATTAAAACATGGAAAAGTACTATACTTTATTAATAGCATTGTAAGGCTTTTAAGGTGGTGAAGTTATGAATTTTAATGTGTATATTGTATTTTTAGCAATACTCTTATTTATAAATATATTATTTTCTTTTTCATTAATATTTATTGAAAGAAAAGATCCAACAACAACATGGGCATGGCTATTGATATTTATACTTTTACCAGGTCTTGGATTTGTTATTTATGTATTGCTTGGACAAAATTTTAGTAGACAAAAAATATTTAAACAGAAGACTGCAATAGATATGGAAAAGAGAAGAGAGCTTAGTAGTAAGTTTACAGCCAATGAGGTTGGTGAACATGGTAGTCCAGATTATTTAGATTTAAGAAAAATGAATTTTAATAATTGTGGAGCAGTTTATACAGATGGTAATGAAATTGATACCTTTGTTGATGGAGAGGAAAAATTAAAAGCTCTTTTAAGAGATTTAGAAAATGCAAAAAAATATATTCACATTCAATATTATATTTTTAGAAAAGATTTAATGGGTAAACCAATAATTGATATTTTAGAAAGAAAGCTTCAAGAAGGGGTAGAGGTAAGGCTTTTAGTGGATAGTATGGGTTCAAGAACCATGACTAAACATAAGCTTAAGAAATACCTTTCCTTAGGTGGGAAGTTTGCAATCTTTTTTCCAGGAATTTTACCTCATATAAATACACGTATCAACTATAGAAATCATAGAAAAATAGTTGTTATTGATGGGGAAATTGGATATACTGGTGGATTTAATATTGGTACTGAATATATAAATAAAGATAAAAAAATTGGCTATTGGAGAGATACTCACATTAGAATAAGGGGAGAAGCTGTTTGTTCATTAAATGAAAGATTTTTACTTGATTGGTGCCATGCTTCAGAAGATGACATTGAGGATTTTGAAGTTTATAATCCAAAGGTTCCTTATACTGGTGGAGATGTTGGAGTGCAAATTGTAACGTCTGGACCAGACCATAATGAGGAATATATTAAAAATGCATACATGAAAATGATAAATAATGCAAAGAAGAATTTATATTTAACAACACCTTATTTTGTACCAGATGAGCCAATACTTGAAGCAATTAAAATATCATCCTTATCAGGAGTTGATGTAAGGCTTATTATACCAGGAAATCCAGACCACAGATTTATGATGTGGGCAGCATCTTCTTATATTGGAGAGCTGTTAGAGTGTGGAGTTAAGGTATATTATTATATGGATGGCTTTGTTCATGCAAAGAGCATAGTTGTAGATAGCTCTGTTGTAACAATAGGCACTGCAAATATGGATATTAGAAGCTTTAAGTTAAACTTTGAGGTTAATGCATTTATTTATGATGATAGAAAAGCAATTGAAGCTGAAAAGCAATTTATGGCTGACATAGATAAGTCATTAGAAATAACAATGGAAAACTACAAAAATAGAAGTAGATGGTTAAAGATTAAAGAATCTATGATAAGATTAGTCGCTCCTATTTTGTAAAATTAAGGTAAAGTTATTGACAAAAATTATCAGTTTGGTATAATTATTGAAAAAGGAAGGGTAGGAGATCATTATGAAAGGAATTATGAATTTAGTTGGAGCAAAATTTTATAGCTTTTTTTACTTTAGTTTCTGGGGCTTTTACTTTAGCGCTGGCTATTCATTTTGCACAAAAAAATATAATTCTATTATAATGAGTTTTTAATACCTAAGGTATAGAGTACACAATTTTAGAGATTTTGTATAAGTAATAGGACTCATGAGAGTCCTATTTTTATTATATATAAATAAAAATAAGAGGGGGCTATATTAAAATGATAGTAATTTTAAAACCAAAAACACCAGAGGTGGAAATAAACAAATTAACAGAGGAAATTGCAAGCTTAGGGGTTACTGTTAACCCAGTAATAGGAACAGAATTAATAATACTAGGATTAGTTGGGGACACTAGTAAAATAGATCCATCACAAATTGAATCTAACGTAAATGTAGAAAGAGTAATGCATGTTGCAGAGCCTTTCAAAAAAGCAAATAGAATGTTCCATCCAGATCCAACTATAATTGATGTAAATGGAGCAAAAATTGGGGGAAATAAAATTGCAATGATAGCTGGACCATGTTCAGTTGAAAGTCCAGAACAAATAATTGGAATAGCAGAAGAAGTGCAAAGATTAGGAGCAAACTTCCTAAGAGGAGGAGCATTCAAACCAAGAACTTCACCATATGCTTTCCAAGGATTAAAACATGATGGATTAGAGCTTTTAAAAATAGCTAGAGAAAAGACTGGTTTACCAATAGTAACTGAAATAATGTCACCATACGATGTTGAGATATTTGCTGAAAATGTTGATGTAATTCAAGTTGGTGCAAGAAATATGCAAAACTTCGATTTATTAAAAGAACTTGGTAAAATAAGAAAGCCAATACTTTTAAAGAGAGGATTATCTGCAACAATTGAAGAATTATTAATGAGTGCAGAATATATATTAGCAGGAGGAAATGAAGAAGTAATTCTTTGTGAAAGAGGAATAAGAACTTTCGAAACATACACTAGAAATACTTTAGACTTAAGTGCAATTCCTGCAATTAAAAAATTAAGCCACTTACCAGTAGTTGTTGATCCAAGTCATGCTACAGGAAAGTCATGGATGGTTGATCCACTTGCAAAGGCTGCAATAGCAGTTGGAGCTGATGGTTTAATTATTGAAGTTCATAATGATCCTGCAAAGGCACTTTGTGATGGACCACAATCACTTAAACCAGATGTATATGGAAAGTTATTCGAAGAACTTAAGGCTATTGCAAGTGCAGTAGGAAGAGAAATATAAATTTAAGGAGGAAGAACGTGAAAGAGTTATTTGTAGATTTAAAAGAGAATAGTTACAAAATAAAGATTGAAAAAGGAATACTAGATAGAATTGGTGAAGAAGTTAAAGAAGTATTCAATGGGGAAAAAATCTTTGTTATAACAGATGATAATGTAAATAATATTTACGGTGAAAAAGTAGTGAATAATCTTAAAAATTCAGGATATTTAGTAGATATAATTTCATTACCACCAGGAGAAGAAACAAAATCCTTTAACGTTCTTCCATCAATATATAATAAAATGTTGGACTTCAAGTTAACTAGAAAGGATATGATTCTTACACTTGGTGGAGGAGTTATAGGGGATTTAGGAGGGTTTGCAGCATCAACATTCTTAAGAGGAGTACCATTTCTTCAAGTTCCAACAACACTTCTTTCACAGGTGGATTCATCTGTTGGAGGAAAGGTTGGAGTTGATTTAGAAAGAGGGAAAAATCTTGTTGGAAGCTTTTATCAACCCAAAAAGGTTATAATAGACCCAAACACATTAGATAGTTTAACAGATATAGTATTTAATGATGGTATGGGAGAAGTAATTAAGTATGGATGTATAAAGGACAAAGGCTTCTTTAATTTACTTAAAAAGTATAAGAGCAGAAAAGAAATTATGGGGAATATAGAAGAAGTTATTTATATATGTTGTGATATTAAAAGAGGTGTGGTTGAAAGAGATGAAAAAGATTTAGGTGAAAGAATGTTGCTAAATTTTGGACATACTATAGGACACGCAATAGAGAAGTATTATAATTTTTCAAGATATACTCATGGAGAAGCTGTGGCAATTGGAATGTATAATATTTCAAAAATAAGTGAAGAAGCAGGAATTTCTCCAAAAGGAATATCTGAAGAAATTAAAGAAATACTAATACAATATAATCTTCCTTATGAAATGAAAAATGAAGACAAAAAGGAAATATTAGAAGCAATTTCTCTAGATAAGAAAAACCTTGGAAAGGTACTAAAGATAATACTATTGAAAGAGATGGGAGAAGGCATAATTTATGATACAGATTTAGCCTTTTTCTCCTAAAATAAAAAGAGGTGAATATATGGGAAGTATTAAGGTTTACCCTAACAAATTACAAGGTGAGGTAAATATACCTCCATCAAAAAGCATGGCGCATAGAGCAATAATTTGTGCAGCCTTAAGTGATGGCTCATCAATAGTTGATAACATTGATTTATCAGATGATATGATAGCAACAATTGATGGAATGAGGGCACTAGGTGCAATTATAAATGTAAAAGAAGGATATTTAGAAATAAAGGGATTAAATTCTGAAGAAGCAAATGAAACAAGAGAGTTTGAAAGAGTTATTGATTGTAATGAATCTGGATCAACTTTAAGATTTATAATTCCAGTTGCCCTAACTCATGAAGGTACATCAAGATTTGTGGGGAAGGGAAATTTAGGAAAAAGACCTTTAGATATTTACTATGAAATCTTTGAAAAACAGGGCATTGAATATAGTAAGAAACCAGACAATTTAGATTTGGTTGTAAAGGGCGCATTAAAGGGGGGAGAGTTTAAGGTAAAAGGAAATGTAAGCTCACAATTTATTTCTGGATTAATGTTTGCTCTTCCATTATTAAATGAAGATTCAAAAATTATAATTACAACAGAACTTGAGTCAAAGGGATATATTGATTTAACACTTTCTGTAATGAAGGATTTTGGGATTGAAATAATAAATAAGAATTATAAAGAGTTTATTATCAAAGGAAATCAAATGTATTCTTCAACATTATATAGAGTTGAAGGAGATTACTCTCAAGGTGCATTTTTCTTATGTGCAGATGCTTTAGGAAGTAAGGTAGTTGTTAGAGATTTAAAAGAAGAGTCTCTTCAAGGAGATAGTGAGGTTATTGATATATTAAAGAAGCTTGGAGCTGCTATAGGGAAAAGTGGAAATAATATAATTGCCTATGAAAAGCTACTTAGAGGATATAAAATTGATGGTGCTCAATGTCCAGATATAATTCCTATATTAGCAGGAGTTGCTACCTTAGCAAAAGGAAGAACAGAGTTTATAAATATAGGAAGACTTAGAATTAAAGAGTGTGATAGACTTTCAGCAGTTGCGATAGAGCTTAGAAAGCTTGGAGCAAAAATAGAAGAGTTAGAGGATGGATTAATTATAGATGGAGTTGAAGAACTGAAGGGTGGATGTGAAGTATGGAGTCATAAGGATCATAGAATTGCTATGATGCTTGCAATAATGGCAACAAGATGTAGATTCCCAATTGTTATAAAGGATTATGAGTGTGTATCTAAATCTTATCCTAATTTCTTCAAGGATTTTGTAAGTTTAGGAGGGGAAGCTAATGAGTGGAGTATGGGGGAATAATCTTCAGGTATCAATATTTGGAGAGTCACATGGTAATGCAATTGGAATAAATATAACTGGATTACCATCAGGAATTGAAATTGATATGGATGAAATTCTGTTTGAAATGGGAAGAAGAGCACCAGGAAAATCAAACCTTTCAACAGCAAGAAAGGAAGCTGATACTCCAGAGGTTTTAAGTGGGATTTTTGAAGGAAAAACCACAGGTGCTCCTCTTTGTGCAATTATAAGAAATGGAGATCAACGTTCAAGGGATTATGGCAAATTAAAGGACTTAATGAGACCAGGACATAGTGATTATCCAGCTACGATAAGATATTCAGGCTTTAATGACTACAGAGGGGGAGGGCACTTCTCTGGAAGAATTACAGCACCATTAGTTTTTGCAGGAGCTGTATGCAAGCAAATTCTAAATAAAAAGGGAATTAAAATTGGAGCTCATATTAGTAGCATTGGTGGAATAAATGATGAAAGATTTAATCCTATTAATATAGAAGGAAATCTTTTAGATGAATTAAAAAATCAAGAATTACCTTTAGTAAATCCTAAATTAGAAGAAAAAATGAGACATTCAATTTTACAAGCTAAAATGGATGGGGACTCAAGAGGTGGAACTATTGAGTGTGCAGTAGTTGGATTAGAAGCTGGTATTGGAGATCCATTCTTTCATTCAGTAGAATCAACCTTAGCTTCACTTTTATTTTCAGTTCCAGCGGTTAAAGGTGTTGAATTTGGTAAAGGCTTTGAAATGAGTACTCTTTTAGGATCACAATGTGTTGACTCATATTATTATGAGGGTGAAGAAATTAAAACTAAGAACAACAATAATGGTGGAATTCTTGGAGGAATAAGCAATGGTATGCCAGTAATATTTAATGTTGCTATCAAGCCTACTGCTTCAATAATAAAGGAACAGGATACAATTGATATTAAGGAAAAAACTGCATCAAAGCTTGTAATAGAAGGAAGACATGATCCTTGTATAGTTACAAGAGCAGTTCCTGTAATAGAGGCTGTTGCTGCAATTGGTATTTTAGAGCTTGTAAAGGGGAGATATGGATGGAGGATTTAAGTTGGTATAGAAAAGAAATTGATGAAATTGATAAGGAACTTACAAGCCTTTTTGAAAGAAGAATGGATGTAGTTTTAAAGGTTGCTAAATATAAAAAGGAAAATAACATGGAAATCTTTAATAAAAGTAGAGAGGAACAGGTTATTGAAAAGAATATTGGCTATTTAAACAATCCAGAATATAGTGAGGGCTTAAAGGATTTCTTTAATTCTACTATGGAGATTAGTAGAGCAATTCAATATGAAAAAATTCATGGTGATGACAAGGCTTTTGAAGTATCATCAACTATTGATAAAAATGCTATTATTGGATTCCAAGGAGTGTTAGGAAGCTTTAGTGAAGAGGCACTTTTAAAATATTTTGGAACAGGATATACTTCAAAAAGCTATGAAGAGTTTGAAGATGTATTTAAGGGAATTCAAAATGGTGAAATTAATTATGGAGTATTGCCAATAGAAAATTCATCAACTGGTGCAATTTCAGAGGTGTATGACCTTTTAAGAAAATATGGTTTCTATATTGTTGGAGAAGAGTTTATTAGAATTGATCAACACCTTATTGGAATTGAGGGAAGTATTATTGAAGAGGTTGATGAGGTATATTCACATCCACAAGGTTTTGAACAAAGTAGTGAGTTCTTAAAGACATATGATCACTGGAAGAGGATTCCTTTCCATAATACTGCAATTAGTGCAAAGCTTATAGCAGATTTAAGAGATAAAACTAAGGCTGCAATTGCAAGTAAAAGAGCAGCTGACATTTATGGTTTATCAATATTAAAGGAATGCATTAATAACCAAAAGGAAAACTTCACAAAGTTTATTATTATAGGTAAAAATATTGAAATGCAAAAGGGTGCAGATAAGGTAAGTGTTGTATTCTCACTAGAGGATAAGGCAGGAACTTTATTTAAATTATTAAAGCATTTTGCAGAAAATAATATTAACTTAATTAAAATAGAATCAAGACCAATAAAGGATAACTTCTTTAAATATTTCTTATATCTTGATTTTGAAGGCACAATAAAGGATAAGGCTGTAATCAGAGCTTTAAACCTTGTAGAAGGAAATAGTGCATATTTTAAGCTTTTAGGATGCTATAAAAAAATAGAAAATGAGGGATAAGAATGGAGTTTTACGGATTGTTAGGGGAAAAATTATCTCATAGTCTTTCTCCTAAAATTCATAATTATATTTATAAAGAATTAAATATTGAGGGAGCATATAAGCTTTTTGAAGTAGAAAAGGAAGAGCTTAATAAATTAAGTGAAGGCTTAAAGCTTCTAAAAATTAAGGGAATAAATATAACAATTCCTTATAAAGAGGATATGATTAAGTATTTAGATGAGATTTCTAAAGAGGCAAAGGATATTGGCGCTATAAACACTATTTGCTTAAAGGAAAACAAGCTATATGGCTATAACACAGATTACTATGGCTTTGGTTTAATGCTAAAACAGAATAATATAGATGTTAAGGGGAAAAGTGCTGTTGTTTTAGGTTCTGGTGGAGCTTGCAAGGCTGTTATTTCTTATTTAATTAATGAAGGAGCAACAGAAGTTAGAATTGCAACAAGAAAAATAGGGGAAAATCAAAATAATTTCCCTAAAGAGGTGACTTTTATAACCTATGATAATAAGGAAATGCTTAATGGTGATATTCTTATAAATACAACTCCAGTTGGAATGTACCCTAAGATTGATGGGTGTCCATTAAATAGAGAAGATATTGAAAAATTTGAGTGTGTGGTGGATTTAATTTATAATCCAAAGGAAACTCAATTAATGAAGATAGCAAAAGAGCTTGGGAAAAAGGTATGTGGTGGACTTGGAATGTTAATTAATCAAGCAATAAAGGCTGAAGAAATATGGCTTGAAAGAGAAATACCACAGGAAATTGGAGAAAAGCTTTATAATGAAATAAATAAAGAATTTAATTAGGTGATTTATGAATGAAAATGTTAAGTATGAAAGAATTTCATTAATTGGAATGCCAGGGTGTGGTAAGACAACCATAGGTAAGGTTTTAGCTAGAGAAATTAACTATAAATTTTATGACATGGATGAGGTTATAGTCGATATGGCTAAAAAGACAATTAAGGAACTTTTTGAAGAGGGTGAAGAGGTCTTTAGAGAGTGGGAAATTAAAGCTTGCAAAGAATTGATGAAGCTTAAAAGAGCTGTAATTTCTACTGGTGGTGGAGTTATTAAAAAGGAAGAAAATATTGAAACACTTAAAGAAAATTCAATCGTGGTTTATATAAATAGACCAATAGATAATATTTTAAGTGATGTTGATGTTTCAACAAGACCACTTTTAAATGATGGAAAGGAAAGACTATTAAATCTTTATAATGAGAGAGTAGAGCTTTATAATAAGGCTAATCATATGGAAATAAAAAATGATGGATATTTAAGAAACACCATTGATGAAATAGAAAAGAATTTAAAAGGAAAGATTAGGGAGTAATAAGTTATGAAGGTAATGGTTATTAATGGACCTAATTTAAACATGTTAGGAGTAAGAGAAAAGAATATCTATGGAAGTAAAAACTATGAGGATATTATAAATTATATAAAGGATGAAGCTTTAAAGCTTGAGATTGAAGTGGATTTTTATCAAAGTAATATTGAGGGTGAAATTATAAACACAATTCACAAATGTTATTTTGAGAAATATGATGGTATTATAATAAATCCAGGTGCTTACACCCACTATAGTTATGCAATACACGATGCAATTAAGGCTGTAAGTATTGATACAATAGAGGTGCATTTATCAAATATTCATAGTAGAGAAGAATTTAGAAAAACCTCTGTAACAGCTCCAGCTTGTTTAGGGCAAATTTCAGGTTTAGGGGAGCAAGGATATGTTTTAGCTTTGCATGCCTTAAAGAATAGAAATTAATAATTTTTTTGTAGGATAGTAGGAAAGAAAATTGCTCAAATTAATTTTTGAGTCTATAATGTAGGATATATATATTAGGGATAATAGTTTAGTTGATTTAAATAGAGTTAGTTTAGTAGTTTAGGAGGATAAGAAATATGATAGTAATAATGAATCCAAGCTCAAAGGAGCAAGAAATAAATAAGGTTATAAGTGTAATAGAAAGTAAAGGGTTATCAGTGCATTTATCTAAGGGAGACACTTACTGTATTGTTGGAATTGTTGGAGATACAGGAAACTTAGATGGAGATAAGCTTTTAACTTATGATGGAGTAGATAGAGTTGTTAAGGTTAACCAACCATTTAAAAAGGTTAATAGATTATTTAAACCAGAGGACTCAGTAATTGATATTTGTGGTTCTTTAGTTGGGGGAAATAATCTTGGAATTATGGCAGGTCCATGTTCAGTGGAAAGTGAAGAGCAAATAATTCAAATTGCAAAGGATGTTAAGGCATCAGGTGCAAACTTCTTAAGAGGAGGAGCATTTAAGCCAAGAACATCACCATATTCTTTCCAAGGTTTAGAGCTTGAAGGTCTTGAGTTATTAAAGCTTGCAAAGAAGGAAACAGGGCTACCAATTGTTACAGAATTAATGTCAACTGATTACATTGATGAGTTTGTGGAAAATGTTGATGTGATTCAAATTGGGGCAAGAAATATGCAAAACTTTGATTTATTAAAACAATTAGGAAAAACTGATAAGCCTATTCTTTTAAAGAGAGGATTATCTTCAACTATAGAGGAATGGTTAATGTCTGCTGAGTATATTATGGCAGGTGGAAATGACAAGATTATTCTTTGTGAAAGAGGAATAAGAACATTTGAAACTTACACAAGAAATACTCTAGATTTAAGTGCTATTCCAATTATAAAGAGATTATCTCACTTACCTGTAATTGTTGATCCTAGTCATGCTGCAGGATACTGGTATTTAGTTGAACCACTTGCAAAGGCTGCAATAATGGCTGGAGCAGATGGATTAATGATTGAGGTTCACAATGACCCTCAAAATGCATTAAGTGATGGGCAACAATCAATTAAGCCAGAAAACTTTAAAACATTAATGGATAAGATTAAAGTTATCGCTGAGCTTGAAGGTAAAGTGATATAGGGGGATAATATGCAGATTGTTATTGTAGGACTTGGGGTAATTGGTGGGTCATTTGCCTTTGGACTTAAGGAAGCAGGCTATGATAATGTTTATGGAATTGACATAAATGAGGATAGCCTAAGCTTAGCAAAGGAAAAGGGTGTAATAAAAGATGGCTTTACTAATGGCAGTGACATTCTTAAGAGTAGTGACATTATAATATTGTCTATATATCCAAAGCTAGTTAAAAATTTTATTAAAGATAATATAAATAATTTTAAAAAGGGAGCAATTATAACAGATGCAACAGGAATAAAAACTCCTTTTATAAAAGAAATTGAAGAGATATTACCAGAAGGTGTGGATTTTGTTTTTGGTCATCCAATGGCAGGAAGAGAGAAAAAGGGATTTGAGTTTGCAACAAATGAAGTGTTTAAAGGGGCAAACTATATAATAACTCCTATTGAAAAAAATAAAACTGAGAGTTTAGATTTAATAGAAAAGCTAGCTCTTTCTCTTGGCTTTAAAAAAGTAAAAAGAATATCTCCAGAATATCATGATGAAATGATAGGCTTTACTTCACAGCTTCCACATGCTCTAGCAGTTGCACTAATTAATAGTGATGAAGAGGGAAGAGATACTGGAAGCTTTATTGGAGATAGTTATAGAGATTTAACTCGTATTGCTAATATTAACGGAGATTTATGGAGTGAACTTTTTTTAGGGAATAAGGAAAATTTATTGAAGGCTATGGATGATTTTGAAAGCGAATTTTTAAAAATTAGACAAGCAATTGAACAAAATAATAAAGAAGATTTAATTGAGATATTTAAAAAATCTACTGAGAGAAGAGAAAAATTGTAGATGTAAATTAGAGAATTGTTAAAATATGGGGTTTTAGCAATTCTTTTTTTGCATTAATTTTTATTTTTTAAGCATACTAAGGGTGTACAATCTAAAATAAATTTGAGGAAGGTTTTATTATGAATAAGGATAAAAGCAAGAAAAAGCAACAGGATGCAAAAACTTCAGACCATAATATTGGAGATAATAAACCACAAAAGGATTTAGATTGGGAATTAATAAGATAAGGAAGGTGTTTTTATATGGCTAAGGAAGGAACAATAAATCCACTTCAAAAGGGACAAAGAAGACAAAAAATAAAACAAGCTCAAGATAATGTTGGAAATAAAAAGAACAACCAAGGAAAAGCACAAGTTGGTTGGGATTAAAAAAAGCATGGATTATTCCATGCTTTCATTATATTCCTTAATTAATTCAAAAATAGTTTTTGATGTAGTATCATCAAGAGTATAACCTAATGCAGTTACAACCTTTTCTAGATTTTCTTCAGAATCTGTTTCAATTTCTATATATGGAAATGGACAAAATTCTTTATCATTAATATCAATTTCAACTAATGAATTCATTAACTCATAACTCTCTCTATATTTTGAAATAGATTGAACAAGTTGTAAGCCTAGAGATTTAAATATTTTTTCAGACATTTCCTTATCTAAAACAATAGTTTCATTCTCTTCCATTTCTTTAAATCTTCCTTGAGAAAGCATTTTTTTTGTTGTCATGTAATAAGTTATTGAGTTATTTAATTTATCATTTATTGTTCTTATTCTAGCATAGCCTTTAGAGGATAAAAGTCTTCCATCCTCAAAATCATATAAGTCGTTCACTTGATCCTCAACCTTAACTTTTTTTCCACCAAGTGAGATTAGTTTTTCTCTTAGACCATCAACATCTATATTGATAATTCTTGTTTCTAATTCTTTCATTTTTACACTCCTTTATTTAGAAATTTCCTTATAATATATATTACCTTTTTATTAATAAAAATCAATAAATTTTATAAATGTAACAAAATAAAAACAAGGAAAATGAATAAAGAATTAAATATATTTAAACAAAAATACATGAGTATTAAATATTCGTTAAACATCGAGAGTATGTATTGAGTTATGTAATAAATACATTATAGAATTTAAATATAAGTTAAATTTATGTTAAAGGAGAGAAACAATATTGAATACTTTTGAGGTTTTTACAGGACTATTAGGTGGATTAGGTTTATTCTTGTTTGGAATGAAGTTAATGGGAGATGGACTTGAAAATGCGGCTGGAGAGAAGTTAAAAGGTATATTAGAAAAAATAACAAGTAATAGGATAGTAGGAGTTTTAGTTGGAACAGTAGTAACTGCTATTATACAGAGTTCATCAGCAACTACAGTAATGGTTGTTAGTTTTGTTAATGCAGGCCTTATGAGTTTGATACAAGCTGCTGGAGTGATTATGGGGGCTAATGTTGGGACAACCATTACAGCTCAAATGGTATCATTTAAGTTAGATACAATTGCACCAATTTTTATTGGAGTTGGAGCAATAATATTATTAGTAGCAAAAAAGAAAAGAGTTAGAGATTTAGCAAGTATTGCATTAGGATTTGGAATATTATTTATGGGTATGGGAGTAATGTCTGGAGCAATGAAGCCAATTGCAGAATCACCATCATTTCAAGAATTTGTAATAGTTGTTGGAGATAACAGAATATTAGGATTGTTAGCAGGATTAGCAATGACAGCTGTAGTTCAAAGTTCATCTGCAACTACAGGAATATTAGTAGCATTAGCAACAACAGGTGCTATTGGAATGGATGTTGCACTACCAGTTATTTTTGGATGTAATATTGGTACATGCGTAACTGCATTATTAGCATCACTTGGAGCAAATAGAACAGCAAAAAAGGCTGCTTTAATACATTTATTCTTTAATATATTTGGAACAGTTATATTCCTACCATTTATGGATCAGTTTATAGCGTTAGTTCAAACAACAGATACAAATGTAGCTAGACAAGTAGCAAATGCACATACAATATTTAATGTAACTGCAACTGTTTTAATGCTACCACTTGCAAATTATTTAGTTATATTAGCAAATAAGATTTTACCAGGAGATGATGAAATTGAGAAAGAGGGAGCAGTATATTTAAATAATGGTTTACTTGATAACCCTGTAATTGCAACTACAGGAGTTTTAAAAGAAACAATAAGAATGGGTAGTAAGGCAAAAGAGAATTTAGAGCTTAGTATGAAAGTGTTTGTTGATGGAAATGAAGACTTAATTAAATCAATAAATAATAATGAAAAAATAATTAATATACTAGAAAAGGAAATAACAAACTATTTAGTAAGGTTATCTGAGCATGAATTGGCAGAAGTTGAAGGGAAGATTGTTAGTTCAACCTACCATATAATAAATGATATTGAGAGAATTGGAGATCATGCTGAAAATATTCTTGAGTTAGCTTTAGAAAAGAGAAATAATAGTATATCCTTTGGAGAAGATGCAAAGGAGGAAATAAAAGAGATTTATAAAAAGACGCTTGATGCATTAGACATTGCTTTAAAGAGTTATGAAGAAAAGAATATTTACGATGCTGAAAAAGTAATTGTAATAGAAGAGGAAATTGATAAGTTAGAAAAGAAATTTAGAGAAAGTAATATTCAAAGATTGAATGATAAACAATGCAATGCAAGTTCAAGTGTTATTTTCTTAGATTTAATTAGTAATCTAGAAAGAATTGGAGATCATGCAACTAATATAGCAGAGGCAGTAAAATAGTTGAGAAAAGGAGTCAAATTTTTGGCTCCTTTTTAATTTATAGAAATCTGCAAGTTGATTTTGTTAAAACTTGCAAAAATAATGTTAAAACACTTGAATTTATTTATAAAATGCAATATAATAAAAGTATAAAATTCATAAGGGGGCAAAATACTATGAAAAAGTTTCCATCATCTATGATGACACAACATCCAGATAATGTTGAACAATATATTTCAATACAACAAGAACCAGAAGAGGCTATACAAGGGCTATCTCCAGTTGAGGATGGAGGTCTAGGTATAGATGAAGTAATGATTGACTTTGAAGGGAAATTGACTCCATATCATCAAACATCTCAAGTTGCATTAGGATTAATTTCAAAGGGGATAATACCAGGTAAGGATGTTAGAATTACTCCTAGAATACCAAATGCAAATAAGGAGTCTGTATTTAGACAACTTATGAGTATAATGTCTATTGTTGAAACAAACGCATCAGCTTATAAATTAACAGGGCAGCAAGCAATACAAGAAGTTATTGTTCCAATGGTTGAAACTGGGGAAGAAATTGCAGAGTTTCAAGCTAGAGTTAATTCAGTAATAGAAATGGGAAATAAAAATTACCCAGTAAAATTTGAAGAAAATAGTGTAAGAATAATTCCTTTAGTTGAGGATGTACCAGCATTAGTTAATGTTGATAAGATATTAGACGAGTTTTATCATATATCAGAACAAAAAGGACACAAAATAGATTATTTAAGATTTATGATTGCAAGATCAGATACGGCTATGTCATATGGATTAATTTCAGGGGTTTTATCAGTAGTTCTTGCTATAGATAATGCATATAAGTGGGGAAAAGAGCATGAAGTTGAAATTGCTCCTATATTAGGTTGTGGTTCTCTGCCATTTAGAGGACATTTTACTGCTGAAAATGTAGATAAAATATTAGAAACTTATGCAGGTGTTAAGACTTTCACACTACAATCTGCTTTAAGATATGATCATGGTGCAGATAAGGCTAGTAAAGCAGCAGAAGAATTGAGAGAAAAGGCTGATTCATATAAGCATAGAGAATTTACAGATGAAGAAATAGAATTAATGAAAGAGTTTATTGGAATATTCTCAAAGCATTATTTAAAGACATTCTTAAAGGTTGTAAACACTGTAAGCTTTGTATCAGACTTTATTCCTAAAAATAGAGATAGATTAACTAAGGCTAAAACAGGATTAGAATATAACAGAGAGGTTGCTAATCTTGATAATATAGCTAACTTAGTTAAGGATGAAAAGCTAAGAGAAGAAATTTTAAGTATTGATAACTCAACAGAATATTCAGTTCCAAGAGCTATTTCATTTACAGCTGCAATGTATACTATAGGAATGCCACCTGAATTATTAGGAATGGGTAGAGGGCTTCAGGAAATCAAAGAAAAGTATGGACAAGAAGGAATTGATAAGTTAAATAAATTCTATCCATTATTAAGAAGAGATTTAGGCTTTGCTGCTAGATTTGCAAATGCTGGAGTTGCTAAAAAGATTGTAGATGAAGAGGCTAGACAAGAATATAAGGAAGATATGAGATTAGTAAATGAAGTTCTAGATTTAGGGTTAGACTATGAATTTATGAATGATAATGAGTTCTATCATACTTTATTAAAAACTACTAGACCAATAATAATGCACTTAATTGGAATGGAAGAAGATATTATTTCAAGCAAGACTGAAGAATTAAAGATTTTAAATGAGTGGATCATAAGAATGGGTAAAGTTAGAGGAAGTATAGGATAAAATTTATGCGTGGAAGTTTTGGCTTTCACGCTTTTTACTTATTAGTAGCTTTTAAATTTAGGGAAAAGATAGTATAATATTGGTAAAGTTGAGAAACAAAAGAATTTAATTAGGGTAGGGGAATTTTGATGAATAAGAATATTAAAAAAGATGTATTAGAGTTTAATTTTGATTTGAAAGATAATACAATTGCAATGCAGTTATATTCATTTGTGGCATTAATTTTAATGGGATGGAAATTATTCTTTGGAAATGGTTCAACATGGGATAATAATGCTGGAATTATACTTGGAATACTTTCAATTGTAGGAGGGATTCTTGCAATTAAGTATAGAAAGCTTAATGGAACAACACTTGTTAATTTAAATTGGCAAGGACTTCAGGTTAATGAATTAAAGTGGTTAATGATTGTTAAAAATAAAAGTATATCATTTAAGGATGTTAAATCTATAAGATTAACAGAAACTAAGGTTGTTATTGAGGAAGAGAAGAGAAAAACTACAATTAAGGTTCAATACATTGAAAGAAGTGAATTTAAAGCATTAAGAAAATATTTAGATGAAATTAGTAGAAAATATAGAATACAAATTAAATCGATGTAATACATAAAAAATAGCTTGTTTATTTAAATTAGACAAGCTATTATGTTTTTACATTCCTTGCTTTTAAGGTTTTCTATTGTTAAAATATTATGGGCATATGATAAAGAAGGGAAGTAGAACAATGGAATATATAAGTGATATTAATATAAATGAAGCTGTACTTCACATATTAGATAGTAATGCAGAGGAACCTGTATTAAATGAGTATCCTCTTGAATTAAATGAGGATATATATAAGTTTTTACATAAGCATATTGAAAAGTGTTTAAAGGATGAGGAATTAAAATATGCTGTTTTTAATCCAGAAAGAAATATTGTAAAAGAGGTTGTTCAGGATTACTTAAATGGAATTGAAAATAATTTGGTTGGATTATCTAAGGAGTTATCTCTTCAATTATTTGCAATTATGAAGGGGAATGTTAATATTCCATCCTGTGATTTAATTGTATGTTCAATTATAACAGACCAAGGGCCAATGATTGGTATACTTAAGATGGATTATGTTAAAAATTTTACTCATCAAATTGATTTTGTTGATAATAAAATTGGAATTGGAATTGTACCTCAATCGGCAGGGCTGCCAGCTTCAAGCCAAAAGATTCAAAAAGCTGCTTTTATTAAGCCAATAAGAGAGGATCAAGGCTTTAATCTTATGGTTTTAGATAAGCAAAGAAAATCTAAAGATGAAGAGGAATATGGAGCAAACTATTTTATTAATAATTTCTTAGGTTGTACTATTATTACAAATGAAAGAGATATGACAAAAACCTTTTTAAAGGCTACAGAAAACTGGACTAGAAAGAATTTTGCAGAGGATGCAGATACTGCTGAAATGGTTAGAACTGCTGTTAAAAGCAAGCTGAAGGAAGAGGATTCTATTAATATAGAGGCTTTATCTCAAGAGCTATTTAAGGAAGTTCCAAAGGCACAGGAGGATTTTACTTCATTTGTTAAGGGGCATGGACTTGATGAAGAGGTTCAAATTGATAAGCAATGGGTTGAAAAGAAATTAAAAAGAGTTAGATTAAAAATTGATAAGGATATTGATTTATATATTGATGAAGAGGCTTACCATGATAGTAGTAAATTTGAGATACAAAGAAATGGTGATGGAAGTATCAATATGATTATAAAGCATGTTATAAATTATATAGAAAAATAATATAAGGGTTGTCTCGAAAGACAACCCTCATTTTTATTTAAATTGCAAAATTCGCTTATTTCATTAACTTTACTAATACAGCCTTTTGAGCATGTAATCTGTTTTCAGATTCATCAAAAATGATGTGTGAGTAGTTTTCTAAGACTTCTGATGAAATTTCCTCTTCTCTGTGAGCAGGAAGACAATGAAGTACTATGGCATCTTTTTTAGCTAACTTCATTAATTCACAATTAACTTGGAAGCCTTTAAAATCACGCATTCTCTTAGCAAGTTCTTCTTCTTGTCCCATACTTGCCCATACATCAGTAATTACAACATCAGCATTTAAAACAGCTTCTTCAGGAGAGTTTGTAATTGTAAAATCAACCTCTTCAATTTGAGAAAGTTTTTTCCCTCTTTCAATATAGTTTTCTTTAACACAATATCCCTCAGGAGTTGCTAAAGAGAAGCTCATTCCAACCTTTAAACACCCTATTAATAGAGATTGAGCCATATTATAGCCATCACCAATATATGCAACCTTAAGTCCTTCTAAAGTGTTTTTATATTCTCTAATAGTCATTAAGTCTGCAAGAACTTGGCAAGGATGCTCATCATCAGTAAGACCATTGATTATTGGAATAGATGCATATTTTGATAGTGTTTCAATATCATCTTGAGAATATGTTCTAATCATAATACCTTGAATGTATCTTGAAAGAACTCTTGCTGTATCTTTGATAGGTTCTCCACGTCCAATTTGTAAATCTCTACTGCTTAAAAATAGAGCATTTCCCCCAAGTTGAGACATACCAACCTCAAAGCTTACTCTAGTTCTTGTTGAAGATTTCTCAAAAATCATTCCAAGACTTTTTCCTGCTAAATGAGGATGTGGAATCCCATGTTTTAATTCATATTTTAATTGGTCTGCAAGGTTTAATATATCTAAAATTTCGTCTTTAGACAAATCATCCATTTTTAATAAATCCGTCTTCATAAATTCACCCCAAATTATTTATCGATTTAATTAGTATATCCATTCCCTCCTTGATATTATCATCTGAAACTACTAGTGGAGGGAGAAGTCTAACAACATATTCTCCAGCTGTTAAAACTAGTAATCCATTTTTCATTGCTTCAGCTTGAATAAGAGAAGCTTTAATTTTAGTTTGTATTCCAATCATTAGCCCCATTCCTCTAACTTCTTCAATTTGAGAGCAGTTAGAAGAATTAATTATATCTCTAATTATTAATTCTCTATTTTTTATTGCTTTAAAGCTTTCATTATTACATAAAGTATTTAGTACAACTAATGCACCTGCACAGCAAACAGGATTTCCACCAAAGGTTGAGCCATGATCTCCAGGAGTAAAAACATTTTCTAGTTTTTCATTACATAAAACTCCACCAATAGGAAGACCTGCACCAAATCCTTTTGCTAATGTTACGATGTCAGGGGAAACTTTAAAGTTATTGAATCCAAAAAGTTCACCAGTTCTACCAATACCACATTGAACCTCATCAAAAATTACAAGAACATCCTTTGAGTTACATAGAGAGACTACTTCAGAAACAAATTCTTGAGATAGAGGATTAACACCACCTTCTCCTTGAATAGCCTCCATCATAATAGCACAAACATCATCAGTAAGCTTTTCTTTAAAGTCATTAATGTTATTTGCCTCTACATAGTCAAAACCTTCATTGAAAGGGAAGAAGTATTTGTGAAATTTATCTTGTCCAGTAGCTGAAAGAGTAGCCATTGTTCTTCCATGGAAGGACTTAACTAGAGTTAGGACTTTATTTCTTCCTTCTCCATATTTATCATAGCTATATTTTCTAGCTAGCTTAATTGCTCCTTCATTTGCCTCAGCTCCAGAGTTTGATAAAAATAATTTACTCATTCCAGATAGTTCACAAATTTTTTCAGCTAATTCTTTAGTGGTTGGATTAAAGAAAATATTAGAACAATGCTGAAGGGAGGAAGCTTGTTTTGAAACAGCTTCTACCCATGGAGCATAATTATATCCTAAAGAATTAACTCCAATTCCACTTGTAAAGTCTAAATATTTATTTTCGTTTGTATCATATAAATACACACCCTCACCTTTAGAAATTTCAGGAGAAAGGGTTGCATAGCTATTCATTAATGACATAATTACTCCTCCTTATTAATAAATCATTGTACCTATACCTTCATTAGAGAAAAGCTCTAATAAAATTGCATGAGGAATTCTTCCATCTATAATATGAGAGCGTTCAACTCCCATACGCACAGCCTCAACACAACAGTTTATTTTTGGTATCATTCCACCTTTTATAACTTCTTGTGAATAAAGCTTTGGAATTTGGTGAAGTCTTAGTGTTGAAATTAGAGAAGATGGTTCTTTTGGATCCATCATAACTCCCTTTACATCGGTAAGGAGAATAAGCTTTTCTGCTTTAAGAGCAGATGCTATTTTGGCTGCACATGTGTCTGCATTAATGTTATATAGATGATTGTCATCTACTCCAAGTGCAACACTACCTACAACTGGTATATATCCAGAAGCCATTGCCATTTTTAGAATATCGGTATTAACTGAAGTTATTTCTCCAACATATCCTAAATCAACTTCTCCTTGAATTTTTTTTGCTTTTAATAGGGAGCCATCCATTCCACATAAACCAATGGCTTTTCCACCAGCACCCTCAATTAGGGAAACTAAGTCCTTATTTACTTTACCACCTAAAACCATTTGAACAACATCAATAGTTTTCTCATCAGTATATCTTAGACCATTGATGAATTTGCTTTCTTCTCCTATTTTATTAAGGAAAGAAGAAATATTTGGTCCACCACCATGAACAATTACAGGTTGTATACCAACACATTTCATTAAAATAATATCGTTTATAACTGTCTCTCTTAGTTCTTCGCTTATCATAGCATTTCCGCCATACTTAACTACTATGGTTTTACCATAGTAGGACTTGAGATATGGTAACGCTTGAACAAGAATTTCAGCTCGATCGTTTAAATTCACCTACCATTCCCCCTTTAACTTCTATAGTCTCCATTTATTTTTACATATTCATAGCTTAAATCACATCCCCAAGTTGTTACTGTTTCATCACCTTGGGAAAGGTCTATGATTATTTTTATATCATTTTGAAGTAATATTTCTTTTGCTTTTCCTTCATCAAAAGGAAGGGAAGCTCCATTTTCACAAACCTTTATTGAACCTAATTGACTTTCAAAGCTTACATCTACCTTTGAAGGATCAAAGTCTATGTTTGCATATCCAAGGGCACATAAAATTCTTCCCCAGTTTGCATCACTTCCAAAGATTGCAGTTTTTACAAGGCTTGAGTTAATTACGCTTTTTGAAAAAGCTAGTCCATCTTCTTGAGATTTAACTCCGTTTACAACACACTCTATAAGTTTGGTGGCACCTTCACCATCCTTTGCTACCATCTTTGCTAGGGTTACGCATAACTCCTTGAGTGCTGCCTCAAATATTTCATAGTTTGAGTTTTTTTCTTCTATAAGAGTATTTTTTGCTTCTCCATTTGCAAGAATTAGAACAGAATCATTTGTGCTAGAATCTCCATCTACACTTATTCTATTAAAGCTTAGTGAAACACATGCCTTTAAAGCAGAATCTAATAGAGAAGGAGAGATATTAATATCTGTTGTGATGAATGAAAGCATTGTTGCCATGTTTGGTTCAATCATTCCTGAACCCTTTGCCATTCCTCCAATTGTAACTTCCTTGTTATCTATGTTTATTTTAATTGCACACTGCTTTGAAAATGTATCTGTTGTCATTATTGCATTAGCAGCATCATCTCCACCATTTGAGTTTAACTTTTCAGTAAGTAGAGGAATTCCATCCTTAATTGCATCAATATTTAAAGGAACCCCAATTACTCCAGTTGATGCAACTAAAACCTCATCAGTTTTTATTTTTAAAGCTTTTGCTTGAAGAGATGCCATTTTCTTTGCTTTTGATAAGCCATCTTCACCATTACAAGTGTTTGCATTACCACTGTTTACAATAATAGCTCTAGCTTTTTTGTTGCTTAGATGTTCTTTACATATATATATTGGAGCACCTTTTACCTTGTTTTTAGTAAAAACTCCAGCAGCTATGCTTGGAACTTCTGAAAAGATTAAAGCTAAATCCTTTTTTAATGTGTTTTTCTTCAAGCCACAAAATATTCCTGAGGCTTGAAACCCCTTTGGAGAAGTAACTCCTCCTTGAATTATTTCCATTAAATATGCCCCCTTTTCTTGTTTTTTTAAAATGCTGGTGCTATTAAGTTAAGACCTTCTTTTTCATCAAAGCCTAGTCTTATATTCATGTTTTGAATTGCTTGTCCAGCAGCCCCTTTAATCATGTTATCTATTGTTGAAACTATTATTAATTCATCTTTTCTATGATTTTCATGGATTGAAATTTGACAGTTGTTTGTGTATCTAACATTCTTTGTTGAAGCCACCTCACCTAATGGAAGTACTTGTACAAATGGTTCGTTTTTGTAGAAGTCTTCATATAATGAGTGAATTTCTTCAAGAGTTAGGTTAGCGGTCTTTTTACAGTAAATAGTTGAAATTATTCCTCTGTTTATTGGAAGTAGGTGAGGAGTGAATGTAATTTCAACCTTTTCTTTTCCCATAACACCAAGGATTTCTTCAATTTCTGGAGTGTGTCTGTGTGCTCCAACCTTGTATGGTGCAAAGGTATCATTTAACTCTGGGAAGTGGGAGGTTTGAGTTAATCCTCTTCCAGCTCCTGTTGTCCCTGATTTTGAGTCACAGATTATTCCCTTTGTTTCTATTAGTGATTTTTCTAGAAGTGGGAATAATCCAAGCTCTATACTTGTTGGATAGCATCCAGGGTTTGCAATTAAATCACATTCCTTGATTTTTTGTCTGTTTAACTCTGGAAGTCCATATATACATTTTGAGTGAAGCTCAGGTATGGTAAAAGGCTTACCATACCAAAGCTCATAATCTTCTTCACTTGATAATCTAAAGTCTGCTCCAAGGTCTATACAAAGCTTGTCTTGAGATAATACCTTGTTTGCTATGTCCTCACTAAGTCCATGAGGAAGAGCTGTGAAGATAACATCACTTTTCTCAATAACCTCATCAATGGAATTACAAATTAGTGAAGTAACATTGTAGAAGTTTTTATATACATTGCTAATTTCTTGTCCCTCAAAGGAAACAGAACCAATAGCAGAAACTTCAATATTTTTATGATTTAATAAAAGTCTTAAAAGTTCAGCACCAACATATCCTGTGGCACCAACGATACCAACCTTTTTCATTTCTAGTCCTCCTTATGAAGATTTATGAATTCTTGTAGTAGATTTAATTGTATTTTTATTGATTCAGTTGAAGGACCACCAAATACTTTTCTTTCTTCAACACAAGTTACTAAATCAATTGCATGGTATATGTCATCCTCAAAGTGAGGGGAGAAGTCTTTAAGCTCATCAAGTGTTAATGCTTCTATTGAGCAATTCTTGTTTATGCAACTTAGAACAATTTCTCCAACTATTTCATGACAGGTTCTAAAAGGAACTCCTTTTTTAACTAGGTAATCTGCAACATCTGTGGCATTTGTGAAGCCAAGAGCAGCTCCTTTTCTCATTACATCCTTATTGATTTTCATTGTTTGTAACATTCCGTTGAAGGTTTGAATTGATAAATCTACTGTATCTAGAGCATCAAATAGGGCTTCCTTATCCTCTTGCATATCTTTATTGTAGGCAAGTGGAATTCCCTTCATTACAGTTAGTAGAGTTATTAAATCTCCATAAACTCTACCAGTTTTACCTCTTACAAGCTCAGCCACATCTGGATTCTTCTTTTGAGGCATTATACTGCTTCCTGTACTATATTTATCTGATAGCTCCACAAAACTAAATTCGTTTGTGCACCATAAAATAATTTCTTCTGAAAATCTTGAAAGGTGCATCATTATCATTGATAAAGCACTTAGGGTTTCAATTACATAATCTCTATCTGAAACAGAGTCTAGAGAGTTTACTGTAACATTTGAAAATCCTAGTTCATTAGCAACAAAATCTCTATCTATATTGTAGGTAGAAGTGGCTAATGCACCACTACCTAATGGCATATAATCTATTCTTTTTAAGGCATCCTTTAATCTTTCTATATCTCTTTTAAACATTTCAGCATAGGCTAAGATGTGGTGAGCAAAGGTTATTGGTTGTGCCTTTTGAAGGTGAGTATAACCTGGCATTATTGTTTCTGTATTTTCACTTCCAAGAGTTAGTAATGTTTCTTCAAGCGATAGCAGAAGTGAGATTATACTTTTAACTTCCTTCTTTAAATGTAATCTTAAATCTAGAGTAACTTGGTCATTTCTGCTTCTTCCTGTATGGAGCATCTTACCGCAAGGACCAATATAATAGGTAAGAGTAGCTTCAATAAAGGAATGAATATCTTCAGATGACATATCAACTGAAATAACCCCATTATCCATTCTCTTTAAGATTTCTTCCAAACCTAAGGATATTTTGTTTGATGCTTCTTGTGGTATAATACCTTGGTTTCCAAGCATTTTTACATGAGCTAAGCTACCTTCAATATCTTCTCTATACATTCTTTTATCAACCCTTATTGAAGAGTTAAAGTCATTTACAAGAGAGTCTACTCCTTGATTAAATCTTCCGCCCCAAAGTTTCATAATTTTTCCCCAACCTTTTTTATTTTTTTATTGCTTTTTGCATTTTAGCTTGAACAGTTATTGGTAAACCAAATAGGTTTATAAATCCTGCTGAATCTTTTTGATCATATACTGCATCTTCTCCAAAAGTTGCATACTCTTCACTATAAAGTGAGTATGGAGATGTCATACCAGCAGTAACAATATTTCCTTTATATAATTTAAGCTTAACTTCTCCAGTAACAGTTTCTTGAGTCTTTGTTACAAAAGCTTGAAGTGCTTCTCTAAGTGGAGTGAACCATTGTCCATTGTATACAATGTCAGCAAACTTTAATGCAACCATTTGCTTGTAGTGAGAAGTTTCCTTATCTAAACAAATTTGCTCAAGTTCATTGTGTGCATAGTAAAGAATAGTTCCACCTGGAGTTTCATATACTCCTCTTGATTTCATACCAACTAATCTATTTTCAACCATGTCTATAATTCCAATTGCATTTTCTCCACCAACCTTGTTTAAGGCTTCTAGCATTTCAACACCATTCATTTTTACTCCATCTAAAGCAACAGGAATTCCTTTTTCAAAAGTTAAAGTGATGTATGTTGCCTTGTCTGGTGCATCTTCAAGAGTTTTAGTTAATTCTAAAATCTTCTTGTAGTTTGGTTCATTTTCTGGGAATTCAAGGTCTAATCCTTCATGACTTAAGTGCCATAGGTTTTTGTCCTTTGAATAGTTTGTTTCATAACTAATTGTTATTGGAATTTCTCTATCTAATGCATATTGAATTTCTTCGTCTCTTGATTTTATATCCCAAATTCTCCAAGGAGCTATTATTTCCATTTCAGGTGCAAATGCTTTAATAGCAAGTTCAAATCTTACTTGGTCATTTCCTTTTCCTGTACATCCGTGACATATTGCCTCAGCGCCCTCTGCCTGTGCAATTTCAACTAATCTCTTTCCTATAATAGGTCTTGCAAATGATGTACCTAAAAGGTATTTACCTTCATAAACAGCGTTTGCTTGTATGCATGGATATACATAATCATGTATAAACTCTGCTGTTAAATCTTCTATATAGCACTTTGATGCCCCAGTTTTTATTGCTTTTTCTTCTAATCCTTCTAGCTCGTCCTTTTGTCCAACATTACCAACAACGGCAATTACTTCACATCCATAATTCTCCTTAAGCCATGGAATTATAATAGATGTATCTAAACCTCCTGAATAAGCTAAAACTACTTTGTTAAATTTTTTCATGTGAAAAGCCCCCTTTTAAACTTCTTATATTTACCATTTATTGAATTATACTCCTTAATGAATAAATATGCAATACTTTCTTTAAAAAATAATAAAATATACATAATTTATGCATAATCCAAATTTTGAAACTTAAGGTTTTTTTAAGAATGAAGAAAGGGTGCGTTTATTTAAGATTAGTAAGATTTAAGATGTGAATTAGTATTTTTTAGGGAGTTGGAAGGGCTATTTGTTATGATTGAGATTAGAGAGGTATCTAAAAGGTATCATGGTGGAAGAGAAGAAATTGTAGCTTTGAATAATGTGTCATTAACTATTAAAAGTGGAGATTTTGTGGCTATAGTTGGTCCAGCTGGATCAGGAAAGTCTACATTAATGAATATAGTGGCTGGATATTACACTCCAACTACTGGGAAAATAATAGTAGATGGAGAGTCTTTAAATAAGTTTGGTAATGTAAAAATGGCTTTATATAGATATAAGAATATTGGGATTGTAAATGGTAGCGAGAAAAATAATTCATTTGGATATATTCTTAGAATGGCTAGATTTAAATTTTTCTTGAGTTTTTTATATAAAAGAATTAAGAGTGGAAATTATGAAGAGGTATTTAAGAAGCTAAATTTAGATGAGCTTAAAGGCAAAAAGAAAAGTGAAATGACTTTAGAGGAAAAGGAGAGAGTTGCTATTGGTAGAGCACTTGCAAACAATCCTAAAGTAATTTTAGTTGATAAAATGCCAGAGTCCCTTTGTGGTAGGGACAGTGAGAGGATAATGAGCATATTAGAAGAAATTAATAAAGAGGGTGTAACAATTATAATGGTTACAGAAAATCCTGTGGAGGCTAATAGGGCAAGAAGAGTAATTAAGATTATTGATGGTGATGTTGTTTCAGATATTATTAAAGAATAAATTTTTCCTGAATTAAAAGTTTTATTTTACAAATACTATGAGTGTTAATTAAGAATAATCTTTTGAGGAGGGAATATTATGCCAAGTTTAAGTTGTACAGCTTCAAGTTGTATGCATAATAGTAGTAATTGTTGCTGTAATAGTAGTATTCAAGTGGGAGGTGCTCAAGCTGATAAATCTAAGGCTACTTGCTGTGAAAGCTTTGCTGAATCAGATGGTTCATTCACAAATTCAGCTCAAACACCAAACCAAAGCTTACAAATAAGTTGTGAGGCACAAAATTGCATTCACAATTCTAGTTGTCAATGCGCAGCTGATTCTGTTGATATTTCAGGAGCTTCTGCTTGTACATCACAAGAAACTAAGTGTTCAAGTTTTTCTTGTAGAGGATAGTTTAAAGGAGGATTTCAAGTTTAATTTGAAATCCTCCTTTTTAATGCTTTAGAAAATATTTTTTAATGAGAGTTTATGCAAATCCTTAATTGTGTAGGAGCTGTATTTTAAATGGTGAACACTAACTAAAGCTTCATCACGAGTTTTGCATTCTGAGAATATATTTAGTCTTAATGCTTCATCTGTTAAGTGGTCTGTTTCTTGATGATTTAAATAAATTGATGTAATTAATTCATTTTCTTTTATTGTATCCATAAGTTCTACGGATTTAATGAAGGCATCCTCCCACTCATCCTTTAAAATTAAAAACTCAATTTCTTGAGATTCATCTATTATAATATCGCACATTTCAACTAGTTTATTATTTGCATACCCAACAAAGAACATTATTAAAAAAAAGAGTATGATTGAAAGTATTGCATTTCTCAATTTTTACACACCCTTTCATAGTCTCCATAAAGCTGATATTGAAAGCTTCCAGTTGTATCATAATAGGCAATTAAAACATCCCTTATGGATTTTATATGGTGACTTTTAAGGATTTGAGCTATTTCTTCCTTTGATTTATTGCAGGAGTTTAATGAATTATTATTTACTTCACCATCTAACACAAGTATTTTTGGAAGTAAAGGCAAATTATTATTTTTATTTGAAGAGGAGGATTCAATTTTTGAGTGACTTTTTGGGAGAATAGAAAGCTGTCCATCATTTTCAAGTATTGCATATTGAATATCCTCTAAATCAAAGTAACCAGAAATACGAATTTCCTCAAGTAATTCATCAAGGTTTATTTGTTGCTTTTTTAAGGCATCATAATTTATTTTGCTTTTGTAAATTAAAATAGATGGTTCCCCATCAATAACTCTACGTGCAAATTGGCTTTTTAATTGAAGCTGTGAAAGTAAGGTTTTTAAAAATAGTAATGTTACAATTGGAATTATTCCAAGCAGTAAAGGTAATCTAGTATCTTGCATTGGCAAAGATGCTAAGTCTGAAATCATTATGGTAATGACAAACTCATAGGGTTGAAGCTCACCAATTTGACGCTTTCCCATTAATCTCATTACCAAAACAACTATAAAATATAATATGGTTGTTCTTAAAAATACTATGAACATATTCAACACCCCTTGCACATAATATTTGTAGAAAATATATTAAATATTCAATAATTTATTAATTTGGATAAAGTCGAAAAGTATCATATAATAATGATAAATATAGAAAATAAAAGGAGGGTTTTTTTATGGAAAAATATAATTTAACTTTGGAGAATGGAAACATTATAGAAGTGGACAATAATCAAACCTTTAAGGATGTAATTGATAAATATTATAATGATGAGAAAATTATTTTATGTAAGTTAGATAATAGATATTTTGAGCTTTCACATATGATAAATGAAGGGGGAAACCTTAAAGCTGTTTCTTGTGAAAGTGAGATTGGACTTAAAACTTATATTAGAACTTTGCAGTTTGTTTTTATAAAGGCTGCTCTTGATATTTTTAAGGATTCAACTATTACAATTGAACATTCTATTAGCAAAGGATTATTCTGTGAAATACATAAGGGGAGTGAATTAACAGAAGATGAAATTGTTAAGATAAAGGATAAAATGAGTGAGATTATTTCACAAAATAGCAAAATAAATAAGGTAAAAAAGAGCAAGGAAGAAGCTGTTAAAATATTTGAAGGCTATAAAATGGAGGATAAGGTTAAGCTTTTAAATGGGGTTAACCATGATCTTGTAAGTCTTTATGAGCTTGAGGGAAGATATGATTATTTCTATGGAGAAATGGCATATTCTACTGGGATTATTAAGGCTTTTGATTTAATGAAGTATGGAAGTGGTGTTATTTTAAGATGTCCATCTGAGGATAATATTGAAGTTCTTCCTCCATACAAGGAGCAAAAAAGACTTTCTCAAGTATTCTATGAGGCTGAAAAGTGGCTTAATATTGTTGGAGTTGGTGATGTTGGAAGCTTAAATGAGAAGGTTTCTAATGGTGAGCTTAGGGATTTAATTATGGTTTCTGAGGCTCTTCATGAAAAGAAGATAGCTTATTTAGCTGACAAAATTGGAGATGATAAGGATAAGAAGATTGTTCTTATTGCTGGTCCATCATCTTCTGGAAAAACTACTTTTGCAAATAGACTTGGAGTTCAGCTAAGAGTAAATGGACTTGTTCCTATTGCAATTTCTCTGGATGATTATTTTGTGGATAGGGAGCACACTCCAAAGGATGAAAATGGGGAATATGATTTTGAATCTATTTATGCTATTGATTTAGAACTGTTTAATGCTCATCTTCAAGGTTTATTGAATGGTGAGGAGGTGGAAATACCTTCTTTCAACTTTAAAAAAGGAGCAAGAGAATGGGTTGGACACAAGCTTAAGCTTCCTGAAAATGGAGTGCTTGTAATTGAGGGGATTCATGGGTTGAATCCAATTCTTACTTCTAGTGTGGATGATAAGAATAAGTTTAAGATTTATATTTCTGCCCTTACTCAATTGAATTTGGATAATCATAATAGGATTGCAACTACTGATGTTAGAAAGATTAGAAGAATTGTTAGGGATTATCTTTCTAGAGGATATGGTGGCGATGATACTTTAAAGATGTGGAAATCTATTAGAAGAGGGGAAAGAAAGAATATTTTTGTTTATCAGGAAGAGGCTGATGCAATGTTTAATTCTACTATTCCTTATGAGTTATGTGTCTTAAAGCCTTTTGCTTTGAGGGAGCTTGAAAAGATTGGTGAGGAGAGTCCAGTTTTCCATGAGGCTAGAAGATTGATTTCTTTCTTGAGTTTCTTTAAGGAAATCGAGGTGGATAAGGTTCCTGAGAATTCTATTTTGAGGGAGTTTATTGGAGGAAGTTGTTTTTATAAATATTAGATATTGATTAATGGGGTTGTTAATAAAAACAACCCCATTAATTATTTTATTGATGAAAGTAATGCTTGTCCTTCAGAGTTTTTAACCTTAATTGTTTGAGTAATAAACATCTTTCTATCTTCAGCAGAAATCCCCTTAGAAGCAGCCTTTCTTTTTTGGCTTGCATTTAAGTGCTTCATCTTCTTCTTATCAACCTTAGAAGCCTTTTTTGCCTCAAGAGTATAGAAAAGTTCAATAGTTGAATACTCACCATTCTTTGTAACTTCATAATGTTTAATATTTGAAGCCGGCACCTTAAAAGCATTAATATATAAATAGTTATCAGCACGAACAACTAAATTATCATTAATAATTGATAGAAGGAAAACTATTAAAGCTAAAACAGAAACTGTTATAGATAAAACGTTATTTCTATCCATTGTAATTATAAATAATGCAACAATAGCAAGCTTTATTAAAGCCATTTTTATTTCCTTAAATATGAATTTTCTAAAGTATATTTTCTTATCACTTGGAAAACAATAATACTTCAATGCAAACATATAATATAAAAGTGTTAGTGTAAATACACCTATAACTATGTAATTTAAAATATTAGACCAATTCATCAAAACCCCTCCTTGTATTACCTATTTAGTATATCATTTTAGACATATTTTAACTAGATTAAAATTGGATTAAAATGGTGATATGTGAATACAAATTTGTTTTAATAGATAAGCTATTAGGATATAATAAATAATGAAATGACAAAAGAAAATTAATTCATGTTGAAAATAGTGAAACAAAGGAGAATAACTATGAGAAATGTAGGTGTATTTGATATATTAGGACCTATTATGATTGGGCCATCAAGTTCTCATACGGCTGGTGCTGCAAGACTTGGAAAGGTTGCAAGGGCAATTGCAGGGGATGAAATTAAAAAGGTTAGATTTTTATTACATGGATCATTTGGGAAAACATATAAGGGACATGGTACTGATAGGGCTTTAGTTGCTGGAATTTTGGGCATGGAGCCTTCAGATATTAGATTAAGAGATGCTTTAGAAATTGCTAAGGAACAAGGCTTAGATTTTTCTTTTGAAGAATTTGATTTAGGTGATGAGCATCCAAACACAGTTAAATTTTTAATTACTACAAAAGATGGACGAGAGTCAGAAATAATGGGATGTTCTATTGGTGGTGGAAGTATTAAAATTACTGAGGTTAATGGAAATGCAGTAGAGTTTACTGGAGAATATCCAACCTTAATTATTTCCCATAGAGATGTGCCAGGAGCTGTTTCTAAGGTTACAAAATTCCTTTATGATGAGCATATAAACATTGCATTTATGAAGGTTTTTAGAAATCAAAGAGGGAAAGAGGCAACAATGGCTTTTGAGCTTGATAATAAACTAGATGATAAAACTCTAGAGGCGATTAAGAAGGAAGACCCTGTTAACAAGGTTGTCTATATTAATCCAGTACAGGAGGGAGAATAAAATGATTGCTAGAAGTGGTGAAGATTTAATTAAGATTTGCAAGGAACAAAATATTTCTTTAAGTGAATATGCAATCTTAAATGAAATGGAGAATAGAGGATTATCTCGTGAAGAGGTAATTTTGAAAATGAAGAAGACCATAAAGGTTATGTATGATGCTGCTCAAGAGGGAATGAAAAATGAGGTTTATTCTGTTAGTGGCCTTATTGGTGGAGATGGACATAGACTTTATGAATATTTTAAAAGTGGAAAGAGTTTAACTGGAGATACAATGATTTTGGCAATGGCAATGGCACTTGCTTCTTCTGAGGTCAACGCCTCTATGGGGAAAATTGTAGCATGTCCAACTGCTGGTTCATGTGGTATTCTTCCTGCTGTAATTTTAACTGCTGCTGAAAAGTTAAAGTGGAGTGAAGAAGAGGTTGTTAGAGCAATGTTTTCTTCTGCGGCTGTGGGAATGATTATAGCAATGAATGCTACTTTAGCTGGTGCAGAAGGAGGATGTCAAGCTGAATGTGGTTCAGCAGCTGCAATGGGTGCTGCGGCAGTTGTTGAGCTTATGGGTGGAACAACTGAAATGAGCTTAGATGCAGCTGCTATTGTGTTTAAAAATGTTTTAGGGCTTGTATGTGACCCAGTTGCAGGTCTTGTTGAAATTCCATGTGCAAAAAGAAATTCAGCAGGGGCTATTTCAGCTTTATGTACTGCTGATATGGTTATGGCAGGAGTTGTTTCTAAAATACCTTTTGATGATGCTTTATCAGCAATGTATAAAGTGGGTAAAGGACTTCCACCAGAGCTTAGAGAAACAGGTATTGGTGGGGTTGCAGGAACTAAAACAGGAATTGAATTAAAGAAAAAAGTTTTTGGAGAATAGTCATTAGGTGAGGAGGGATATTGTGAAGAGTGAGAGAGAAAAAATGCTTGATGGTGATTTATATATTTCCATGGGTGAAATTGGAAAACAACTTTTAGATGAGAGACAGCATGCTAAGGTTATAAATCATAAATATAACAATATGATTGAGAATATTGATGGTAGAAATGCTCTTATAAAAGGTCTTCTTGGAGAAACTGGAGAGAATTTCTTTATTGAGCCTCCTTTTAGATGTGATTATGGATACAATATTTCTATTGGGGAGAATTTTTATTCTAACTATAATTTAGTGGTTTTAGATTGTGCTAAGGTTACAATTGGGAAGAATGTTTTAATTGGTCCTAATGTGAGCATTTTTACAGCAGGGCATCCTATTCACCCAAAGCTTAGAACTGCTGGATATGAGTATGCATTTCCAGTAACTATTTGTGATAATGTTTGGATTGGTGGTGGTGCTATTATTAATCCAAATATAACAATTGGGGAGAATTCTGTTATTGCATCAGGTAGTGTTGTAACTAAGGATATTCCTGCAAATGTTGTTGCTGGAGGAAATCCATGTAAGGTCATTAGGGAAATTACTGATGAGGATTTGAGGCATTATTTTAAGGGAAGAGAAGTAGAAATTGAGAATTGAGAATTGAGAATTGAATTGTTTTTTTTAAAACTCCTTTTTAAAGAGGAGTTTTTATTTTGGAAAAAATGTTATAATGTGTTAAAATTATTGATGGTAATATGGAAAATTAAATGAAAATTTTTTGTAAATTTTTAAAAATGTGTTGGGTAAAAGTTTATATTTTAAGTGTAAGGGTATTCAAATAACCCCACAGAAAAATGGTGGTGGTACCAAAATTGGGGGGAGCTAATTTTTGGGGGAGACCCACTCCATTTTTGGGGGGACACCCCCACCAAAAACAGGGGACAACAAATAAGAATACAAATACTAATACAAATATTATTTATTATATAAAGCAAAATTAAGGAGTAAATTATGAGAGAGAATATGGTTAACATTGAAAACTTAAGAATGAGCTATGGGGATAAGGAAGTACTAAAGGGAATAAATCTAAAAATACAAAAAGGAAATATTATAGGTTACATAGGACCAAATGGAGCAGGTAAGAGTACTACAGTGAAAATAATGCTTGGATTAATTACTGGATATAGTGGAAAGGTTGAAATATTTGGAGAAGATATCTCTAAAAGTGGAGAGGAATATAAGAGAAAAATTGGATATGTTCCTGAAATTGCTGATGTGTATGAAAGCCTAACAGGAAGAGAGTATTTAACCTTTGTTGGACAGCTATATGGAATGGATCTTGAGGAAGCTGATAAAAAAGGACTAGCTCTTATGGAGGTTTTGGGAATAGCAAACTCATATGATGCAAGAATATCCTCATACTCAAAGGGAATGAAACAAAAGATTTTAATTATATCAAGTCTAATTCATGACCCAGAATTACTATTCTTTGATGAACCACTATCAGGCTTAGATGCAAATAGTGTTATGGTTATAAAAGAGCTTTTAGCCCTACTTGCAAAAAAGGGAAAAACAATATTCTATTCATCACACATTATGGAAATTGTAGAAAAGGTAAGTGATAGAATTATCTTAATAAACAATGGAGAAATCATTGCAGATGGTAGCTTTGAAGAACTTAAAAACACCACAAAGGATGAAAGCTTAGAAACAATATTTAACGAATTAACTGGCTTTAATGAGCATGGTGCACTAGCTCAAAAATTTGTGGATGTAATAAGTAATGAGGTGCCACATGAAGGAGTTTAAGGTTTTAAAAGTAATAGACAAGTTTAAAGGATTATACAAAAAGCTTGGAGTAAACTATCCCTTAATGAGATTAATACTTCAAACAAAGCTAACAATGGATGGGAGAAGGACA
>JBOFQV010000162.1:0-7945 GCA_051650705.1 Clostridium sp.
CATAATTATCCCTCATAAATTTACATAATAACTTAATATTAGACTAAAAATGAAAATATTTCAAGTTTCTTAACTCGCTAATAATAAAGGTTAGTTATTTTAAAATAGACATAATAAAAAAAAGTAACACAAGCGCAAAGCCTTTCATAGAATGTATTAGGTTTAAATTATAAGAAAATATAAAACAAAAGAGGCGTATTTTTATGGATACTGAAGGAGATAAGTATTTTAAGAAAAAAGAAGTTGTAAATGGATATACCATAATAAAATTAATGGGACAAGGAAGATATGGTATTGCTTATTTAGCAGAAAATGAAAATGGAGAAAAGGTTATTATAAAGCAGTTAAAAAAAGATATGCTAGAGGAAACAAGAGAAAAATTATATTATGAAGAGCAGATTTTAAAGTATGTAAACCATGAAGGATTTCCAAGGTTTATATCAAAATTTAAAGATGAATATAGAGAAGGATATATTCTTGAGTATATGGAAGGAAGAGTTTTTGAAGATTTATTAATGAGAGGAATTATATTTAAGAGGAATGACATTTATACAATTTGTGATCAACTTTTAAATCTCTTAGAAATCTTGCATAATAAAAACATTGTACACAGGGATATTAGACTTCCTAATGTGATTGTTAAGGATAATAGAGAATTAGTATTAATAGATTTTGGACTTGCAAGAGTAATAGATGATAAGAGATATGTAAAACAAGTAGATTATTGGTATTTAGCTGATTTTTTAATTCACTTATACTATTCTACGTTTAAATATAAAGGAGAAGAAGAAAAACCTTGGTATGACGAATTAGATTTAACAAATAGTGAAATAAGATTTTTAAAAAAATTAATGGGCCTAAGAACTAGGTTTAAAAGTATAGATGAGATAAGAATCGAATTAAAAAAACTAAAAGATGAACTCAATTCATTGGAGGGGGAATAATAATGCCAAATTCAATTGGTATATTTAAAATGTATCCAGAAAGTTTTAGAGCAAATGTATATTCCTTAAAACCATTTAGAATGATTGGATTAATTGACGTGGATATTATATTTAAAGATAATATAGAAAAAGTTACCTTAGTTTATTTTAGATCATCTGGAACAAATAGTGGTAAGATTAAAGGGCTATGGTATCCAATAGTAGGAATAAAAATTCATGATGGACCTTTTGATGAATTTACTAAGTTCCTAAATCGTGTATTAACCCACACAACAAGAAATGGACAAGCTGATAGAGGGTGGCTTGCAAAATCACTTTTTTTTGTAGGTCCGCATATAGATAATAGTAAAATAAGAGGATTTTCAAATGGAATGCATCACAAAAGCCTTTTATGGATTGGAGAAACCTTAAGGGAGTTATATGAAAGAGGAGAGTATAAAAAGGATTATTCATTAGTTGGAGATAATATAAACAAAATAGTTACCTCAAAAGAAGTATATGAAAATAATAAAAATAGTCAGAGAAAAAATTTTGAAATGTTAATAGATGACATTTATAGAAGGTATTAGTTTGAAATGTATAATTAATGGTTAAAAATAAAAAGTCAAAATTATTTTTTAAAGTTGTAACAAAAGTAGGGTCATAGTCATAATATATATTAAGTGGATGAAACTTCACTAAAGAAAAAAGAATAAAATTTGGAGAGGTGCTTTATATGAGTTATTTAAGAAGCCAAAGTTATAAGGGATATAATGGTTACAAGGTAAGAGATAGATCAAACTCTAATTCAAACAGCGATTTCTCAACATCCTATAGTAATTCTTTTAGTCAATCAACTAGCAACTCTTATAGTGGATCAAACAGTAATTCATCAAGTAATTCTTTTAGTAGCTCAAACCAATCTTCTAAGAGTTCATTTAGTGGATCAAATAGTTCAAATAGTAGTTCAAATAGTGGATCAACAAGTAGCTCAAATAGTGGATCAACAAGCGGATCATACAGCAGCTCAAATAGTGGATCAACAAGTAGTTCAAATAGTAGATCAACAAGTGGATCATACAGCAGCTCAAGCAGCCATTCAACAAGTGGATCAACTAGCAACTCAAATAGTGGATCAACAAGTGGATCATATAGTAACTCAACAAGTGGATCATATGATTCAAATAGCGGATCATATAGCAACTCCTATTTTTAATATGAATTTATTTTAAGATTTAAAAGTTAAGTCCATTTAAATGGAGGTAGGTCATGTGTTATACACATGGCCTATTTCTTTAAATTTACATAAAGGTAATAAAAAGTTCAAAGTTTTTTAATAGACAAAAATATCAATGGTGATAAGATAAATATAAATTAGACTGATTAGTTCAAAAATCGCCTAAGGATGTGACAAAAGTGAAAAATATTATTAAGGTATTCAAAAGAGATTTAAGAAAAACCATTAAAAATCCAATTGCACTATTAATTGTAGTTGCATTATGCATTTTACCATCTCTTTATGCATGGGTTAATATTTATGCCTGTTGGGATCCCTATAACAATACTGGAACAGTGCCAGTTGCAATAGTTAATGAGGATGAGGGAGTAGAGTTTTTAGGTAAACATATTAATATTGGAGAAGAAGTACAAAATTCCTTAAAGGAAAATACTAGCATTGGGTGGGACTTTGTAACAGAAAAAAAAGGAGATATTGGATTAGTAGATGGAAGCTACTATGCAATGATTGTAATTCCAAAGGACTTTTCAAATTCTATAACAAGCATTTCATCTGATACACCAAAAAAACCAGAGATAATTTATAAGGTAAACACAAAGGCAACACCAGTTGTGGGGAAGATAACAGAGGTTGCACAGGAGAAAATAGTTGAGGAAATAACCTCAAACTTTATATCAACAGTAAATAAATCAGTCTTTGAAAAGCTTAATATTGCAGGAGAAGACTTAGAGAAGAACAAAAATGAACTAATTGAACTTAGAAAGGGAATCATTTATGTAAATAAACATTTAGATGAAATAATTAATTCTCTAGATAATGGTAGTATGGCATCACAGGCATTAAATGAGTATTTAGTTCAGCTTAAAGCATCATTGCCTGAAATAAGTCAAGCAACTAAAAAGCTTCAGGAAAGTAGCTTGAAAAAGGTTGAAATAATGACAGAGTCTCAAAAGATTTTAAATGAATCCTGTGATAATATGAGAATTATTTTAGGTGAGGTTACGAAGGAATCTGAAAAAATTCATGATGAAATTCAAAGTATGATAAACAGCGGAATGAATATGACAGACATCTCCACAAATTTAATACAAATAGAAGATTCATTAAATAAAATGGAGGGAAATATAGATTCAATTATTAATTATTTAACTACATTGAATTCCACAGGAAATAGTGAGGAAGTAGCAAATTTAATAACTCAATTAACTCAAATTAAGGGGCAATTAGAGGAGGAACAAAAGTTAATTGATCAATTAATTAAAGGAGTTTTGCAAAATAGTAAGTTAGATAAAGAAACTTTGAATAAATTAAATGACTTATCATATCAAAATATAAAAAGTACAAATGATGGGCTACTTGATTATGATAAGAATGCTAGGGGAGCTGTAAATTCTATTTGTGACAATTTAATACAATCATCAAAGGATGCCAATGATATTTTGAAAAACACTCAAGGTGTAGAAACACAAATAAATAATCTTTTAAGCCTTGGGATAGAAGGGACAAGTGTTGCAAATAGCACTACAGAGGACCTAAGTAAAAAACTTAAGGATTTTAGAGGGATTATTAAGCTTCTTGGAGATGCTCTTGAAAAAACAAATGAGAATGATGTTATACAAATAATTTCAATACTCCAAAGTAAGCCAGAATTAATGGGAGAGTTTATTTCAAGTCCAGTAAACTTAAAAGAAGAGCCAGTGTATGGAATTCCAAACTATGGTTCTGCTATGGCACCAATTTATTCAGTTTTAGCTTTATGGGTTGGGGCATTAATGCTAATTTCAGTATTAAAAGTAAACCCACCAAGGTTTGAGGGAGATGAAAATATTACAATAAGACAAAAGTACTGTGGAAAGCTATTATTTTTTGTGTTCCTTGGTTTTTTACAAGGCTTTATAGTTTCAGTTGGAAATATAGCAATATTAGGAGTTCACACAGTAAGTCCATTTTTAATGGTAGTAATGTCATGTTTTATAGGAATAGTATTTAATATAATTGTTTATACTCTCATGAGTGTTTTTGGAAATTTAGGAAAAGCCTTTGCAATAATATTAATGGTAATTCAACTTGCAGGATGTGGAGGAAGTTATCCAATTCAGCTTGATCCAAAATTCTTTAGAGTGCTTCAGCCATTCTTCCCATTTACCTATGCAGTAGGAGGATATAGGGAGGCAATTGCAGGACCACTTCCAAGTGCAGTAGCTCTTGATTTTGTAGTTCTCTTAATATATGCAATTGTATTTATTTTAATTGGAGTTTTCTTTAAAAAGAAGCTTCATAAAACCATTGAGGGCTTTGAAAAGAACTTTGAAGAATCAAAGGTTTCTGAATAAGGAGGAGCTATGAAGAGTATATTTAAAATTTATAAAACAGACTTAAAGAGAATATTTAAAAGTAAGGTGGCATTAGTAACAGTAATAGTTTTGTGTATAATTCCTTCTTTATATGCGTGGATAAATATAAAGGCATGTTGGGATCCATATAGCAATACAGGAAATCTACCAGTAGCAGTGGTTAACAATGATAGAGGCTGTGCCATTATGGGAAAGGAAATAAATGTTGGGGAAGAAGTTATAGAAAGCCTTAAGGATAATAAATCAATAAACTGGGTTTTTGTTGATGAATGGCAAGGGAATTATGGGGTTAATGAGGGACAGTATTATGCATTAATTGAGATTCCAAGTGATTTTTCATCTTCCCTTTCAACTCTTGTAACCTTAAATCCTAAAAAGCCAGATATAATTTATAAAAGTAATGAAAAGGCAAATGCAATAGCATCAAAAATAACAGCAGTGGCAAAGGATAAGCTAACAAAGGAAATAACAACAAACTTTGTAGAATCGCTAAATAAGGAAGCAATGAATTTTTTAAACTCCTTAGGTGGAGATCTTCAAACAAATAAATCTGAATTACTACAAATAAAGGATGCATTCACAAATACAAACAATAATTTAAATAAAACAATTGAATTTATGAATAATGCAAGTAAGGATGCAGCATCACTTCAAGGCTTTTTATATGAAATGCAAAATAATTTACCTATTGTAAATGACCAAATTACAGCCCTTCAAGGGGCAACTAGTGCAAGTAAGGATTTAATTCGTGAAACACAAAGTACATTAAATGCCATAGTAACAGATTTAAAAAATAATTTAATAGAAGCTCAGGTTACAAATGGGAGAATAACCTCAGATATTACAAGATTAAAAGTTAACAAAAATGATAAGGAAAGCTTAGATGATTTAAAAACTAACCTAAGAAAAGTAATTTCCTCAAGTGAGAATGCTATTAGATACGGAGAGTTTTTAAATAGTATTGGAATTACTGAGGGTAGTAACAGCATTATAGGAAAGGGGAAAGAAAATAAGAGCTTAGCAGAAAAAAGCTTAAGCTTAGCTGAAGGAAGTATTACTGATGAAACTTTAAATAATGTGGAGAATAATCAAAAGAAGATATCTTCAAATTTAATTGAAATGGCAAATGCATTTTATAATATTACAATTCAAAAAATTAATATAAAATCACAAGCTTTAATTGCCAAGGGAGATACCATAAATAAGGTTTTAGAGGGAACAAGAATACTTTTACCTCAATTAAATGCACTAAATAATTTTGGAATTGCAACTGCGGGAATTGCTGGAAAACAGGCAGATGAAACCATAGTAAAGCTTCAAGATTTCCAAAATAAATTAAATGAATTAAAAGATAAAACATCAGGAGTTAATGAGGAGGGATTAAACAATATAATTGCTCTCATGGAAAAGGATCCAGAAGGTGTTTCAAACTTTATAGCATCACCAATTAAGGTGAAGGAGGAAGAGGTGTATAAAGGAGGAGTTTTTGGTGTTGGAGTAACACCATTTTATACAGTTCTTGCAATTTGGGTTGGAGCACTACTAACAACATCAATTCTTTCAGCAGAATATAGAAGAGAAAAGGAAGAAAAGAAAATGGACTTAGTTCATTGTCATTTTGGGAAAATGGGATTATTTTTAACTATTTCTCTTATTCAAGGGGTGATTGTGTGTGCAGGTGATATTTGGATTTTAGGAGTTGAGCCTGAAAATATTGGAGCCTTTTTCTTAATGAGTATTATAACAAGTATTGTTTTTACCTTTATTACATTTACTTTAGCTTCAGTGCTTGGAAATGTGGGAAAGGCAATTGCAGTAGTGTTTATGGTACTTCAAATAGCTGGTGCAGGAGGACTTTATCCAATTCAAACAAATCCAAAATTATTTCAAATAATAAATCCATTTCTTCCATTTACCTATGCTATTTCAGCCTTTAGGGAAACTATTGGAGGAATTGAAATGACAAACTTTTTAAGGGATATTGGAATGTTCCTATTACTTGGATTTGTATTTTTCTTATTAGTATTTTTAAAGAAGCCACTTCATAAATTAATTGAGTGGTTTGAGGAAAAATTTAAGGAAGCAGAAATATAGAATTACACATTAAAGCAATTTCTCTCATATATTATTAACAGCAATTAAAAGGAGTAAATAATATATGGGAGAAAAAGCTTTAGAAAACATATTAAAGTATGGCAAAAAGGTACCATTTAACAAGGATAGTAAGTTAGTTTTTATTAGTGATGTTCACAGAAGTGATGGGGGAAATGCAGATGATCTAAAGGGAAACAGGAATATATATGAGGCAGCATTAAACTATTACTATAAAGAAAATTATACGTTAGTTGAGGTGGGAGATGGGGACGAGCTTTGGGAAAATAGAAGCTTTAGAGACATAGCATATTATTATAAAGATGTGTTCAAAATATTAAATAGGTTTAATAATAATAAAAGGTTATATATGATTTATGGAAATCATGATAGCATAAAGAAAAAGAAAAATTTACTCTTCTCACAAAGGAAAAAGTTTAAGAAAATATCTGAAGCCTTTGGGGAAGATTTTTTATATCTTTTAGAACATACAGAATTTCATGAGGGAATTGTATTTACTCATTACCCAACTGAAAAGACAATTTTAGTTTGTCATGGTCACCAAATAGATTTTAAGAATTATGAGCTTTCATATGCTACAAGATTTTTAGTAAGATATTTATGGACATTTTTAGAGGGAATAGGAGGGTTTAAGGATCCATCAAGTCCAGCCTCAAATTTTAAGAAATGTTCAGATGTAGATAAGAAGCTTTCAAAATGGGCAAATGAAAATAAACAAGTTATGATATGTGGTCATACCCATAAAAGTGTTTTTTCAGAGCCAGGAAAGGGCTTGTATTTTAATGATGGCTGTTGTGTAATTCCATATTTTTTAAATACAATTGAGATTACAAGAGATATGATTTATATGGTAAAATGGGAAATAAGAACTAGAGAAGATAGCACACTTTATATAAAAAGAGAAATTGTTAGTGGACCAGAACCTCTTCAGTGCTATTTTAAAGAGGAAAACAATTGTTAGAGGGGAGAAGTTAATTTGAATTATATTGATTTACATTGTGATACAGCCTTAAGACTTTTAGATGAGGGTGGAGAACTTTATAGAAATAACTATTCCATTGATATTGAAAAGCTTAAAAAAGGGAATGCTTTGGCACAGTTTTTTGCCATGTTTGTGGAGCTAAACCTAGTGGAAAATCCTTTTGAACAGTATTTAAAGCTAATAAATAATTTTAAAAAGGAATTAGATAAAAATAAAGATAGCATAGCTTTAGTTGGAAGCTTAAAGGAGCTTGAAGAGGAGAATTCAAAGGGGAGAATTGGTGCTTTTCTTTCCATAGAAGAGGGAGAAGTTTTGATGGGAGATGCTTCTAATGTGT
>JBOFQV010000163.1:0-1483 GCA_051650705.1 Clostridium sp.
TCTCTGGTTCTTGTAAATTAGCTAAGGAAAGTTTATCAAAGGAAATTAGAGATAAGCTTGATAATGAAGGTGTTTGTATTTTAACTATTCCTAAGGAGGATATTAATTATGGTAAGCTTGAAACAAAGGTTTGCCAACAATATGCTTTAAAGGAATTTGCAGAAAACATCATTTTACTTGATACTGGACATGCAAAGCTAATGACAACCTATTATCCACTTCAAAAACTAAGAAAAATAAAAGGACTTGAAAGAGCAAAATATGTGGACCCATATGCAGGAAGTAAAGGAAATTCCATAAGATATTTATCAGTAGCACCAAGAACAAACGATATGAAGGTAATTGGTGTTGATAATCTTTTCTGTGCAGGAGAAAAGGCAGGACTATTTGTTGGTCATACAGAAGCAATTTGTACAGGCTCCTTAGCTGGACACAATGCTGTAAGATTGGTTATGGGAATGCCTCTTTTAATTCTTCCATCAAGTATTACTATTGGTGATATTATTGATTTTGCTAATGATCAAGCTCAATCTAAGGAAGGAAGAAAGGAAAGATATACTTTTGCTGGTTCAGTTTATTTATCTAGAATGAAGGCTTTAGGCTTGTACTCTGAGAACATTGAGGAAATAAATAAGAGAATAGCAAAGCTTAATTTGGATGATGTTTTAGCTCAAAAGCTTTGTTAGGATATTTTTAAAGTTTTTCATAAAATACTAATCAATAAAGGGAGCACTCTTAAAATAAGAGACTCCCTTTATTATTAAACCTTTTTCTTTCTTGAAAAATCAAAATCACCAGCAAATAACTCAAAAATACTTCCATCCTCAAAAATAATAGAAATTGCCACACAGAATACAAATATAAAGCTCCCCAAGAAAGAAAGTAATAAAACAAACTCAAAATTACTATTTCCCTTTAAGAATAATACAGTAATCATTGAGCTAATAAACATTAATCCATAAAACAATGAAATATAAAATAGCTCAATAAAATCTCCCCCAAACTTTTCCCCAAGCAAAAATACACCAACCCACAAAATAACAGATAAAATCATTGAAATCACAGGAACAAGCTTATAAATATTAAAAGCATTAATTAATCCCCTCATCAACAAAAACAAAATCAATACAATGCAAGTAATACCAAATAAATACAAAATAGAAAGAGTTCCCTCTCCCCCACTATTTACAACTAGAGTAACATTTTCATTAACATACACAGCAGAAATAGCAGAAGCAATCCCCCCCATAATTAAATAAAAAGGAATACTTTTCCCTCTCCCCCTCCTCTTCACAAGGTTATACATTACTATCCCAAGTACACCCAATACTCCAGATAAAATTAAATAAGCCTCCATAGATAATGAAAGTTTAATAAATACAAGAACCAAAACAAAATTTAAAATAATCCCTAAACTATAGGAAAAAATCATCTTATTAGTTTTTGAAATATAATTCATCTTATTTACCCCTTAGCTTTTTTT
>JBOFQV010000164.1:0-9764 GCA_051650705.1 Clostridium sp.
TTATGCTTTCAGGAACAATTTTTTCAAAGGTTAAAAAAGCACCACTAATACTTTTAAGCTTCCAACCTTTCAATGCTTGCTCTTCTAGATATTCCTCTAGAGCCTTATATTCATATGGCATAAATCTAAATAAAGTAATCTTTGTCTTCATATCATTCTCCCCCTAAAAGAACTTTACCATCCTCTAATAAAGTTCTTAATCTCTCATATTCCTCTTTTACCATATCAAGTCCTTTTTCAGTTATAATATAACTTCTCTTTCTTCCCTCAACCTGTGTTTCTACAATTAATTTTTCTTTTTCAAACTTCCCAAGTAATGTATACAACGTACCTGGGCCAACCTTCACCCTTCCCTTTGATAGTGCCTTCACCGAATCCATAATGTCAACTCCACACCTTTCATCTATCAAGGATAAAAGAATGTAATACATTGGCTCTGTTAAATTCTGAAATTGCTCTCTAGCCATTATTTCACCCCTAATATCATGTATCGATATTTATTTTCAAAATTTAATATCATCTATCGATATTATATCTTAATTCTAATATCTACTATCGATATTGTCAATAAAAAAAAGGAAAAGGCTGTAAAAAACAACCTTCTCCCAATTCTTAATTCTTAACTCTCAACTTATTAAACTCTTCCTTAGGAAGTGGTCTACTAAAGTAATATCCTTGAATACTTGAACATCCAAGATTTCTTATTATTTCAACCTGCTCCTTTTCCTCAATACCTTCACAAATAACATTAAGTCCAAGACTGTTACATAGATTGATCATTGTATTAACAATTGATTTTGATTTATTATCATGCTCTATGTTCTCAACTAAACTTCTATCAATTTTAATAGTATCTAAAGGAAGGATTTTAATATGCTTAAATGAAGAATATCCAATTCCAAAATCATCAAGAGAAACTCTAACTCCAATTTCCTTAATCTTATTTAGAATTTCAATTGTATATTCAACCTCATCAATAATTTCATCCTCAGTAATTTCAAGCTTTATAGCTGAAGGTGGTACATTCTTACTCTCCAACTCTTCCTTAATAAACTCTAAAAGATCCTTTTGCTTTAAGAACTTTTTAGATGCATTAATTGATATATAGAAATCCTTTTTCCCACTATCAAGCCATTCTCTACAAGTACTTATTGTATCCCTTAAAACAAATCTATCAATATCAACAATGTCACCAGTTTTCTTAGCTAAATAAATGAACTGGTCTGGAGAAATTATTCCCCCTTCAGAGTACCATCTAATTAATGCTTCTGCTCCAATTATTTCATTATTATCCACATTAAATATTGGTTGGTAGAACACCTTAAACTCATTATTATCAAGAGCTACTTTAATTTTGCTTTCAATTTCTAAAGGCTTTAACATATGCTCTTCAAATATAGTAAAGCTATTTCCTCCACTTCTCTTACTACAATACATTGCAATATCAGCATATTGAAGAAGAACTCCCTCATCTTCTGCATGCTCAGGGTAGAAGCTTATTCCCATACTTGCCTTAACATCATATGCATAATTATCAAACTCATAAATTCTATTAATCATCCTTAATAAATCATTTGCAATAACTTTAATTTCATCACTATTGTTTTTACCTTCTCTAACAATTAGGAATTCATCTCCACCAATTCTTGAAATACTTAAATTATGGCTCTCTGTATATTCTAATAATTCCTTAGAAACCTTACAAAGAAGAGCATCTCCTGCATTATGTCCTAATGTATCATTTATCCCCTTAAAGTTATCTAAATCAATAAAGAATAATGTATAGTCCATCTTTTTCTCTCTTAAACTAGCTACATATTCCATTAATCTATGTCTATTCATTAGAGATGTTAATAAATCATGATTACCTATATATTCTAGATTATCTGAATACACCTTTAATCTACTAAACATATTATTTATATCAGTTGTAAGAGTTGATATTTCATCTCCAGATATATCTTCCTTTAATGAAACACTTAAATCCTCTCCTGCTGCAACTTCATTAACTATATTATTAATATTTATTATTCTCTTTAATACCTTTTTCTTAATTAAGAAATATACTAAAGTATTTGCAACTACCATTATTAATACTGAATATAATATTAAAATATTAATATTTTTAGTTGCATTATTTCTAACTTCTCTATCATCCTTCATTCTTAAATAGAACTGTGGTCCCTCACCAATTGTATCTAATACTGTATAGAAGTCTATAGAATCTTCCAATCTTTCACAATAAAAAATTCTATCATATGCATCTATTTTTTCTAATTTTCCATCACTTACATTATCACCTTTATAAATAGCCAAATCTCTTCCAGCTATTTCACTTAAAAAAGCTATATATTCATCATCCATTGAATTTACATACATAACATTATATGTATTGTCTGGTGTTGTTACTCTTTTAACACCAATTATATATGGAAAATCTTCTGTTGTAACAATCCCTCCAAAAAAGCCTTTCTTTACATTTTCATTCTTTTTCATTATTTCCTTAGCTTGATTAGAAATATTGCTTAAATCATCATTTGTAATACTTATATTAACTTTATTTAATTCCTTTAAAAATTTAAAATCACCATCTAACAAATAAATCTTAGAACTTTTTTCAAAGCTAATCTTTTTTCCTAAATTGACAATCTCATTTGCCTTTTCCTGACCATATTGTTTTTCAATCCTTGAAGCTATTTCCATTTGCTCCCCTAGTTCTTTTGATTGAGAAGCTATTTTATTTATCTCTCCAGTTAGTCTTGATATAGCACCCGTCATTCTCCCTGGACCTCTGTCTATTTCTCCTGAACTTGCATATTCTATTATTGTTTGACCAAGAAAATAATATAACCCAGCTGTAACTACGGTCATACTGACAAATATTATAACTATTTTTCTCATTAGCTTCATATAATTTTCCCCTTTACACTTAAACATAAATATATCACTATATAAATTATAGTATAATATCCATTATTTATCTAGTTATTTTTTACCTTTTCTATTTAATATGACTTAATATTTTATTTAACTAACAATTAAATACTCTATTTCCATAATTTATGTTTAAAAAATTTTAAGGTTGCCTTTAAGACAACCCTAACTTATTTCTCATTATTCAACTAAAGCACTTACATCCTTCAATACATTTTTACTATTAAAAAGATAGCTCATAACCCCAACTCCATCAGCCTTTGCATCAATTACTTCTTTACAATTACTATTATTTATTCCACCTAGCGCTATTATGGGGATTTTAATATTCTTTTTAAGCTCCTTAATAAATTCTATTCCCTTTCCCTTAACTCCCTCTTTACACCTTGTTTCATATATATTAGAAGCCAAAATATAATTAGCTCCTCTTTTATAAGCCTCAATTCCCTCTTGTAAAGTGTGTATTGAAACTCCAACAACAAAGTCACCATTGTTTTCATAGGATAAAAAGTCATTAAAAGGTAAATGAATTCCATATGCCTTTACTCTTTTTGCACATTCAATATTTGAGTTAATAATTATTTTAGTGCTATCTAATACCCTCTCTTTAATTTCCCAGAAAATTTTCTCAAGCTCCCTTTCATCTAAGTCCTTTTCCCTTAAAATGATTATTTCAACTCCACCAAGTGAAGCCTCTTCAATTACTTTCAAATATCTTTCCTTAGAAACTAAATGCCTATTAGTTATTAAATAAATCATATTCTTTCCCAATCCTTGAAAATTGGTTGATATCCCATTGCTTTTATCATTTCCTTCACTTCAACCGTACTTCTATTATCCTCAATATCAAACTGTGATTCTCCAGAATTCTCAATAGAATGTCCTCCAACCTCTGTGGAAACTCCTGCACTCATTCTTGTAACCCCAAGTGGAATTAGATTTTCCCTAAAGCCTTTTCTTTCCCTTGTTGATATATTTATTCCTGCTGTTTCATTAAAAATCTTAAAGGCTAAAAGCATTTGAACAAAGTTTCTATCATTAACCTTTGTAATATCATGAAAATCACTTTCACAAGGTCTTATTCTTGGAAGTGCATAGCTAATATCTACTTCTCTATATTTCTTACTCAAATATTCTCCATGAAGTGCAGTGAAAAATGCATCTCTTCTAAAATCTGAAAGTCCAAGAAGTGCACCAATTCCAACAGTTCTCATGCCTGCCTTTGCCCCTCTTTCTGGTGCATCTAATCTATATTTAAAATCCTTTTTAGGCCCACTTATATGAACCCTATCATAAACCTCTTCATCATAGGTTTCCTGATATATTGTAAGTCCATCTACACCAGCATCCACAAGTTGTTTATACTCTTCCTCATCCATGGCATAAACCTCAATTGCTATGGATGGAAACTTCTCTTTTAATAGTGTTACACACTCCTCAATGTATGAAACTGGGGAATGAAACTTGCTTTCTCCAGTTAAAATCAATAGATGCTTAATTCCCATTTCCTTAATAAATTCACTTTCCTTGTCCACTTCTTCAAGAGTTAACTTCTTTCTGTGAATTTTATTTTCTACATTATACCCACAGTAGGCACACTTGTTTATGCAGTAGTTTGCAAGATACATCGGTGTATATAAAAGTACTGTTCTTCCAAAGTGCTTTAATGTCACTTCTCTTGATTTTTCTGCCATTTCTTCTAAGGCATTAAGTGCCATGGGAGATAAAAGATTTAATAAATCCTCATGGGTTTTATTTTCTTCATGAATACTTCTTCTAACATCATCAAGAGTTACTTTTTCAAAATATCCATTAAAATCAAAATCCCTATATTTTTCTATAACATTATAAAAACTCATATCTTCCTATCTCCCATCTAAAAATCCTGTTAGTGGTGATGATGCATTTCCCTCTTTACTTGTTGCACCAAACTTTGAAAGATAGCCAAGTCTTCCTCCCTCTACAGCAAGTTTAAATGCTTTTCCCATGTTTATTGGGTCTTTTGAGGAGGCAATTGCAGTATTAACAAGGCAAGCTGCTGCTCCCATTTCCATTGCTTCCATTGCTTCTGATGGCTTTCCAATTCCTGCATCCACAATAATTGGTGCATTTACTTCCTCTATCATAATTCTAACAAGTTCCTTAGTTTTAAGCCCTCTATTACTTCCAATTGGTGCTCCAAGTGGCATTACTGCTGCTGCTCCTGCATCCACCATTCTCTTTCCATCATAAAGATCTGGACTCATATATGGTAAAACTATAAAGCCTTCCTTTGCTAATACTTCTGTTGCCTTTAAGGTTTCTAAATTGTCTGGAAGTAGATATTTATTATCTGAAATAACCTCTATCTTTATCCAGTTTCCACATCCCATTGCCCTTGCAAGTCTTGCAATTCTTATTGCCTCCTCTGCATTTCTAGCTCCTGATGTGTTTGGGAGTAAAATTGTTCCCTTTGGAATAAATTCAAGTGGATTTTCTTCCTTATTATCAAAGTCCACTCTTCTAAGTGCAACTGTAATAACCTGTGAACCACTTTCTCTTAAAATATCTGGAATCAATTTGTTTGAGCTATATTTTCCACTTCCAATAAAAAGTCTTGAGTCTAGCTCCACTCCCCCAATTTTAAACTTATCCATTTATTAAACGCCTTCTTCCTTTAATAATAATCTTATAGCCATATTTGCCATATGATTTGCTGTTATGCACACTCTTGGTGCCATAATTCCAATTTCTTTGACATATTCATTTTCCCCATCTCCACAAACATAGAGCCTCTTTGTTACTCTTCTTGTTTGTATTAAATTTGAGGAATAATATCCTGCCATTCCAGAGCCTGTAATCAAATAACTTTCCTTAAGCTCTGTTAATACAATGTTTGAAAGGGTTGCCTTGCACTCTGGATTATCAAAAGCCTCAATGATGATGTCATGTCCACTTAATAACTCCTTAATGTTTGACTGGTCTAAATACACATGGTGAGCATTAATTTTAACAAATGGATTTACTCTGCTAATTAAATCTTTTAACGCTTGAACCTTTCCTTTTCCAATGTCCTCAACAAAATATTGTTGTCTATTTAGGTTTGAAGCCTCCACCACATCAAAGTCAAATATGGATATTTCACCTACTCCAATTCTTGCAAGAGAAAGGGTTATATTTGACCCAAGCCCTCCACTTCCAGCAACTGCAATCTTTGATTTTTTTAATACTTCTAAAACCTCTGGCGGAACTCTCTCCATCATTTTCTTTTCTAATTCCTCCATTTTAGCCCCCTCCAACAAAGCTTAACACTTCTATTGAATCATTTTCCTTAAGCTCAAAGCTTCCATATTCCTCAGCCTTTACAATTTCAAAGTTTACCTCAATCACAACCTTCTTTGGATTTAAATTTAATTCCTCTAAAAGCTTTAAAGCAGTAATGTTCTCTTTGAAATCATAGTTCTTTCCATTAACCTTCATAAGCTCCTCCTAATCTCTTAATATATTTAAATCTTCTCCATTTAAGATTTTCTTCATTGTTCTCATAGAGCACATTTTTCCACACATACTACAGCTTTCCTCATCATGTGGCTTTGACTCTTCTCTATATCTTCTTGCCTTTTCTCCATCAATAGCTAGGGAGAACATTTCATTCCAATCTATATCTGCTCTTGCCTTACTCATCTTGTTGTCCCATTCTCTAGCTCCCTTAATTCCCTTGGCAATATCAGCTGCATGTGCTGCTATTTTTGTGGCAATTATTCCTTCCTTCATATCCTCAAGATTTGGTAATCTTAAGTGTTCTGCTGGAGTTACATAACATAGGAAGTCTGCTCCATAAGTTGCTGCAATTGCTCCTCCAATAGCTGATGTTATGTGATCATAACCTGGTGCAATATCAGTAACTAACGGCCCTAAAACATAAAATGGCGCTCCATGGCAAAGCTTCTTTTGAAGTAACATGTTTGCTTCTATTTCATTAATAGCCATGTGTCCTGGTCCCTCAATAATAACTTGTACATTTCTTTCCCAAGCTCTTTTTGTTAATTCTCCAAGAGTTATAAGCTCCTTAATTTGATTTGCATCTGTTGAGTCATTTATTGATCCTGGTCTTAATGCATCTCCTAGTGATATTGTCATATCATATTTTTCACATATGTCTAAAAGCTTGTCATAGTGCTCAAAGAATGGATTTTCTTTATTGTTTAGCTCCATCCAAGCAAATAATAATGATCCTCCTCTTGAAACAACGCTTGTTAATCTTTTATTTCTTTTTACTGTTTCCACTGCTTCTCTATTTAATCCTGCATGGATTGTAATGAAGTCAACTCCATCTTGTCCATGTTTTTCTACAACCTCTAAAAACTCTTCTGCTGTTATGTCTTTAAGCTCCTTATCGTAAAATCCTACTGCATCATATATTGGAACTGTTCCAAGCATTGCTGTGGACATATCAACAATTTTTCTTCTCATTCCTTCTGTTTTTCCATAGTTTGAAAGATCCATTATTGCTTCTGCCTTCATTTCTAGTGCTACTCTTACCTTGTCTAGTTCTTTGTCACAGTCAGGACAATCCTTTGATATTCCAAGATTAACATTTATTTTTGTTTTTAATCCTTGTCCTACTCCTTCTGGACTTAAGGATTTATGATTTTTGTTTGCTGGTATAGCTATTTTTCCTTCTGCTATTAATCTTATTAATTCCTCTTTATTGATTCCTTCCTTTTCTGATACAATTTCCATTTGTCTTGTAAAAATGCCCTTCTTTGCTGCATCCATCTGTGTTGTATACATGTGATCACTCCTTTTTAATGTTTGTTTGGGTGTACAAGTTTTGTGAGCTTGTTCCGTCGCACGCTCCAAGTCACCGCCACATAAAACTTTCCACTTTCTGTATTTGATAAAAATATCATTTTAGTATATATTTTATAAAAACTTCTTCCGAAGTTTTATTTGCATCTTACGCTCCAAGTCACTTTTAGACTTGTCTGAAATTTTATACTTTCCTAAGCATTAAAAAAACTTCTAGCTGTTTTTTGCTAGAAGTTTGTTATTTACATATATGAATAAGGTTTTATAATAATCTTATTCTTTCTGCTTCCCTACGCTGGTATTATCCATATCAGGTTTTAAGAGTTAGGATTTTGTCCCTCTCAGCCTTTCGGCACCTCTAGCAATTTTTCCCTATTTAGTTGTTTATAGTATACTCTTTTGTTTTTATTAGTTCAAGTACTTTTTATTTGTTATTTTAATTATTATGGTGCATATACTTAATTGAAGTATTTTATGAAGGGTGAAATTATGGCTATTGAAAAAATTAATATGAAGAATTCTAAAACTGAAATGATTGAAAAATATAATAAGCTTGCTGAGGAGTTTAAGGCTCTTTCTCAAAGAAATATTAATGTTAAGGAGATTGCTAAGGAGAAGGAGAATTCTGAGATAATTAAATCTGCTGATGAAATCGTTGATATGAATATACTTAATGAAAATATAGTAAAAAAGTATACTGATTTAAATAAAGCTATTGATTTAAAGAAGGAGGAGCTTAAGGAGCTTTTTGATTTGGAGGTTCATGCACATTCTCTAATTGTTTTAATTAATAGTTATAATGAAAAGAAAAGTGAGCTTGAGGATGAGTTTGAGAATAAAACAAATGAGCTTAATAAGGAGCTTCAAGATAAGAGGGATGAGGTTAAAAAAGAGCTTCAAAAATTAGAAAAGGAAAAGAAGGAGTCAATTGAAGCCTTAGAAAAGCTTGAGGATGAAAAGGTGGCTGAGCTTAAGAAAAATCGTGAAAGAGAGAATGATGAATATACTTATAACACCATGAGAAAAAGAAAAGAGGATGATGATAAATTCCAAGATGAAAAGGCTAAAAGAGAAAAGGAATTAGCTGAAAAGGAAGCTGATTTTAATGAAAGAAATGATGAGCTTATTAAGAAGGAAAATGAGCTTAAGGAGCTTAAGGAAAAGGTTGATGATATTCCTAATGTTATAGAAAAGGCTAAACTTGAAGGTGCTGAGGAAAAGGAAAAATCTCTTGGTAAAGAATATGGCTATAAAAAGACTATGTATGAAAAGGAAAAGGAATATGAAATTAATTCTCTTAAGGATAAAATTGAGAGATTAGAAAGTGAGCTTGTTAAGGTTAATAATGAAAAGATTGATTTAACTAAGAAGCTTGATAATGCTTATATTGAAATTAGGGCTTTAGCTACTGAAACTGTTAAGTCTACTGGTGGGGTTAAAATTCTTGGCTCTAATAATAACGAAAATACTAGAAAATAACGTGGGGACTTAATTTAGAGAGATTGCTAGGATAAAAATTTTTGTTGCTTACTCCAGTCGGCAAGCTCCTAGTCGACGCACCATAAAATTTTTATCCTTATTGCAGTTCTCTTTCTAATATTAAATTTTTATTATATATATTATTATACCTGTTCTTTTTCTAATATTAGGTTTCTGTTTTATACATTCTTAGCATCTAACTTAACTTTTTCCTCGCTAATTCTTAAGAAAATTTCTAACAGTTCCATTTTAGAAACAGCATAGTCTAATATGTCACTCTCCACTTTGATTTATATCTTAAATAAGAATATTTTTAAGAGTAAAAAGAAAATGAGTAAAATTAAGTTTGTTTATTGCTTATTTTAATCTATTGCTGTGAACTATATTTCTCTAACATTTCCTTGAATTCTTCCCATTCTAAAAACTCTCCACCCATACTTTCTAAATGAGGAGTATGGAACTGACAATCAATAAAAACAAACCCTTCCGCCTCCAAAGCTCTAGCCAAATGAATAAGAGCAATCTTTGATCCACTAGGAATCTTTGAAAACATACTCTCT
>JBOFQV010000165.1:0-1882 GCA_051650705.1 Clostridium sp.
ATTCTTGCATAAGATCCCTATAATGTTTCATCTTCTCTCTATTTCTCCCCTCATGAAGAATCCACCAAACAAATTCAAAATCTATTTTCTCATTACACCCCTCTGTCATCGACTCCCTTGTTTTACCCTTATACATAAAATATCTTTTTATAGCTCTATAAAGACAAACTCTCCTTGGGAAATTCATGAAAATTATCTTGTCTGCCTCTTCTAATCTTTCTCTTTGATAAAAACCAGTGTAGTTTCCATCAATAACCCAAGATGTGTTTTTCATAAACTCTAAAACTATGTCCCTACCTTCATCCTTATCTCTTACCTTCCAATTAGTAACAAACTGAACTGTATCAAGAAATAATACTGGTATTTTGTAATGGTCTCCTAAAATTCTAGCAAGCGTAGATTTCCCACTACCACTATTTCCAATAATAGCAATTTTCATTATTCAACACCAATTTTTAAAGCCATTTCCATAGCAACAATTGCAATTCTATGCTTCTCATCAAGATTATCATGATTAGAAAGACTTCTTGTTTCCCAGATTTCAGAATCAAGATTATCAGCAGCATAAAAGAAATGTAAAATTTCCTTTTCTCTAAAATGAGCTAAGGCAGCCACAGCAGAGCACTCCATATCAACACAAACACATCCCTGATCCTTTCTTCTAAGCACCTTGTCCCTTGTTTCTCTATAAATTCCATCAGTTGTCCAAACCCTTCCTACAGTATATGAAAGCTTACACTCATCAAGAAAATTTTTGAAGGTATTTATATGTTTTTCATTTACCTTAACAACATCTCCTGCCTCCATATAATGAAAGCTTGTCCCTTCATCCCTGAGAGCACTTTCTGGAATAACAATAGAGCAATCATTAATTGAATTATCAAGTACACCACAAGTACCAAACAAAACAAGCTTTTCCATTCCCATAGCAAATAAATCCTCAAGTACAGCAACACACCCCGCTGCCCCTACATATGAATTAAAAAGTGCAATTCTCTCTCCTTTATATTCACCCTCATAAATTTCAATTTCCATATTTGCAATGTTTGTAGTAGCAATGTGTTTATGAGGAATTGAATTTAATAATTTCCCAAATGTAGAGCGTGCATAACAGGACACCCCAACCTTTGGAAATCCTTCTATTCTTTTTACACAATCACTAGCATTAATTACAGCCTTTTTATTTGAATCAAACTCTTTTAAAATCATTCTCATATCCCCCTAACTCAAATATTAATAACTCCTATTTTATCACTTAAAACCATATTATTCCAACAAACTTTTGAAATCATTTTATTGAATTTTTTCTTACTTTAAGCAATAGAAATATAAAAAATATTATTTTAAGGTGAAAAACATGAGTAATTATAAAGTAATAGTAATGGATATTGATGGTACATTAGTAAATGAAGAAAAGAAAATCCCAAAGAAAACAAAGGATGCTCTAATGAAGGCACAAGAAAAAGGAATTCGTCTAGTATTAGCATCAGGAAGAGCTCCAAATTCCTTAATTCACTTTTCAAAGGAGCTTGAATTATATAAGCATCATGGATTATTGGTTTGCTACAATGGAAGTAAAGTCATAGATAGTACAACTAATGAGATTTTATTTCATGCCCCTCTTTCAATAGCTGAAGGGAAAAAAGTTTTAAATCATATAAAAAAATTCAACGTAACTCCAATGATATACCATAATGAATTCCTTTATACAGATAATGAAAATGGTTATCTTGTTGATTATGAGTGTAAGGGTGGAAACTTTACTCTTACCACAGTTTCTGACTTAGAGGAATTTCTTAATTTTCCTCCAAGCAAAATCTTATCAAGTGGAGAGCCTGAATATATGAAAAAGGTTTATGATGATATGACAGCTCCTTTTATA
>JBOFQV010000166.1:0-2150 GCA_051650705.1 Clostridium sp.
AGTTGAGTTTCAAAATAAGGGGGTTTATGATGTCTATTCAAGCTGTGGTTTTGGTTTAATTAATCCTCTTATCATTGAAAAAATTGATGAGGATATTAATATATTCTCCAAGGAATGTGTAATAGAAGCATTAGAAATAGCAGCTAAAAACAATAAACATAGTTTAAGCTATGTGGAAGGAATCTTAAGAAACTGGAGAGCTAAAGGGAAAGGAATTAAAAAAGAGGAGGAGGAGAAAAAGGATGAAGAGTATGCAGACGATTTTGACAGACTCCTTGGAAGTGACTGGTATAAAAACTAAAGTTCCCTTTGAAACCTGCAAAGCCTGCAATGAGCCTCTTGAGAAGGAGGTTGAACTTTTTGGAAGGGTAACAAGAGTTAGAAAAATTTGCTCCTGTAAGCTTAAAGAAAGAGAGGAAAAAGAAAAAAGGGAACAGGAGAAGGAAAGGCAGATTTATTTAAATAAAATCTTTAAAAACTCCTTTCTAGAAGAGAAGTTTAAAAATGCCACCTTTCAAAATTGGGATCACACAAAAGGGGATAAAAAGCTTTATACAATAACTCTTAAGTACGCTATGAATTATAAAAAAGTTAGGGAAAATAATCTTGGACTTTTTATATATGGTAATCCAGGGAATGGGAAAAGCTATGCTGTTTGTTGTATTGCAAATTATCTTTTAAGTAGGGGTGTTCCAACTATTTGCATTAGTATAAACAAGCTCCTAGATAGAATTAAGGAAACCTATGATTCCTATGGTAAAGAGGATGAGGACAGGGTTATTAGAAGCTTTTGCAGTGCTGATTTCCTAATTATTGATGATTTAGGTTCTGAGCTTAAGAATGAATGGGGAAGCTCTAGGATTTATAAGATTATTGATGAAAGGTATAGAAATAATCTTCCAACTGTTATTACAACAAATCTTACTTTTAATGAGATGAATAATAGGTATGATGAAAGGGTTTCTGATAGACTTAGGGAAATGTGCAGTAGGGTATATTGTGAGGGGAAAAGCATTAGGGAAGAGGTTAATAGGGAGAAGAGCAAGAAGTTTATGGAGATAATGGGGGATGGGAAATGAGAAGAAAGCTAAAGGGCATTAGTCGAAAGGATGAAAATGTTGGAGCCTTTTATGAGATGTTTGATGAGGATGATAAATCTTTAGGTTTTGGGGTTCATCTTTACATTATGAATGAGGAAAGGTATGCTAAAAAGCTTAGTGAGTCTTGTATTGTTGATGGTCTTGATAAGCTTCATGAATTGTTTGTTATGGCTGGTATTCTTGAGTTTGAGATTGTTACTCCAATTTTTGAGGGGAGTTATGTTTATGATAAGAGGATGGATAGGTTTGTTGTTTTTGATAGATAAAAATATATTTTAATTTATTAAAGGACCTAAGTCTGTATACTTAGGTCCTTTTGAGAGTGGTGATATGACAATGAGTAATTAATAATTTATAACTTTAATGTATAAATTACTATGCCATTTAGGATTATAGACAGTATTTTTTAAAATTATTCATATTGAAAAAATAAAGCTAAGGAGCCTCTGTGATTAACTTCAAACACTCAAAATATGAATATAGTAATGATACAGCAAAATACTACATTAAGAGTAAAATGTATGACCCATCAACAGCAAGATTTATGCAACAAGAAAATAAAGGCTTTTAGAGTTATGTAGCTACAGGTGTTCAGGGAATGCTAGAAGGCGGATTAACAATGGCAACAGCTGGGTTATCTATTCCAGTTAGAATAGGAGCTAACTTCTTTGGTGGAATAGCAACTGATGGAGTAAATCAACTAATTTCAAAAAGGGAGTTTGATTTTAATGAGGCTGTATTTAATTCAGGCGTTGGATTAGTTTTTGATGGAGTTTTATCAGAATTAGGAAAGGGATTTAAGAAGCTCTTTCCAGGAACACCTAAAACCTATGTTAATAAGTCAAAGGTTAAGTAAGCTACAATGGAGCAAATTATAAATGAACATATACAAATTAATGATATTAAAAGTTGAACTGAAATGGTTATCATGATACAATTTACATAAAATACATTATATGTAAAAATTTGTGTTAGTAGGAGAAGTTATTTTTTATTCTATATAAATTATATTTTGGACAAGTTAAGGATAACTGAATCATACAAACCAAA
>JBOFQV010000167.1:0-6079 GCA_051650705.1 Clostridium sp.
CCATTGGTGAAAGGATACCTTGTCCTTAACCCAGCTGACTATATGTTCTGCATCACATTTTTTATATGGTCTTAGTCTTAGCATAAATCCTCCCCCTACCTATATGTTCTCTTCTACCCACACATCTAGCTCTTTTAAATATTTCTCTTCTGTAAAATAATGCTCTGCTCCATGTAAAACCTTTAAATTAGCCCTATGTGTATTCACAAATTCATCAACTACACTTCTTTCAGTAAGGTTGTCCTCTGAAGGATAGAATATATATGTTTGGTGTTCCCATCCCTCTACTGGATTTTCCTTAGTGTACGTCCAATAATCCCAATATAGCGTTTCCCCCATTGGTGTAGAAATTGCCTTCTCTTTCTTTAGCTGTTCTTCTGTTATATTGAACCACATCATCATGTTTGATATTAATTTTTCCATATTTAAAACAGGGCATTGTAATAGACTTTTCTTTAGATTAAGGTCTTTATAAGCTAATAGACTGAAGTATGCACCAAGACTACAGCCAAATAGGCTGATTTCCTTCCAGTTGTTAGTTACATAATTGCTGATGATTTTTAAATCTTTAACACCATTCCATACCATAATTGGGTAGTCTTCATTTTTACGTTCTCCATGTTCTGGTAGATCAAAGCTTATGACTTGATACCCTTTTGTGTTTGCTTTTTCTGCAAAGTGTTCTGCATTTTCTTTGCATCCCATTTTCCCATGAACATATATATAAACCTTGTGTGATGGTTGTCCCCATACTATTGCTGGGATATTTTCTATAATAATTCTTTTTCTCTCTAACATAACTACACTCCTAAATATTTTTTAAAGCTAATGTTTCCCTTACTATCCAGTCTATTTTATCTGGATTACCTTTTTCTATAATGCTTTCATTGTTGATTATTGCTTCCTTTATATCTACCCATTCTCCCACAAAGCCAAGCTCTTTTTCATAGCTATCTAATGATTGATTAAATCTTTCTTCTGTTACATTGCATTTGTAGTAATATGAATCCATTACAAATGCACCTTCATCATCAAACCTATTTTTTGATACTTCCTGTATTTCGCCTATTAAATCAAGTACTTTTGCTACTCTATATCCTGTTTCCTCTTCTACTTCTCTAATTATTGCTTCCTTATGACTTTCTCCCTTATTTACTCCTCCACCTGGAAATTTATAATCACATCTATTTGATTTTACAAGCAGTATTTTTTCTCCCTTTATGATAACTGCTCTAACGGCTATTCTGTTAAATTTATTATTATAATCTAGAAGACTTTCATCTTCACAAATTTTGAAATTAAACATAAATTTACTCCTTTATTTTATTGCTATAGTTAGTTTATATTATCCTCTTCTGCTTCTTCTATTATTCCATTCATTCCAAAATTTACAGTAAGCTTCACTCTCAAACTCATCCCTATGAAAGTTTTTCGAATTACTTGTTTGATAAAATATGATTAATTAACTCCTCTTTTGAAGGATTAGCAAAGTAATCTGTTCTTATAAAATCAATAAAATCCTTTGAAGAAAGCCATTTAAAATCAATAGTTTCCCCCTTTTGTAATACAATAGAATTTTTATCAATATTGCAAGTGCATGAAAAAACCTTATAAAAAGCATTAAATTCCTTATTAGTACTGGTATAAATTAGATTTAAATTATCAGAAAGAATACCCGTTTCCTCAAGTAGCTCTCTTTTCGCTGCCTCTAAAAAACTTTCCCCTTTTAAAACACACCCACTTGCTCCTGCTTCCCACAAACCTGGGCACACAGATTTTCTTAAGTCTCTTTGCATTAGAAGATATGTTCCATCCTCATGGGAAACAATAATTACAACTATTGCATGATACAGCCCATTTTCTATTTTTTCTTCTCTAACTAGGTCAATTCCTACCTTTATTTCATTCTCATTGTATGCATCCCATAGTTCCATGATTTTATCCTTTCTACTCTCAAATTTTTAAATATTATTGCTAAATCTAAAAATTATTTTTTCATCCCCATCTGGTGTTTTACTGATGAATTCAATATAATTGCTTCTGGTATAATCCATTAAAACCTTTCTCCAAAACCTCTGCGTTTGGATATTTCTCTCTGTAGGATTTGTGTGTAATTCCCATCTTCCAATAAATTTATCAAAGATTTTCTTCATTGCAATTGATGCAACTCCTTGCCTTCTTACTGGTTGTACTACAAAGAGGGCATTTATAAAATAATCACTTTTTTCAAATGAATTTGGTGGCACCTTTGACACTAATGCATATCCAACTGGTCTATCAAATGCATAAATAATAAATGGAAATAGCTCATTAGGGTTTTCTGTCCACTTGTCCCTTTTATCGCATAGCTCTTGTAATGTTCTAGAGTCATCATATGAGAACACTCCATATTTGTTTGGAAGCTCATTATATACTTCTGCTACATAATGTCTAAAAAGTGGAATATAATTTTTTATTATAAAGAAGTCGTTTTTATCTGCTAATTTAATAGAAACATTTACCCCCATATTCTCACACCTTTCTTCTCTTTTGATTTAAAGTGTGCACTAAAAAAGGGAGCACACTAGGTTAAAAAATATTTGTTGCTTATTCCGTTCGCATGCGCTCCAAGTCAACGCACCAAATTTTTTTAACCTTCATCATGTTCTTTCCCTAATTTAAAAGTTATCAATCACAACTTTAAAACTCTTAAGAGTTTTTAAAAAAATCTATTCAGCACAGCTGAATTAAATGATTGAAAGGAATAAACCATCAATTTAGAGAAAAGACAGCAATAGGGATAAAAGTTTTTATGGCGTCGACTTGGAGCGTGCGACGGAGAAAGCAAGAAAAACTTTTATCCCAGTGCGCTCTCTAAATTTAAGTGCACACTTTAATACAATTCTCTTTAAGTTCTATACTATAAGATTATCATATTTATCTATAAAATTCCATTTTTATAATATTTTTCATTTTTATAAGTTAGATTTTAAAAATATTAACTAGAATACATGTCGTAATTTGATTTAATAAAGTTTTTTTCAATTAATACCATAATAATTATTGGTAAATTTAAAACTTACTAAAAGATAGAGATAAAAGAGGAATGAGAAATTATGTATTGTGTTAAATGTGGAAAAAAGATAAAAAATGAAAAGGATGGTTGTAGTAACTGTAATAAAAATACAACTAATAAGAGAAATAATAATATTTACGATAATATTTTGATTGTAATAAGTATTATTTTAGTTATGGGAACTTCAGCTATGTTTGCAATTAAACTTTTAGTGCAAGCAATTTATAATTCTCTTTTTAAATGGAATAATGAACAACTATTATATAGATGCTTACCATAATTCTTTTTATACTTCACACTATAACCTTACCATATTAACCCATTAAGTTCAGTTGTTTTTATTTTTAATAAAAATAACTGTTTATTTTTATTAAAAATTTGATATAATATAAGAAAAGCCTAGTGCGCTAACACTAAGCCTTACCTAGAACGTTTTTAGTTTTAGGGCTATTGAATAAAATTATATTTTGTTTAAGAAAAGGTGCTACTCTTTGGTGGATGGAGCACTTTTTTCTTTGCTCTTTATTTCTATATCAAGTCCTATAAATTTTATAGATATCTTTAAATAATTAATAAAAAGATTATTTTTTAAAACTAGTTTCACTAAGTAAATAGAAACTATACTTTTAATAATTAATTCTATCATATTCAATACCACCCCCTTAAGTTATGATGTAATTTATCAATAACCTAAGGCATAAGGATTAATAATCCTTATGTGCTTTTAAGGAATACAAAGGGGGCGAAAACGTACAACCACCGTAGCCATCCTCTACGGAATTTCTTTTATTACCTTAGAATTATACCATGCTTACACATAATATATACATATGTAATAAGTGGAAATTTGTATCACAGTTTATTATTTATAATAGAGGTTCTAAAATTTAAATTAGCGCAATAACAACAAATATTTTTTATCCCAACATGTCTCCCTATTTTAAGTACACACTTAAAAATTTCATCATACATTATAGTACATCAAACCTTTAGGAGATGAAAAAATGAGAATCACAAACTACTCACTCTTAAACTTCGCAGTAAGCTTCACCATACCTGTAAGCAAACAAATTTCATATATAACAATCGTAGACAACCTAGTAAATGGATTAAGCTATACACCAAGCACCTCCACCATTGAATTTAATGGAGTACCTCAGTTAACAGGAATTTCAGACAACTCTACCTCCACAAAAATAAATCTAAAAATTGATAATACAACCCCTACCATATCAACTGCTGTAAAAATAATTATTCCTGTTATGGTAAGTGATATTGATGCATTAATTCAGGTGATTTCTGATGCTCAAAATGCTTCAAAAACCCCACAGGATATAACAATAATTACTGCCTATGACTCATCAAATACTCCTTTAGGCATCTTAGATGTTCCTGTAGCACTTGATTTTCAAAAGTTTATCCCTTATATGTATTTAACTCCACTTACTATAGAAAAAAAGCCATACCTCCCTCTCTATACAAACATTATGCTTCCTGGTGTTGGAAGTTTGGGGAATAATAAACTTAATCATAATGTATATATTGATTTTTATGGTATTGTTATTGCTCCTGTTATTCCACTTGATGTAAGCATATATGTTGGTGATTTAGGTGAAAACAAGCTCTCACCTTCAGATTTTTCTCTTGATATCCTACGTTTTGGCAGGGTTAGAATAGTTATTCCCCATACAACTCTTATGAGAAATCAACCCATATATATCTGTGTTAAGTGTGTTACTCCAATTTATATAGAAAGTGTAACTTCAGAGATTATATATATTAATACTGCTTATGTTTTGGAATATGATTATAATTCTATATGCAGCACTACCACGTTAAATATCCCAATAAATTTGATTGATGCTTCTCCTGAATTATTTAAATAAAACTAAGAACCAAGAGTATTACCTCTTGATTCTTAGTTCTATAAAGCATTTTCTTCACTTATTCTTTTTTGTAAAGCCTTTTGAATAAAAAGCTTATGAGAAAAGGACATTATTGTTGAACGTAGGGCTTCACTTTCAAAATTTATCTCCTTAGCGGAGCTTGGATAAGAAAAATCCCTAGTTGTAAAAACAGCCTTTAATGTATTTTCAAGTTCAACACAGAAATAATTATACGCATCCTCAATAGGGCACATTCTAATTTGGAATTTAATAAGCTCATTAACCTCTTGTAAAGAGAAAACCTGCTTTAAAATACAAACCACAATTAAATAAGCAAGATGCTTCTCATTATACTTTTTATCCTTAGGTGGATAAACAACCTTTTGCTTTACATAGTTATTTAACATTGTAGGTGTTAAAAGTTTTTCCTCAGAACTTAAATTTAAGGCTCTTAAGGCATCTTCAATATAACTAATAACCTGATCCTTATAAAGTGGAACTTTAGGAAGCTCATTAAATCTTGGAAGATTAAATTCTAATATTTCTTTTGAGGTTTCTTCTTTCAAAAATCTACTCATAAAAATCTCCTTAAATAAATACTAATCTAATTTCTTTATATATTGTACTGATACACAACCAGGGCCTCCTTGAGTTGTAAAAGCTGGTGTTAATAAAAAGCTTTCTATATCAGCATCCTTAATATTTTCTTTAATTATTTCTATAGCTTCATTAGCTAAAACTTCATTACAAGCATGACAAACATAAATTTTATAAGAGCTATCTACCTCTTCCTTAATTAAAGCATCACATATTTTTGAAATAGCCTTAGAGAATGTTCTCTTTGTAGTAAACTTAGTAAGTCTTTTACCATCTTCAGTTATAGTCATTACAGGTACAAGCTTAATTGCACTACCAATACGACCAACTAATGGAGAAAGTCGTCCTCCACGAACTAAATAGTCAAAATCATTAGGTATTAAAAAAGATTTAGCTGTTTCGATTAAATCATAAATAATCTTAACAATTTCTTCTTTTGTTTTTCCCTCTTTAACTAATTCTAATGCTTTATTTACTAAATATCTATGAGGGCCACAAAGGGTTTTAGAGTTAATAACCTCAATATTTTTAGCATTAGCAG
>JBOFQV010000168.1:0-3486 GCA_051650705.1 Clostridium sp.
ATTTCACATTGATGGCTTTAGATTTGACTTAATGGGACTTCATGATATTGAAACTATAAGAGAAATAAGAAGAGAGCTTGATAAATTAGATAAATCTATATTAGTTTATGGAGAAGGTTGGAAAGGTGGATATTCACCATTACCAGATAAGGAGTCCGCTTTAAAATATAATGTTACTAAATTTGAATTAGATCAAATTGCTTGCTTTAGTGATGAAATTAGAGATGGTGTTAAGGGAGATGTTTTTAATTCTAAGAGTCCAGGCTTTGTTAATGGAGGAATGGGCTTTGGTGAAACTATTAAAGCTGGAGTAGTAGCATGTACTAAACATCATCAAGTTGATTATAGTAATGTTATTTATTCAGATAAACCTTGGGCAAATGAACCATATCAAACCATAACATATGCTTCAGCTCATGATAATTACACGTTGTGGGACAAATTGCAATTATCAGTTCAAGATGATCTAAAGGATAAGGAAGATAAACTAATAAAGATGAATAAGCTAGTAGCTGCTATAATTCTTACTTCTCAAGGAATTAGTTTTATTCATTCAGGTGAAGAGATTTTAAGAACTAAAGTAGATATTGATGGCAAGCTAGTAGAAAATAGTTATAATTATCCTGATTTTACTAATAAGTTTGACTGGAAGAGAAAAGAAGAATATGAGGATATATTTAAATATTATGCAGGGCTTATAAAGCTAAGAAAAAGTTGTAGCGAATTTAGATTAGGAACATCTAAGGAAATTCAAGATAAAATTAAATTCTATAATATTGATAAGAATAATGATATTATTGCGTATTCAATTGATGAGAAGGTATTTGTTGTATATAACTCAAAGGATAAGGATGTAGAGGTAGCTATTCCTAATGGCTCTTGGAAGGTTGTTGTAAATGAGGATACAGCTGGTGTTGACACAATAAAAATTATAGATAATAAAAAGGTTGTTGTTAATGGTATTTCAGCACTAGTTTTAATTAAGTGTTAATAAAAAAATTAATAGTATAAAGCGTTATATTTAAGAGGTGTATTATGGAAAAGAAGTATGTAGTAGGAGTAGATTTAGGCGGAACTAAGATTTATACTGCTTTAACAGATTTAGAAGGAAATATAATAAAAGAAAAGCATGTTAAAACAGAAGCGGAAAAAGGGGAAGCAATTGTATTAGATAAAATATTAGATACTGTTGAGTATGTTATAGATGGTGTTAATAAGGAGGAGATAAAAGCTATTGGGTTAGGTTCACCAGGACCTTTGGATGTAAAGGCTGGTAAAATAGTTTATACACCAAATTTGCCATTTAAGGATTTTAATATTGTAGAGCCAATAAAGGCAAAATTTAATTTACCAACATACTTAGATAATGATGCTAATGCAGCAACTCTTGGTGAGTTTGTTTTTGGTGCGGGTAAAGGAACTACTAATATGGTATTTATAACTTGTAGTACTGGTATTGGTGGTGGTGCCATAATAAATGGAAAAATATTTAGAGGAAGCACATCAAATGCTTTAGAAATAGGTCATATGACAGTTGCTAAGGGTGGCTTTAGATGTGGTTGTGGAAATGTTGGGTGTGCAGAGGCTATGGCATCAGGTACAGCAATAATGAGAAAGGCTAATGAGGCTGTTAATACTAATGTAGAAACTTCACTAAAGCAATATGAAAACCCCACTGGAAAGGAAGTGTTTGAAGAGGCAGCTAAGGGAGATAGGGTTTCTATAGAAATATTAGATAGTGCTTTATCTTATTTAGGTATTACAGTTGCTAATATTGCAAATGCATTTGACCCAGATATGATTGTTATTGGTGGTGGTGTAGCAGCTAACTGGAATAAGGTATCAGAAAAGATTAGTGAAGAAATGAATAATAGATGTTTAAAAACAATATTATCAAATTGCAAAATAGAAAAGGCAATGCTAGGAGCTAAGGCTGGAGTACTTGGTGCAGCTGCTATTGCAATAACTGAATAAAAACAATAATAAATAGGATAATATAAAACCTCAATAGAGTTAATCTATTGGGGCTTTGTGTTTTAGGTAGACATAATAGTAAATAGAAATAAAATAGTGTAAAATGGGAATAATCAATTAATAAACAAGAGAAATTGGAGAAAAATATGAAAACAGCTTTTTTTATTCCACAATACATGGAAAAATTTAAATGTATTGGAGGACAATGCATAGATACCTGTTGTGCAGGGTGGGACATTAATATTGATGAGGATACATTAAATAGATACAATGAAAGCTTTGGAGAGCTTCAGAGTCTAGTTTGTGATAAGTATAAAGAAAATAATGGGGAGCATGACTTCTTTAACAGTGGTTTTATGGTTGTTAAGGAGGGGGGTGTTTGTCCATTTTTAAATGAAAATAAGCTTTGTGATATTCATGGGGGAGTAGGTGAAGAAGAGCTTTGCATCACTTGTAAAAGCTACCCAAGAGTTTATAACATTGTGGATGGGGTATATGAAAAATCTGCTGTTCCTTCCTGTGAGGAGGCTTGCAAAAGAGCCTTTTTAAACAAGGACAAAATGGAGTTTATTGAGGTGGAAGAGGACATTAATGAAGAGGAAATAGAAATTAGAAGAATAATTGATACAGAAGTCTTTGAGGGAAGTGATTCTCTGCTTCAATATTTCTGGGAGATTAGAGTGAATTCAATTAACATTATGGGAAATAGGGCATATTCAATTGAGGAAAGGCTTAATATTTTAAAGGGATTTTATGAAAGACTTGAAAATGAAGAGCCATATGATGTTTTAGAGGAGCTTGAAGAGGGGAGCTTTGATTTTGAAAGTCTTAAGGGGAAAGCCTTTGAGGAAAATGAAAAGTTCTATAAAAGAATTGGTGATGAAGAGCTTTTAAGGGATATAAAAAGCTTTAGATTAAAGGAAGTTATTAAGGAATATAATCTTGGAATTTCTAAGGGTGCTTCTTTGGTTGAATTTTCTAAGGTTTCCTATATTTTTGAGAATTATTTAGTTAATCAAATTTTTAAGGACTTGATTCCTTTTAATAGGGGAGAGAACCTTAGCGAGAGTATAAATTATCTTATTAATACTTATAGAATAATTAAGGGGTACGCTATTGGAGTTGCCTTAAGCCTTGATAAAGAGGTGGATGAGGAAATTATGATTAGGGTAATTCAAGGCTTTAGTAAGGAGAAGGAACATAATAAGGTTTTGGATGGGGTAATTGAGAATTGAGAACAGTGGCTTTTGCCACTTTTTTTTATACAAAATCCTTGCAAAATTAACAGTTTTATAGGTATAATCAATATGTGTTAAGGGGGATTTAACAACCTTTTAACATGAAGTTAACATAATACATAATTTAATATGCAGTATTCACTGCAAAAACATATGCAAGGAGTCGTCAGTAAATGAGCAATTTTGAAATTTTTGCTGGAGTGTTTGGAGGCTTAGGTTTATTCCTTTATGGAATGAAGCAAATGGGTGATGGTCTTGAGAAGGTTGCTGGAGA
>JBOFQV010000169.1:0-3465 GCA_051650705.1 Clostridium sp.
CAAATACTATAGCTGCAATAATTACACTTATTACATCTTTTTGTGGATCTATAAGCCTTGGCAGTGGTATTGCATCTCCAAAGAATGAACCATAGATTAATCCAAAGAAGATTACTGCAATACTTAAATAGAAGAAGAACTGCATATTCTTTTTCATGCCTTCATCTAATTTAAACATCTTAAGTGCAACTAAAGAACCTATTAATACTAATAGTCCATATCCAACGTCTGCAACCATCATTCCAAAGAATAGGAAATAGAATGGTGCTAATAATGGAGTTGGGTCTATTTCATTGTATTTTGGCAAACTATACATAGTTGTAATTGATTCAAATGTACTGTTCATCTTATTATTTTTAAGCTTTATTGGTACATCATCAATTTCTTCTTCATTTACATCTTCAAAATTTAAGTAATAGTCATCCTTTAATACATCCTTAACTATTGAAACAACATTTTCATTGTCTTCAACAGCATTCCATCCTTGCATTAAAACAACCTTATCTGTTCTTAGGAAATTTGTTGTTCCTAATTTTCTTGCTATTATATTGCTATAATAATCATTAATAACTTCGAAAGTTTTAGCCTCTTCTACTAGATTTGCTAACGTTTCAGCAATAAAGAACTTTTCAGTATCAATTCTGCTTACTCTTTCATTAAAATCATGTATAAGCTTTAATGGTTGCTCTGTTTGAGAAGTTTTAAACTCTGTAAAACTTAGTCCTCTTAAAATTTCTGCAACCTCATCCCTTTTTCCAAGTGATATTATTAGATAATATATATCTGAATTATCTCTTGAAACTTCTTCTACATAAGAATCCTCCATTGCTGAAAGGAAGTTTTCTTCATAAACCTTTGGGATGCTACCAAGGAATTGAGTTGACTTAACTTCACTTAAATCCTTAAAGGAAGTGTTGAAGTCTTGCCAAGGAGTAAGTGCTTCTACCTCTGCTTGAAGCTTTGACTTTTCATTATCTAAAGCTAAAAGCTCCGCTTCCTTTTCCTTAAGCTTTGCATACACACTTTGCCATTCACTTTTATTTACCTTTTCTTCCATCTCTTCTAAGGTGTATTCTGGCTTTCCTTCTTTCAAAGCCTTAAGTCCAGCTTTCTTTGGCACATAATTCCCTAAGAATTCTAAAGCAAATTTTGCCTTTGATAATTCCTCTTCATATTGTGCATATTCTGAATCTAAATCATCCTTTAGAAGATCTTTAAGCTCTTCATTTTTTTCAATAATCCCCTCGTCTTGTAGATTTACAAACTCTACATTTGAGAATTCTTGAAATCTTTTTAAAAGCTCTTCCTTTTGTGATTCAAAGGCTAATAAAGTGAATTTATTCATCTTAACTATTGCCATGAATTTTCACTATCCTCTCAATCACAATTTTTGCAGCATCATTTTTCTTCTCATCAGAGATATTTAAAATCCCTTCTGAAGACTTTCTGCCATCTTCAAGTATTGGAGTTGCAATTTTGTTTCCTTCTTCAATTCCATCTTGAATTATTTCTTCTGCCTTCTTTTTCGCTCCGTCAATTGTATTGTTATACTCTTTTTGAGCAAGCTCTCCTGCATTTTGAACTATTGCTTTACCTTCAGCAGTTGAATTTTTAATAATTTCCTCTGCCTTTTGTTCACAACTTTTAATTTCTCTAATAGCTTCTAATGCCAAAATCTCACCACCTTCATATATGGAATGCGTAATAATATATGTATTAATACTTTAAAAGGTATTAATTACGTTATATTTCATTATTATACACGATTTCATAGTTATTTCAATAACAAAGTTTACATTTTCCATTTTTATCGATGCCATTAAAATTTTATGTAATTGTTTACTTTGTCTATTTCCTCTTTTTTTCTCATTTATATAGAAAAGTTCATTTTTCCATTTTATTTTAACACTTTTTTAATTTTTCCATCCCCGGAAACTAAATAGTAAATGTTTTTCTCTACTATTTCTCCCCTTTCTTTATACACCTCCATATCTATACCAAACATCTCAATTCCATAATCCTTAAATGAATATTCTCCTCTGTACCTTTCCTTTATACACCTCTCCTCTTCTTTAGTTAAGTCTGATCTTAAAAATTCTGGTATACCTCTTTTCTTATTAAAATGTAGGTAATCATATCTTAATATTTCTTTTAAAAATCTATTATCACCATTTAATATTTCCTTATTAAAATCTAAAAATACCTTATAATATTCTGAATTACCTATATTTCTATTAAAATATCCTTTTGCATTAAAAAATTTAGATAAATCATAGAAGAAAGCATACCCATTTTCGTACTTTTCATAAAAATAATTAAGTACATTGTTAAACTTTTGTGAATTGTAATACTTATCGACCATTTCCTCAACTTTTTTTAGTTCATTTAATTCCTCATAATTAATATCGTCTGTTTTTAGAATTTCATAAGGTGGATATGGAGAAAATTTCATCCCCCACTTTTCTGCTTCCTCTCTCATTGAAGAACCCTTTAATAATTTTAGGAAACCAAGCTGTATTTCCTCTGGTTTAATCGAATGTACATCATTAAATGATTTTTTAAAAGATTCATAATTTTCTCCCGGTAAACCAGCTATTAAATCTAAATGCTGCTTTATATTTTTAATAGATAATAATTCCTCTACTTTTTCTTTAATCTTTGAGAAATTTACAAACCTATTTATGTTATGAAGCACTTCATCATTTGTAGTTTGTACTCCAACCTCAAACTGAAATCTATTTTCCGGAGCTTTTCTTAACAATTCTAACTCTTCTTTTTTTAATATATCTGCTGATATTTCAAAATGGAATTGTGTATCCGTTTCTGCCTCGATTAAGAATTCCCAAATACCCATAGAGTATTTCGCATTACAATTAAAAGTTCTATCAACAAATTTTACTAACCTTACCTTTTTATCAATAAAATATTGAAGTTCTTTCTTAACTCTTTCAATATTATGGAACCTAACTCCATGTGTTGTTGATGATAAGCAATATTTACAATTAAAAGGGCATCCTCTAGATCCTTCATAGTAAACTATCTTATTACTTAAATCCTCATCTTCCTCATATGGAAACACTATTTTATCCATATTCATTAAAGGTCTATTCCCATTAAACCTAACTTCATCATTCTCTCTATATACAAGACCCCTAATTCCTTTTATATCTTTTTCTCCAAGCTTAAATTCTATAAACTCTCTATAAGTCTCTTCCCCTTCCCCATCAATAACATATTCCCCTATATTATCTCTAAGGAAATTCATGCTATCATAAGATACTTCAGGTCCTCCATAAAGAATTTCAATATTTTCATTAACTCTTTTAATTAAATTAGAAAGTCTTATTACCATCTCAACATTCCAAATATAAGTTGAGAATGCAATAACATCTGCTCTTTCAGCTATTATTTCTTCTAAAACCCTTTCATCTCTATCATTAATAGAAAACTCCTTTATTTCACATT
>JBOFQV010000170.1:0-2081 GCA_051650705.1 Clostridium sp.
AAATTTATAGTTTTTTTTACTTGTTTTTTTGTTTTTCACTATTTTAAATGCTATATTTCAAATTCTTCTACCTCAATTGTGTAAATGCCACAATTTTCGCATATGAAAATTCTAACTAGATAGCTATTATCTACTTCTCCCATAAGGTTCAACTTGTTATAGCTTGTATTTTCATAGTCTTTAGATATGCTACTTATTACAAATTTATTATTTTTTGAGTAAGCATAAAAGAAATACTCTAAAAATTTAAATACCTTCTTTTCACCCTTTTCAAATTTACATTCTGGGCAACAGCTTCCAAAGTACTCTCTTCTAAAGCTTATCTCTTCACTATTATTAAGTAATTCAATAACCCCTTCCCAATCTAGTCCTTCTATTGGATTCTCCTCATCATTAAAAAATCCATCAAAATTCTCTTCATTTAGTATATATTCTTTATTATTAAATTTAAATTTGTATTCCATTGTTCTTCATCCCTTCACTTTTGTTATTTTCAATTTATAATAAACTATTAGATATATCAAGTATTATTTCATTATTTCCTTTACTTCTATACTTTTTTCGCTATTTGTTTCTTTTAATGCCTTTAAAACCTTATAAATGTCTTCAATGTCTTCATCTGTTAATTCATCTAAATCATCTAACTTCTCTTTTATATCATCAATTACATTATGTCTATAGCTTGTTCTTTGCTTTTTTCTCTCCATAAAAAATGTGGCAATATTACCTGTAAGCATAGAAATAAATCCTATTCCAACCATCATTAATATAACTGCAATAAGCCGTCCTATTGTACTGCTTGGTGAAATATCACCATATCCAACTGTAGTTGCTGTTACAAAACTCCACCAAAGTGCATCACCAAATCCCATATCCTCAGCAATGGCAATTAAACATGCTCCAATTATTACTGTTGAACCAGTAATGTAAATAATGTATTGAAAATTATTTTGTTTTAGAACCCTTTTAATTTCATCACCAAATTTACCAACTAAAACAATAACTCTAAGAACCTTTACAAGCTTTGCTATCATTTCAGCATTTCCAACGCCTAAAAGAGTTAAAATTATTTCAAAAACCTTATAAGGGATTATTGTAATTAAATCTATTTTATTATACCTAACATATTCCTTTTTATTCTCTGACTTATGAAGTCTATAAAAGTAATCTACAACATATATTCCCCATACTCCCAAATCAATATATTTAATTATTAAAGTACTTTCTTCACTTAACTCCATAGACATTTCTATCATTATAGAAAAGAGTAAAACCAATGCTAAAAATGACATTATACTTTCATATATTATCGTTTTCTTATCAACCTTCACAATTATCCCCCTATAATTTTACTATATGTACTAAAAGGGGTACTTGCACCCCTTCTATTTTTATATTCTTTTAACAAACTCCTTAAATAATAACTCCATTTCTATTGAATCTTCCATCATTTCAGGATGCCATTGAACTCCAAATATTTTTTTATTTCTTTTTAATTCAATTGCTTCAACTATATTATCAGAGGATTTTGCAGTTACAATTATTCCATCTCCAACTTTTTCTATGCCCTGGTGATGAAATGAATTTACTAATATTTCTTTACCAAATAAATCATATAATATACTCTTTTCTTCTACTTCTATTTTATGAGTAGGAATATTTTTATCGCTTTTTTGAACATGTGCTACTGAAGTATTTATGTCTTGTGCAAGACTTCCTCCAAAGTACACATTTATTATTTGCATTCCACGACATATTCCTAATATCCCCTTATTTTGTTTTAGCACTTCTTCAATAACAACATAATCCACTCTATCTCTTAATACATCAATCATTCCTTGAGCTGTGCTTATTTCCTCCCCGTAAAGAAATGGACATATATCATCTCCTCCAGAAAGTAATACACCATCACATATATCAACTATTTTTCTTATCTTCTCTTCATCATCTATTAAAGGAATAATTATGGGTGTTGCTCCTGCCTTCTTTACTGCCTCCACATAATCACTAGCTACATAAGTTCTAAAGGATCCCATTCTAAAATATTCACTAAACTTAGTTCTGCTAGAAACAATTCCAAT
>JBOFQV010000171.1:0-6796 GCA_051650705.1 Clostridium sp.
CACTTATTAATAAACCAAGCATTATATTAGCAGATGAGCCTACAGGAAACTTAGATTCTAAAAATACAAGGGAAGTAATTGAACTATTAAAATTAACTGCACGTAAGTTTAACCAAACACTAATTTTAATAACCCATGATACAAATATTGCTCAAATGGCAGACCGTGTACTTACCATAGCTGATGGAGAAATAATAAACGACACAAAAGCAACAAGTTACAAAGGGTAAGGGGGAGTTTGATTTGATTAATAATTATAAAGAGATGAGTACAAGATATCTTAAACATAATAAGAAGCGTACAGTCTTAACTCTTTTAGGTATTATTTTATCCCTTTCTCTAATAGCTACCATTGGTTTATTTGTAAAGAGTGGGGAGAAATCACAAATAGAGAGTGTAAAGCAAATGACTGGCTCTACATTCCATTTAGGCTATAAAACATATACAGATGAGATTTTATCAAAGGTATCAAATAATCCAAATGTAGAGCGTTATGGGATTATGTCAAGTGATGAGAGAATACCCTATGGTGATATTACTCTTGAAAAACACTATATGAATAAGGGGGCAACTGAACTCTTTAAATACATGATTAAAGAGGGAAGAATGCCAGAGAATAATAGTGAAATAGCTGTAGATGAATGGGCTAAGGATAATATTAAAGCAGGTTTGAAAATTGGCGATGCAATTGAAGTTGAAGGAAAAGCTTTAATAGTAGTTGGTTTCTTAAAAAATGATGAGTCATACCAACGTGAAAAAAATTGTAAGGGAATAACCTTTAGTGATGCACCAGAAAATGGTCAGTTATTTTTAGAGATAGGGGAGAAAGCAGACTTTGATGAAAGTATTAAAACTCTATCTTCTTTAACGAAAAAGGAGAATTTAATAAAAAATGATGAGCTTGTTAGATTAAGATCCTTTGGGTCAAATAAAAGCTTAATTGTTGCAGCAGGTATTGGAGTAGTAATAGTTCTTAGTGCAACAATAATCGTAATCTATAACTCATTTCAAATTAATGTGGCAGAAAGAGTAAAGCAGTTTGGACTTTTAAGAAGTATTGGTGCTACCAAAAAGCAAATTAAAAAGATAGTTTTTAGAGAAGCTACTATTTTACTTATGATAGCAATACCAATTGGGATTTTGATTAGTATTGGAGCAATCTATGGAATCAATTTTGTTTTTAAACTACTTTTAAAGGGAGATAATCCAATTTCATTAGTAACAATAGATCCATTTGTACTACTAGCAAGCTGTGGTATTACAATAGTTGGAGTATATATTTCAAGCTTTATTCCAGCACGCTTTGTTGGGAGCATTTCACCTTTAGTTGCAGTAAGTAGTCGTGCAACCATAAAGAAGGATAGAATCAAAAGAAGAAAATATCCATTACTTAAAAAAATATTTAATTATAAGATTGTAATGGCGATAAAAAACATAACACGTAATCCAGCAAGATGTCAGACTATGATATTATCAATAGTTGTAAGTTCAGCTCTATTTATTACCTTCACTTCATTTATGGAAGAGGTGTTTACAGTTAAAAGACCTGGTGGAGCTTATGAAATCATTGATTTAAGTATTCAAAGGAATTCAGGTTTTGGTGATTTTACCGAAATAAATAATAATGATGAATTTAATAAGATATCAGATAAAGTTAATAGTTTAGGCAATGTAGAAAGAATTTACAAGCAGTATAATAGCTTAATGGGATACATAGAGGTTCCAAATGATAAAAAGGTTAAGGAAGCTTCAAATATTTATAAAAAGCAAAGAGTTGGAGATGAATATAAAAAGGTTATTGATTCAGAAATTAAAACTTATGATAAAAGTGCCCTTTTAGAAATTGAAAAACATTTAATAGGTGGTGCCTTGGACTTAAATACTATGGCAACAGAAAATGGTGTAATCCTTGTTCAAAATGGAAGGGCAAGAGACAATACTACACATAAGCTTTACATGGGTAAGCTTACAGAGTATAAGGTTAATGATGAAATTGTGATTAATGCTGATGGTAAAGATTTAAAGGTTAAAATTGTTGGAATAATAAAGGATGAAATTTTTGAAAGAGAAGAGTCAACAAATGTGTTAAATCTTATAACATCAGAGCAGGTTATGAAAAATCTTACTGGGAAAGAGCCACAGGTTAAAGATATGAGTATAAACTTAAAGGATAAATCTTTAGATTTAAAAACAGCAGGAGAGGTAAATAATATCTTAAATGCTTATCCATCCTTTAGTTTAGTTAACTTTGTGGATATTAATGAAAACCAAAGAAACTCCATGATTATGATTCAAGTGCTTGTATATGGATTTATAGGTGTTATTGCATTAATTTCAAGTATAAATATTATAAACACAATCACAATGAATATTACCTTAAGAAGAAAAGAAAGTGCAATGCTTAAATCTATAGGTATGTCCCAAAAGGATTTAAAAAATATGATAATTTACGAAGGATTGTTTTATGGAGTATTTGGTGGTGTGCTAGGTTCTTTAATTGGATGTGGATTATCTTATACATTATATAATGTAATTTCAGATATTGTTGGGATGCAATGGAAGGCACCAATTGGACTAAGTGTTATTACTATTTTAATAGCAATAACCATAAGCTATTTATCAACATTAATTCCTTTAAGAAAAATAGAAAAGGACAACGTCATTGAAGCAATAAGAGAAGAATAAACAGAAAAGGTGGATTTTATATGGCAAAAATACTTTTAGTAGAGGATGATATATCTTTAGGATATGCATTAGAGTTTTCCTTAGTGGATGAAGGGTATGATGTTTTAAGGGCAAATTCTCTACAGGAGAGTAAAGTATTGTTTGAAAATAATATGTTTGATTTAATTTTATTAGATGTAAATCTGCCTGATGGAAGTGGATATGATTTTTGTAAATTTGTACGAGAAAAATCACAGGTGCCAATTATTTTCTTAACGGCATTAGATGATGAAGTTAATATTGTCATGGGCTTAGAAATAGGAGGAAACGACTATTTAACTAAGCCTTTTGGCTTTAGAGAATTACAAGCAAGAATTAAGGTTCAGCTTCGTTCAAAAAAAGAGGAAGTATCTAATGAAAAGATAGTCAGTGGAGAGGTTATTATTAATATAATAAAAAGTCAAGTGTTTAAGGGGGATGAACTATTAAACTTAACAGCTCTAGAATATAAATTGATTTCATTATTTATGCATAATCCATTAAAAACAATGAAGAGGGATGATATTTTAGGAAGTATTTCAAATGAACAGGAAGCCTTTTTTGATGAAAATACTTTATCAGTATATATTAAACGTCTAAGAGAAAAAATAGAAGATAATCCAAAAGAGCCTAAATATATTATAACTCAAAGAGGGCTTGGCTATAGATGGAATGTGGAAGTTACAAACTAAAGAAATGGAGTAAACTATTATGAGGGGAATTTTTATCAATTCAGAGGTTAAAAAAAGCACGTTTATTTTAAGCTTAGTAATTACAGTATTTATTGGATTGCAAGGAATTGTTTATTTTAAAGGCATAAGTGAAGAAAAGCAAAGGTATATTGATGTTGTAGGTGGGGTTCTTTATAAGGCAATAGAAATAGACCCAACCTTAGAAAAGGAGCTAGTTCCCTTAGTAACTAAAGAGCTTACTAATGATGATAAATTAAATGGGAATGAGATATTAAAGGAATATGGAATAACTAGTGATTTACATAACAGTTTATTTCCAAACTACAATAATAATTATGGATTGATTTTGTTAGCTATTCTATTTGGGATAGCTATATTGCTTTTAAATTATTTTCAATTTAGCAACTTTTTTAAGAAGATAAGAAGGTTAACCATGGCTGCTAATAAAATAGTAGATGAAGAATATGGTGTATTAATAAATGAAGATAGGGAAGGAGATTTTTCAAAATTAGCCCTAGCTTTTACAGATGTACGTAGTATTATAAAAAATAACCTTAATACTATGGAAATGGAAAAGGTATATCTTGTGGAGGTTCTTCAAAATATCTCCCATCAATTAAAAACAAAGCTTGCTACATTGTTACTTTATAATGATATTTTATTAAATAGAAATTTAACTGAAGAGCAAAGGAATCATTTTATTTCAGATAATGGTAAGCAGCTTAACAATATGAATGATATAATTCAAAGAATATTAAAGCTAGCAAAGCTAGATGCCAGTGCAGTAGAGTTTTACAAAAAGGAGCTTAACTTAAATAAGACAATAGAAGAGGTTATATTCCTATTAAAGCCTCTTGCAATAGAAAAAGAGATTGATCTTAAAATAACCACTAATGAGGCTATTGAATTTCAACATGATAAATTTTGGATGCAGGAGGGTATTACAAACATAATTAAAAATGCTATTGACCACACTCCATCTAAGGGAAGCATAGATGTAAGTTTATTAAATAGTCCTGTATTTTATAGAATAATAATTAGGGATACAGGAGAGGGGATTTCAAAAGAGGATACAATGAATATTTTTAATAGATTTTACAAATCAAAGAATTCTAAGAGTGACTCTGTAGGAATAGGCTTACCAATTACAAATAGCATTGTGAAAGGCCATAATGGATACATAGATGTGGAAAGTGAAGAGGGGAAGGGCACAAGCTTTATAATAACATTTATGAAATATTAAGTAACAATGACCAATGGATTAACATAAAATGTATTAAGGTAAAACTAATGATAATTAAAAGAGGTGAAAGCAAAATGGCAGATTTAAACGGAAATACGCTATTTGCCACAACAGGACAGTTTAAGGACTTTATTGCTTGGCTTAACTTTACACAAAGAAGTGATCTATTAACTAGTGGACCGCTGACAGTAAAAAATGTAATACCTGGTGGATATACAATAGAGTTTACCATTGAAGTTACTAAGTATAACCTAGAAAAAGACTCTGCTGCTTCGACTAAAACACCATATATAAATACTTTTGGATATTTAGGAAAGAATCAAACGTATAATTTACTTCCTGCCAATCCTTTCTTTGCAATTGGTGGTAAAAACATTATTGTTAAATTTACGAATATAGTTGTAAAAAAGGAAGACTTAGAATTAAATGATTATTTATTTGTTATTGGTGATGGTGAGGCTACAAATACGGGGGGGGAATGGACTGCAAAAAGTAATGGTGTTGTGTGGCAGAGAATGGACAAAGTAATAAATGTTCAACCAGGTACTATGCCAATTGTAACTGGATTAGACACAACTGAAATAACATTAAAAGGTGACCTGAACACAATGGATAACTTTTCTACTAATATTTTTCAATTGCATAATGTAAAAGATTTAACAATAACCTATCCAATAATTGATTTTGATCGTGTAGTAGCAGGTTTTGGTGTTGTAGTAACACTTCCACCAAACATCACAAAAACAGCAAACCAAAAAGAAATAGAAAATAAAGTAGGTAATTATGCAACCTTTACAGCATCCTTCACACCAACAGACAGTTCAATAATTACCTATTCTTTAATAGATATAATAAACCCATCAACAGGTCTTTCCTATATTTCTAAGGATTCATTAAATACTCCAAGAACAACAATAACCCAAGGAGGAAATCCAGTTACTGCAACAGAAACAATAAATGGTTCTGAGGTTACCTTTGATATACCAGCTTCTGGATTGATTTTAGATATACCAGTTGAAATAAATTTGGTTTATCAGTTAACTGAAGTTCTTCAAAGTAAAAATATATATAACAAGATAAGTATTACAGCAGAAAGTCAACTTGGACAATGGCCAACACTTTATGCAGATGCAACCATAATTTTACTTGAACCAAAGCCAGTTGTTGAAAAGAGTCCAGAAAAACAAGAGGTTTTGATAAAGGATGGTGAAAGTGTAAACTTCACTATTAAGGTATCTAACCTTGAGGGAAATCAAGCAACACAAAATTATAAAATTATAGACCAATTAGACCCACATTTATCCTTTGACCAAGCTAATACTAGCTTAACCTTAACTATTGGTAATGTAACAACACCATTACCGTTAAATTTTTCTCTTGATTCTAATAATCTTTTAACAGTTACAGTACTATCAAACTTGGTACCATTGGGTGGAATATTAACCTTAAATATTGCAACTAAGGTTATTAATTCATCTACAATTCAACCAAAATATAGAGCAGTAAATAGTGCATATTTATTAATAGATGATGATCAAACAAAAAGATATAACAGTAATGAAGTATATGTATTATTTGTAACAATGTGTTATAGAGCACTTTCAAATGTTGTTGAATCTATAGCACTACAAGAAGCAGCTCTAAGTCATATTATTAATGCAGAAGGGGAAAAGATTCAAAAGCTTTTAAAAATGACAAATATCACTAGAAGTAACGTTACAGCTATAAACAATTCAGTTAATCACATGATTGGTTCAATATCTCTTTTAGAAGTTGTATTAACTAAGAAATTATCCATTGCTAATGGAGTTTGCAATACAACTATTCCACAAATAGATAATAAATAATAGAATGGAGGATTAACAAATGGGAATGCCTGTTATAAAACCAAATGAAATTACAAGAGAAGAAGCCATTACTGATATAATACAATCAATAGCACTTATGGAAGCTGCTTTAGCTCACATCTTAAATGCAGAAGGAGAAAAGCTTCAAGCTGTAGTAGGAACATTAGAACCACCAAACCAAAACCTAATTGCAACTACTGCCCAAGAGTTATTAGATATGAATAAATCTGTTGATAATATGGTAAACTCCATAACCTTATTAGAAGTAATCCTACAAAAGAAATTATCTACAGTTTATTGTGCGTGTATTC
>JBOFQV010000172.1:0-16418 GCA_051650705.1 Clostridium sp.
GAGTTGCATCAATGATTTCCTCTTCTTCATTGAAGATATCTCTATCTAAAGTTCCATCATACCCTGCTATGGAGGTTGCTACAACTAAATCTCCGAGTGCATTTGTTGATGTATTTGCTTGGTCTATTATTCTATATATACCTGTTACTAAGGCTACAACCTCTACTGGAAGTCCCATTGTTGTTATCATTGTGATTCCTATAAGTAATCCAACTTGTGGAACTGCTGCACATCCAACTGATAATAGCGTAGCTTGTAGTATTAGGGATGCAAGTTGTCCAAGTGTTAAATCTACTCCTGCTGCCTGTGCTGCAAACAATACTAATGTTCCTAAGAATATTGCTGTACCATCCATATTAGCTGTTGCTCCAAGTGGAAGTACAAAGCTTGCTGTTTCATCAGGTACCCCAATTTTCTTTTTAGCTATTCTCATTGAAATTGGAAGTGATGCCATTGATGTACATGTACTAAATGCAACTAACCATGTTTCAAAAGATTTTTTATAAAATTTAATTGGATTCACCTTTGCCACTAAAATTAATAATAATGTATAAACGACTGCTATATGTGTAAATGCTGCTAAGTAATCTGTTAATAAGAACTTGAATATGTTTCCAAGGATTGATGTTCCGTATGTTGCCATTACGTTAGTCATTAATCCAAACACTCCAATTGGTGTATAAAGTATTACAATATCAACTATTTTAAATACTACTGAATTACCAAGAGTAAGTGCTTCTGCAACCTTTTCACCCTTTTTTCCAAGTAACATTACTGCTGCTCCAACAAAAATTGCAAATACAATTATTTGAAGCATAGAACCCTTTGTAAGTGATTCAAAAATGTTTAATGGAATCATGTCTAGTAGTGTTTCATAAATTCCTGGTAGCTCTTGTACGTTTACTTCTCCATCTAATTGTGATATATCAATACCAGCACCTGGTTTTATTATTGTTGCCATTAGAAGTCCTATTGTTATTGCACAGGCTGTTGTTATTATGAAGGTTACCATGGTTCTTATTCCAATGCTTTTTAACCTTTTTATATCTTTTAAGTTTATTACCGCTGTACTAATTGAGAAAAACACTATTGGAACTACACTCATTCTAATTAGTCTAATGAAGACATTCCCCAAAAATTCAGTGAAGTTTGCAATACTGTTTATCCACCCAACTTCCTTTCCTCCCATTGCACTTAAGATTAACCCTACGATACATCCTAGAATTAGTCCTATAAAAATCTTGTGATAAAGTTTTAAGTCTCCTTTTTTCAATACAATTCCCCCTTTTTATTTTTATATAAAAAGGATAGTTTTTGACTATCCTTTAACCTTTTATTCTTACTTTTAATATATTGTTAATAATAGTATACCTTATTTTCTAAATTTTAGGAACCCTTTTCATAATTTTTTACCATTAATTACCTAGGTTAGCTCTTTAATTTGCTGTCAATAATTTTTTATAAGAGGTGATTTATATGAATAGTAATATTAAAAATATTACTTTACCTAAAATAATAAGGAAGTTTAAATGGATTTGTGCCTTGAATGTTACTGACATTCTTTTCACTTTGCTTTTGCTTAGGACTGGGTGTTATGTTGAGGTAAATGGGCTTATAAATTTAATTGTTGGTAATCCTTTTTTTGCTTCTTTTGTTAAAATTGTCATTCCTGCAGTTTTACTTTTTTTAATTGCTATAAGAATGAGGAAGGCAACTTTTAATCAGCTTAGAGTTTCTAATTGGCTAACTAATGGTATTTTAATTTTTTATGTTGGAATTAACATTAGTCATTTGATATGGATTGGGATGCTCCCTCTTTTACTTGGATATATGTAGTTATACCTTTATAAACAATATTATAGGAGCCTAAATTTTTCTAGGCTCCTATTTTTTCAGATTAAGTTACTATAAAAATCTCCATTTGCAAATTATTTTTTCTGCCCCATCAATAAGCTTAAATATAATAATGCCAAGCATACTAACAGCTATTATCCCACAATACATCTTTACATAATTCACCTGAACCCATGAATTCATAATAAAGTATCCAATCCCAAGCTTTGTTGCATAATTTTCTGCAAAAAATAATGCTGCCATACTTGAACCTAGGGCAATTCTTAGGGAAGTAAATAGCTTAGGAAGTGTTGCAGGAATATAAATCTCCTTTATTAAATCCCATTTACTTAAATGAAGTGAAGAAGCTGAAAGTATTAAATCCTTTGGAACTTCAAGTACCCCATCTCTTGTTGATAAAATAACTTGAAATACCGCTATGGCTATTATTAATACTATTTTACTTAGGTCTCCAAGACCAAAAAGAATCATGAATACTGGTAAAAATGCTATTCTTGGAATTGGAAAAATTAAATATAGAATTGGGGAAAATACTTTATTTACTCTTCTACTAATTCCTATGGATAATCCAATAACATATCCCAAAACTGTAGTTAAGGTTAGTGCAACTAATAATCTATAGGTACTAGCACCTAAATGCTTTATTAAATCCGTCCCAAGTATTCTAAAAAATTCTTTAATTACTTCAAAAGGATTTGGTACAACAAAAGAATCTAAAGCTACATGAATTATGTACCATACTAATAAAATAGAGAGAATTGCATAAATGTAGGATAAAATCCCCTTACCTTTTTTCATGTTCTTCTCCCCCTTCTAGGAGTTCTCTAATTTCATTGCACTTATCAAAAAACTCATAGTTCTTTCTTATGTTCTCCATTCCATAGAAAGGATTGTCTACCATATTTATAATTTCTCCCTTATTCATTACAGCTATTCTTTGACCAAGAAAAACAGCTTCTTCTATATTATGAGTAACAATAATAAAAGAAATTTTATATTCCTCTTGTATTTCCTTTAAAAGTGATTGAAAGTTTTCTTTATTTATGGAATCTAATGCTGAGGAGGGCTCATCTAAAAGTAGTAATTTAGGGTTTGAAATTACCACTCTTGAAACAGCAGCTCTTTGTCTTTCCCCTCCACTAACCTCCATAGGATATTTATCTAAAATATGAGTTATTTTAATTTTTTCAGCTATTTCTAAAGTAAGGCTTTCTCTCTCCTCTTTAGAAATGTTTTTTCTTTTAAGACCAAGCTTTATATTTTCCCTTATGGTCTTCCAAGGAAAAAGACCATTTTGTTGAAGTATTAATCCACTATCCTCAAAGGAATTTTCAATACTTCCTTTTGATATTTCTTTCAGCTTAGCTATTGCTAATAAAAGGGTACTCTTACCACAACCTGAAGGACCAATTAATGAAATTGTTTCATTTTTACTTAAAGAAAAAGAGATGTTTTTAAGTATCTCTTTTTCTCCATAGTTAACATATATGTTATTGCATTTTAACATTATTTAGCTACATAATCCTTTGTAACTAAATCATTATAGTTTAAGTTCAATTCATTTCCTTGTAGTCCTTCAGTCCAATCTTCAACTTCCTTTAAGTAGTTTTCTGTTGGAATTCTTGTTTTATGGTAAGTTGGCAATACCATTAAGTCTTTTACCTTTTCATCAAGCTCTAATTTCTTTGCTAATATATCCTTAGCTTCATTTGGATTATTAGTGATGTCATTAACAGCTTTGTTATAGGCATTGTGGAAGCCCTTTACTGTTTCTGGGTTATTTTTTATAAACTCATCTGTGAAAATTATTGCATTTGGAGTAAAGTCATTTGGATCTCCATATACTCTTTTCCCAAGTCCTTTAAGCTCTGCATTTGAAGCTTGTGGTTCTGGAAGTACTGCCATATCAAGCTTTCCTTCCATTAACATTTGAAGTCTAACTGGCATTTCATTTATAAATACCTTTTCCATATTATAGTCCTTTAAGTATTGATCTGCTAAAAAGTTAGTTACAGAAACCTCCATTAGACCAACCTTAACATCCTTCTTTTCCTCAAAGTTCTTTGAAAGCACTATTGGGAATACTCCATCTGTACTTGTTGTTATTTTAGCCTTTAGTCCAGCCTTTGAGTTGTTTAAGAACTGAATCATACTAACCATTGCAGCATCAAGCTCTCCTGCTTGAATTGAGCTTTGCTTTGTTGCTCCATTTGTGAATATTTCAAGCTTAAGGTCAACTCCTTCTTGTTCAAAATATCCCTTTTCTTGTGCTAAAAGTATTGGCGCTGAATCAGCTGCTGACATTACCCCAAGTCTTAATGCTACATTTTCCTTTTTCTCTGGTTCATTAGAACAGCTAATTAAGCTCCCTGTCATTAAGCTCATCATAGCAATTGCAACTATTTTTTTTAATGTTTTTTTCATAGTTTTTCTCCTTTAGTAAAAATTTATTTTTTCAGCTCTATAGCATTTATATCCTTCAGAGCTTGTAATATCATTGCTTTTAATTTGGATTTCAAAAACCACTTCATTTCCTTTTACTTCAACTACTGTGGTTCTATTTTTCATTCTATCAGCTTTCATATCATCTATAGGATTTCCAAACATATCCTTTGTTATTCCCCCAAAGGTTATAAGCCTATTGTCATTTTCCAGAACCCTTATCGCCCCTAAATATGGACAATATAATGAGTTACCTCTTTCTTTTCCATATTGCCAAACCTCTGTTACTTTTAGATTATCTTCATCTATTTTGTATTCAACACCTCTTGAAAAATTATCATAGGCTAGGGTTGCATTTTCTAAATCATAGCTTCTAAAGTTTCCATTATCAAAAACTAAAAGATTTCCACCCTTTGTTAAAACAGGAGTGTGTTGTGCATAGGTATAAATAAATTCCTCATTTGTTGGGGTTAATAAATACCTTTTAAATTCCTCTTTCCAATAATATGGTGGAGCTAATATCCACTTTATTTCTTTTGTGTCCTTATTAAACTTTACCACAGTACTTTGGTTTCTTGAAGATGCTATGATTGAATTTGATTTTTCATCATAAACTAAGGAATTTAAATGTAACCAATCAAGAGGATGATTTACTGATATTTTATCAATTACTGTTTCCCTTGTTGGATCTAAAATTTTTCTAAAGTCCCATTCATTAATTACTTCCTTTGAAACTCTATCTATCTCTACTAAAAGATCTTGTTTTGTGTTTTCTCTTTGAGTTATTGCTAGGAAGTTTCCATTTGGTATTTCAATAACATCATGATGAAGACCATTTGGTATTTTAAAAAAGTTTATTATTCTTCCTAAGAATGTCATCTCAATGAATCCTGCTGCTGTGTATGCTCCACATATTCCACTTGATACTGGTGCATCAACTATAAGGTTTCCATTTTTAAGCTTTGAGAATACATGGCAAGCTACTCCTGTGTATACCCAAACTGGTACTCCCTCTTCATCAAGTATTGAATAAAGGTGTTTTATGGTTTTTACCCCCATTGATTTTCCAAGGGATAGTGATATGAAGCCTCTTTTCATTTTTTCTTTATGTGACTTTATTAAATTTATTTGTGGATATTCTTTTGGTAGAGTTAATCCGCTTATTTCTATTTCCTTTGTTTGAGTTTCCCCATCTTTATATGTACAATGTAAGATAATTTTATTTATGTAATTTGCTTTTAGTCCATGTATTTCTATTTCATGGTGTTCTTTAAATTCTTTTAAATTATTTATTATGTTATTATTTATTGTAATTTTTATTTTTGCACTTTTTTCTGTTTTGAATTTTACTAATGCGCTTAGAGGGCATACTTCAAAGGGATTTATGTTTATGTACGGGTTTTCTATTGTATATTTCCCTTTTGTATATTCCTTATTTATATCTTCTATTATCTTTTGTTGTTTGGAAAATAACTCTTGCATTTCTTTCATTTGTTTCTTTTCCTTCCTATCTCTGATATTTATTTTTTATTAATAGTGATGATTATATATTAATTAGTTTAATTTTTCAATAAAATTCAGTTTGATACATCATCTTTTATTTTTTGTTTTATAAATATTTATTTTAGGCTATAATACCTTTTTAGTATAGAATTTAAGAGGGATATAAACTGAAAAACAAAGGAGTGATAGGAATGAGGTTAAAACCTTATTCCTATACACTCCTAATTTTTTATATAATGTCTTGCTTTTCCATTAACTACTGTTTTCTAGCTAGTATATCCTTAATCATCTCAATATTTTCAGTTAGGGCACTAAGAACAAAAACAGCACGAGCCACCTGATCCTCACCCTGAACTTGCTTATTTCTCTTAAAGGTATTTTTAATTTCTTCCCATCTTAAAGCTTCCTCTTCAGTTATACATGATGCAAGCTCCTTCCACTTAAGCATATTTGCTTCTGCTCCTGTGGTTAAGGTTTGGGAGTCATTTTCATAGCTAACTAAAATCCTTTGGAATAATTCCTCTTCATTCATAATTGGAACAACCTTCTCTGCTATCTTATTCATATTTCTATAAGAACCTTGAAGCTTAAATGGTGGTTCATTCCTGTACTCATCTGCTTGAGCTGCTGATTTAATATATTCCATGTTGATTTTAAGCACCACATCTCTAACCTTAAATAGCTTTTCTAAAACAGAAATATACTCATTAAGCTCATCTAAAGAGTAATTACACTCAAGATTTACATTTTCCCTTTCTGCCCCTTTTGCCATTTCAATAAGGCCATAAACATCCTTTTGACTACCGGCACTTAGCTTTGAAAGAATTGAATTTGAGGTTATGCAGTTTTCAATATAACTAAGCTTAAATGCCTCCTCATTTTCTAACAGCATATCTCCTAAATTATATACATCTGCTCTATTTGCAAGCATATCTGGTATTTTAAATTTTTCTCCACTTTCTGTATATGGATTACCTGCCATAACCACACACACCTTTTTCCCTCTTAAATCAAAGGTTTGAGAAACTCCATTATATACCCCATCTATTTTTCTTTGACCATCACAAAGAGAAATAAACTTTTGTAAAAACTCTGGATTACAATGTTGAATATCATCCACATAAATCATTACATTATTCCCCATTTTAAGAGCAATGTTTAGCTTTAAAAGCTCTTCCCTTGCTCCACTATTTTTTGCCTTGTCTGGGTCTAATGAGGTTACTTCATTTCCAAGGGATGGCCCATTTACCTTAACTAAAATTATTCCAAGTCTACTTGCTATATACTCCATTAAGGTTGTCTTACCATACCCTGGTGGGGAAAGTAGTAATAAAAGTCCCATTAAATCTGTTCTCTTATTTTCTGATGCAGTACCAATTTGCTTTGATAAATTATCCCCAATTAAAGGAAGATAAACCTTGTCTATAAGCTGATTTCTCACAAAGGATGTTAACACCTTTGGTTTGAAATCAGCTAAATGAAGATTTTCCCTAAAGTCCTTTATAAGCTCCTTTTTAATTTCCGTAAAGCTTTCAAAATCCTTTGTTGTTACCTCTTTAAAATGCTTTAGCTTATCCATAAAGCTTGTATAGCTAAGAACATATTCTCCCCCATTAATAACTCCATGGCTTCCAATAAGCCCTTGTATTTTAACCTTTGAGTCTATATATATTACTCGTCCTATATTCTGCTCCATATCAATTAATAGCACAATCACTTCATAAAGGATTCCTTGAATTTCCTCCTCCTCTAGTGAGTTAAATAGCTTTGTATTTAAATCCTCTTGGTTTTCATTAATGCTTATCCTATAGCCATTAACACACTCTCTAGTAAAGTAGAATAGTCCTTCTAAATCCTCCCTTGAATTCTCCACAGCATATAGAAAATCACTTAGGGTATTCTTCTCTCTTAAATAGCTTATAAAGCCATCATATATACTCTTTGCCTCTTTACTCACTACAAAGCCTTGCTCCTTCATGATTTCAAGACAAAGATATTCTGCTGCTCCCAAAATATTACTTTCATTAAATAATGGTACCTTCTTTAATGAGGCTTTTATCTTTTCCACAACAAATGGAATATAGCTTTCAAGCTTTGGAGGGGAATTAAAGAATAAAGAAACCTTTGATAATTCCTTGAGCCTCATTCTTAATAAGCTTTTACTCTCCTCATCTGCTAAGCATCTCCAGAAAAATCTTGCTAGTGCTCTCTCTTCATTTTTATATACAAGCAAGTCAATTTTTTCATGAAGCTCTAATAAATTCTTTAATATTATTGCTCCATCTCTATCATGTACACCCTTTGTATATCCTTCCTGATATCTTGGTTCCATGAACTTTTGTACAAGCTCTAAAAGCTGAGAATTAGATTTTGAATATAAGCCTTCAATTCCATTTTTTCTTCCCTCTTCAAAAACTAAGTAGCCAAGATACTCCCCTCTATACACCTCTGTATTTTCTGAAACCACTGATTGGTTAAATACGTTTTTGTATGAAGAAATACTATCATGGACAACCTCATCCCAAAAATCTGTTCCTGTAATGTGGTAATAAAGAGCTTCTCCCTTTTGAACCATTGAAAGGTCAATAGCCTTTTTATTCACAGAGAATTTATGCTTTCCAAACTTAATAATATTTTCTCCATCAACATAAAGCTCTTGTCTATCCTTTAACTGACGAACCCCTTCTTCCTTAATAGTTTTAAGTCTTGATGATATCTCATCTCCCTTAACACTATCTCCTAATTCCTTCAGCTCAGAAATAACATCACGAACCTTTTCAACCATAATGTCTGTGGCAAGGTATGCATTAATTTCTTCTACAGAATTCATACCCTTAATTCTATTTGAAATTCCACTTAAAACACGCTCTGCTGAATTAAATAGGTTCAGGATTTTCTTGTTGATTTTATCTAAAATAGCTTGTTTTTTACTTTCAAAGGCATTATAAATTTCTTCTCTTTTTTCTCCAAGCTTTAAAACATACTCATCAAATTCTGAGAATTTCCCCTCAAGCTCCTGAATCATTATCATAACCTTGTTTAAGTATTCATCACACTTGTCCACAGTGTCTGAAATATCAAGGTAGTTTACAACAGCTTGACTTAAAAGTTTAATTTGAGAGTTGAATTGTGTTGTCATTTCCCCCTTATTAAGCTCATCCACCCTTGTTTTAATTCTTGCCTTCCCATTATTAATTAATGAGAATAGAGAGGAAATCTTCTCAATAATCTCTGTTGTTTTTGTTGGATCTTCTATTTTAAAGTTGGTTATTATATCAATTAAAAGTTCAAGCTCCCTTGAGGTTTCATCCATTCTTTTCTCAAGGTCTCTTCCCTCCTTTGACTTTTTAACCCCTTCTATTTCTCCTTGAAGAGATGATACCTTATCTTCATAAGGCTTTAGTCCTACTTCATCTAGAAGAAACTCCACACATTTTGAGGAAAACTCATCATACTTCTCACGAACATCCTTATCTAAAGCCTCAACCTTATTTAAATCTGTGTATCTTAACTCCCTTAATGAAGCAATTCTCCCTCTAATTTTTCTAATTTCTGATAATGCTTTTACATAATCATCTATGTTTTCAAAGCTTCCATATTTTAATTTCTTTAAAAGTTCCTCTGCATCTTTATCACACTCATCTATTTGCTTTTTAGTTGAGTTTTTAATTCTCGTTACCTTTTCAAACTCACCTATTGCAAAAGTTGAACTTTCCTTTATGCTTAAAAGAATCTCCTTTAAGTTAAATGTTTCCTCCTTATCTAACCAAAAATATGAGTCTAAAATTCTTTCACATTCCTTTACAATATCAAGGTAAATACTTTGATATCCCTCTCCCTTTAGGGCAAGCTTTGATACTCCCCTACAATCAGCCATGGCAGTAACAATTTCCTTGTTTCCTATTTTAAATAGAATGGAATCCTTGTCCCCTTGTGTTTCATAGTTTTTACCCACATAAGGAGTTTGCCATATTTGAATCATGTGATTTTTTCTTGGCTCATTTTCATGTTTAAAGACTATCATTTCCCCATTATTAAAGTGAGAATATCCACTACACACAATTGGAGTATCTATTTTCTGTTCAATAATATTGTAGGAATAGATTAAATATAGTCCACTATTTACATTGTAGAAGAAATATTGATAGTCCTCCCCATTAGATGAGGAAACTATTTGGTCAAATACTGAACTCTCTCCATCTACATCAAATATTTTATATTCCCCATTTTGAAGGTAATATCCCTTTGGAAATATTATTCCATGATGTCCTGGTAAAAGAACGCATGTATCCTTTATGGAATCCACTCTAACCACTGTTTTTAACTTATTATTAAATATGAAATATCTAAATTCCTTTTCCTTATAAGGTTTAATTTTAAGGATTACCACTTGATTTAAATCAGCATAGAAAATCTCTGCATCATCAAGGCTTTGATCCTTGTCCTCAACTGGCTCTGAATATATTCCTTTACCAACTGTGGTGTTGTCCTCAACCTTTATTGTTAAGTCCCCTCCTATGGTTTCCACAAAAACCTTATCCATTATAGAAACATGAGGGTGAATTCCTGTTCTTTGGTCATCTCTTGTTGCCTTTATAAATTTAAATTCATTTCTATTTTCAAATCTAACCTCATGTTCACTTCTATTATCAACATAAGCTAACTTGTTCCCTTCTATTGCCCATTTAAAAACCTTTATATCATTTGGGCTTTTACCTGTTTGGAATACCATATAAAAATATGGCTCTATTATGGTAAACTTAGCAAAGAAGGTGTTTTTGTAATATTCATAAAGCTCATCAAAATCCTTTTTAAACTCATCATTATTAATAAGCTCAAGAGATTGCTTTACAAATGCTTTATCCTTGTATTTATAAACTGAAAATACATCAGAAAGCTCAACCTTTGATTTTAATCCCATGTGAACATTGTATCCAAAGAGGAACATATCATCCACTGGAGCCATGTCCCTTGGTATGCAGTTGTTTTCTGTGATTATTCTTTCGCTTCCAAGAAGCTTTGTTTCTATTGAACCAAAAACCTCTTTTCTTACATGATTAAGCTTTTCTACTCTCTCTTTTAAATCTGTTCCCTGTTTAATAAGACGCTTTTTAATAACTTCATATGTGCCATTTTCCATATTTTCTTGGTTATTTTTTTCAAGCTCATTATTTACGCCTTTTTTTTCTTCACTCAAAAAGCTCACCTCTATTTGACTGCATTTTCAATACTTTTAGCTGGCATGTTTGAAAGCCCTGCCTTATTTACTGTATCTAAAAGCTTACCTAGCATTATCTTGTCTGTTCCATCTGCACTCATCATCATTTTATTAATAGCACCTGATATTGAAAGGTTTTTAATATCCTCTGAAGTTAAGCAGAATCTATCTAATAAATCATTTAATTGCTTTTTGAAATATTCTGGATCACCAGTAATAAAGGTTTCCTTGATATCTGTTAAAACATCACTATTATTAACTAGACGGTCATATGATTTACCCTTTGTGATTGAACCAATAATTTGGTCAAAGAACATTGTTTCTCCACCAACAATATCAATCTTAGCAGTCTTAAGAGCTTCTCTAATAACTGAAGCTTGTGATTCTGCAATTTCCTTTTGAATATTAATGTTTGCAAGTTCAATTTCCTTTTCTTTTTCAAGTTTAAGCTTGAACTCTTCATGTCCTCTTCCAACTTCATCAAGAGCCTTCATGCTATTTGCTTTTTCCTTAATTCCTTCTGCCTCTGCAATGTATTTCTTCTTAAGGATATCAGCCTCAACTGTTCCATCCTTCTCCTTAACATCTACCATAGCAGTGTCACCTTTTGCCTTAGCAAGTGATGTGCTTTCAATAGCCCTAGCTTCTGCTAAAGCCTTAGCTTCAATAACCTTAGCCTGTGCAATACCTGAAACTGATTCCTTTTGAACATTTGCATCCACAAGAATTTTAATTGCTTCTGCTTCCTTTTGAGATGCCTTGTACTTAGCTTCTGCATCAATAACTGTCTTTTCTGCCATTCTTTCAGCAGCTTGTTTTGAAGCTTCTGCTGTTTTAACCTCAATAATAAGATTTGCTTCTGATTCCTCTTCAGCCTTTTTAAGTGCAACAAGCTTAGTTCTTTCAGCCTCTGCCATTGTGCGAGTATCTTTTATCTTTTCTTCTTCAACAACAGTATCCTTTTCAACTGTTACTCTTTCTCTGATTATAGCTTGGATATTCTTCTTTTCTGTTTCAACTTGCTTTTCCTTTTCTATGTTTGCAAGCTCTACTAGCTTTTCCTTTTCTGTTCTTTCAAGAAGTCTCTTCTTTTCAACTCTTTCTTGCTCTACAGCCTCTGTGCTTTCCTTTGATTTCATTGCAATAATAACTTGTCTATCTTTATTTTGCTCTGCAATTTCAATCTCCTCATCAGCCTTAACTCAAGCCATTTCAGCCTTATATCTTTCTTCTTGTCTAACCTTTTCTGCCTCTGCCTCTTCTCTTGCAGTAATAATTTCTATTTCTCTCTTTTGCTTTGCTTCTGCCTCTGCATTTTGCTTTTCAAGCTCAAGTATTGCTTCCCTTGCAGATACATCCTGCTTCTTTATTGTTTTTTCTCTTTCTCTTTCAATTTCATTTGCTAAAATAAGTTGAGTTGAAGTTAATTCTGTAATCTTCTTTATCCCTTCAGAATCTAAGATATTATTTGCGTTTAAAAGCTTAATATCTGTTTGCTCTAAATAGTCTATTGCTGCATCATCTAAAACATATCCATTTAAATCTGTTCCAATGATTTGAAGTATTTCATTTTTGAAGTGTTCTCTTTCTGTATATAATTGAACAAATTCAAACTTTTTACCAACTGTTTTTAATGCTTCTGAGAATTTTGCATCAAAGAATTCCATTAATGTTGTTGGGTCTGATGCCTTTGCACACCCAAGAAGTTGTGCAACCTTTAAAACATCCTCTCTTGTTTGATTTACTCTAACGAAGAATGCTACTCTAATATCTGCTCTAAGGTTGTCCTTGCATATTAGTCCATCCTTCCCTTCTCTAGCTATTTCAACTCTTTTTACAGAGATATCCATTACTTCATGTCTGTGTATTACTGGTAATACGAATATTCCTCCAAAGCTTACAACAGGTCCCCCAACACCATTTCTTACTACAACTTTTCCCTGCTCAACCTTACGATAAAATCTTGAGAACATTGCAAGTAGTCCAAAGATAATTATTACAACTGCTCCAATTCCTATTAAAATTACTTGTGTACCATATTCCATATTTTTCTCACTCCCTGATTTTTATAATATAATATAAATTCTTTTCCTCATCTCTTCTTGTTACATATGCTTCTTCTGCCTTTTCAAAAATATCTCCCTCATATTCTGGCTTTAGGTTTATGAGTATTGATGCTCCCTCTCTTTTTATTTCCCCTTGTCCTATTCTTCCTTCCGTAACTTCACAAAGTAGGGTTACAACTTGTCCAATCACTACTTCTCCTTGGTATTCCACTTCACTTAGTTTTTTGAATATTCCTTTTAGTGGATTTGTTATAATTTTTGTTATGAATAAACTTATGATTATTTCTGGTATGAATAATAAAAGTGCCACCAATCCTCCATTAATGAATGGAAGCTTGCACATTAACATTGCTATTATCCAAAAGTTTACTATTACTATGCTGAAAAATAGCATGAATGGTATTTCTTTTAGGTTGAAGTATGCTAGTGCTGATTGAAATGGTCCAAGTTCCCCTCCTCCATCTAGGTCTATGTCGAAGTCAAATAAATCAAAATCGATTACACCTATGATTACTGTTATCCAATAGATTATTACTATTGCTAGTAGTACTGTGGGTATGAGGTTGACTCCTGTTAAAGCATTGTTTATTATTTCTGTCATTTTCCCCCCTCCTTTTACTTATATGTAAATTTTAACATTACTATTTTTGTAAAACAATACAGTTTATTGATAAATTTCATAATTAATACTTACTTCGTAGTGAAGAAGTAAGAATGAATAGTGAAAAGTAGCGGTAGAAACTCTTAGAGTTTCAAAAAAAATAACAAGAGGTTAAATTAGCCTCTTGCTATTTTTGAAGTTTTTAATGTTGATATCAACATCCTTTTTAAGAATGAAACTTCTGCGAAGTTTCTAAATTAAAATAAATCCCCAAGGGATTTCCTCCATAACTATTCACTATTCACTATTACTTCTTAACTTACCAACAAATTTTAATTTATAATGTTTTTATTATGTTTTCCACTTCAAAAAGCTCCTTTGTTTCAAAAAGTTCCTGTAAATCCTCAACATTCTCCTCAGCATGTTCAATATCCTTAGAGTATATAAAGCAAATTCTTTCAAACTCTTCTCTTGTAAGTTCCCCATTTTCTACATAGCTTGTTAGAGCTAGTTCCTTAATCATTATAAAGCTTATAATTGCCATCTTTATTTTTGAAGATCAATCATAGTCAAATATACCCTTCATATAATATCTAAAAACAAAGTAAATTAGTATATTTTCATACTTATACTCATTCTTTTTAAAATACTCATCAAACTCCCTATGCTTCTTTAAATAAATTTCTTCATCCTCTGGTGTTTGGAAGAAGGTTCTTAATATATCTTGAAGTGCTAATGGGTCATTTGGGTGTATATGTCTTAAATCTTCAAAGATTTTAATATACTGGTGGATGTTCTTGTACTTTTCATCACCCTTATATTCTTTAATTTCTTTTATTATTTCTTCCTTAAAGGAACTATTTTTATAATTCTTTAAAATCTCTTCAATTTCTTCTATCTCATTAAAGTACACCTTATCTTGTAGCTCTTCTACAAACTTAAGGCAAAGGGCGCATCTTTCTGATATTTCTAAGGATCTATCTTTTAAAATATCATAAATAATTTCTCTAGATTCTAGGAAGTGTGAAAGCATTTCTTCTTCTATTTCATCATCCTCTTCCCACTTTTCATCATTATCTATTTCTATAAAGACGCCCTCTTCTTCATCCCTTAAAATTATTCTTGCAGCTTCTGGACAAGATAGTGATATTCCTATTTCTTTTATGTGTAAAAATTCTTCTCTATACCTTGGATATTCCCTACAAGTGTAGCAAAGCCCCTCTTCTCCAAGTTCTTTGTATATATCACAAAGGTTTTTATCATTTAGAAAGGAACATCTATCCCCCTTTAGTTTAAAGATTTTATCTTCATCATCACTGATTATTTCTTCATTTAATCTTTCCCTAAAGTCTCCTTCTACTTTTTCATATTTTTTAAGTGTTTCTTCATCTATAACAATTCCCCATCCTGCACAACAAGTGTCTTCACATTCTGATGCTATACATTTAAAGGAATTAAAATAACTTGGTTTTCTTATCTTCATTGTTATTCCCCTTTATATTGAATTGTGTACTAAAATTATAACACTTATTTTAATATCCAAAAACAATAAAAAGTATGCTAATTCAAAAAAACTAGCATACTCCCATCTTACTTATACATTTGTTCAACAACCTTATTGTAGTATTTCATTATAGGTTCATAAACACCATTCATTTCTTCATAGAATTTACCCTCATCATAAGTAATTCTAGTATCTTTTATATTATATTTACCCTTAAGAGTAAGAATTCTTTCAACACTTTCATCAATTCTTTCCTCTGAAATCTTACCATCCTGAACAGCTTGTAAAACTGCATTGAAAACTTCTCTTTGAGAATCTGGTGTATGGCAAACAAGTAAAATATCTACCCCGGCATTAACACAGTTAACTGCTGCTTCACCAAGACCCCAGTTATTCTTAATAGCTTGCATTTCTAAATCATCAGTAATAATTACTCCCTTATACCCCATATCCTTTCTTAAAAGATCAGTTAAAATCTTTTTAGACATTGTTGCAGGATATTCTTCATCAAGAGCTGGCAACATAATATGAGCTGTCATTAACATATCAACCCCTTGGTTAATTGCCTCTTGGAAAGGAGCTAGCTCAACCTTCTTTAATCTCTCCATATCATGTGGTAATGATGGTAACCCTACATGTGAATCAACTGCTGTATCTCCATGACCTGGGAAGTGTTTAACTGTTGGTATTACTCCTTGACTCTTAATTCCTTCAATTTCCTTCATTCCAAACTCTGTTACCTTTTCTGGAGTTGCTCCAAAGGATCTAAAACCTATTATTGGATTATTAGGATTTGTATTAACATCTAAAACTGTTCCAAAATCCACATTAATCCCTAGTGATTTCAACTTTTTACCTGTCCCAATTCCAAACTCATTAGCAAGTGAAGAATCATTAAAATTTCCTACCTCTGCCTTTGATGGTATCTTTGGCATTTCTTGAGGCAAGTGAGAGAATATACCTCCCTCTTCATCAAATCCAACAAATAGTGGAATCTTAGTATTTTGACTATTTCCTTTTTTAAGATCATTTACATAGTTAACATTTTTCTCAATGTCACCACCATAAAAGTTTCTCCATCCATAAAGTATAACTCCCCCAGCATTTAAATCCTCAAATGCATCCATTGTTTTATAATCAACTTTAGTTCCATCAACTCCAACAAACATCATTTGTCCAACTTTTTCTTTTAAAGTCATTGTTGAAATCTTCTTCTTTACTTCTTCCTTT
>JBOFQV010000173.1:0-2645 GCA_051650705.1 Clostridium sp.
TGCCGTAAATAAATTTAAAGAGGGCAACCCTACTAAAGAAGGGTTAAATATTATGTATCACTTGGCAGGATTATTTGGCCAAAGACTATGGTTTTATAATAAAACCAAGGAGTACTCAAATAAGGTTAGGATTAATGAAAATAACTGTATTAGCTGTGGCAAATGTGTTAAAGTGTGTCCAATGAATAACCTATACTTATCCAATGGAAAAATAGAAAGCAAACATAAATGTACCCTGTGCTATAGATGCTTTAGTGAGTGTCCAAAGGAGGCAATTACTATATTAGGTAAAAAGGTACATGAACAATGTAAAATTGAAAATTACATTAAATAATTAAATAAAAAACATCAATAAAAGTAAAAAATATTTGGTGCTTATTCAATTTGTATAAGCACCAAATATTTTTTTACCTAGTGTGTTCCCTAAATTAAGTCCTCACTCCCCTTAGTTTGCACAAAGCACCTTCACCATAATCAGTATAATAGAATTAATAGAAACACTCCTACAATGCAAGCTATCATACCTATCCAATTCATCAGTACCATCCACATAAACCTTGCAATCCCAGCAAAAGCCCTTTGGTAAATCAAAAGTCTCAGAAAAATACCCCTTAAAATACCCAGCAAATATTCCCCTATTCTCACAAGTTGAAGTGTATTCTACAATATAATTCACAACACCCTTTACACAAATAAAATACTCATCAATATACTTGCCATTATACATCTTCTGATAAACTTCATAATCAAGAATCTCAGTCCTTGGCAAAACATTATTAATATACTCCAAATCCATCATGTGATCTGGAAGTGTAAAACAATTCTTAATAGAAAACTGCCTACAGGTATACATATTTATATCAATCTCCCCTGTAATACATTCAGTAGTTTTACATTCACTCTCTCCAGTAATTGATATAAATTCATACTTAGCATAACAACAGTTAACTATCTTTCTTAACCTATTAGAAGCCTTAACCCTAACCATGTAATCAATAACTAAGCTTTTCCCCTTAGGAAGTATTTCAATAACTATCCCATTCCTAAAATCATCCTTAGTCAAATTCATTCCCTTGCTATCAAAAGTAACGCTGTTTAAAATAAGGTCAACCTCATCACCAAGCTCATCAATAAGTATTATATTAGTTAAATCTACATCCCCATTATTTGAGAGAATTATTTCATAAGTCAAATCCTCATCAATGGACACCCTAGGCTTGTCTACATACTGTTCTAATTTTAAGCTTGGATTTAAAACCCTTATATCCTCTACATTACTTTCAACAAAGCAATTCTCTACATACTTATCACTATTATAGCGATATACAGCAAGAGCCTTACTTGAAATCATGCTATTTACAGGTGGAGCAACAACCCTCACCTTATAGCTTATTTTATAAATTTGCCCTGGCTCAAATTTATTAAATGAAAGTCCCTGTGTAATATCCCCAGATAAGATAACATTACTATTAACAGTTATAGACCCCTCCACAAACTTCAAATAAGGGCTTAAAGGCTCCTTAATTGTTACGTTAAAAAGTGTTCTATCCAAGGTATTAGTTGCAAGTATATTATATATTAAGCATTTCCCAATAACTATTTCATTAGATTCATTTAACATATTAGGGCTTGAACAGTACTTGTATAAAGCTAACTCATTGCATCTCTCCGTTTTATCTGTGCCCATATATTTCTCCTCTTAAATTAATATAATCAAATTTATAATATTTTAATTTAGAGGTTTATGTTCTTGTTTTTAAGACAATTTATTGTAAAATCTAAACTATTTCTCTGTAATTTGACACTACAATTCCATTCTCCTTTAAAAGCTCCTTAAGCTCATCAGAAGTTAAAATTTCAACCTCTTCTGCTCTCTTTGTGGTATATGAGCTAATATCAAGAAGGAATTTATCAACATAACCAGGATGGCTCATTGTATCAATAACCTCAAATTTTTTAAGCTCCTCCATATGCTTCTTAAAGGTATCAATTGAAGCAGTTTTATCAAAAAATACAGTTTCATAAGGAACTACCTTATCATAGTCAAGCTCATAATTAAGTCCCCCTCTAATTGGAAGCTGATACTCATTTACAAGCCTTTCAATAACAGGCTTTAGCTCTGGCATTGTGTGAACATGGTGATGTGAATCCAAGTGAGTAATTTCAACTCCAGCACTCTTCACCTTCTCAATTTGAGCCTTAAATTCTAAGTAAGCCTCTTCTAAAGCTTCTTTTATATTATCCATATTAATATTATTTTCTATATGTTCTCTAGATAAATATCCATTCTTATCTACAATAACCTTATGTGTATTTAAAAGTGGCTTATAAGCTGTAAGAGTTAAATGCACTCCACATCCTAAATCCTTGTTCTCCTTTAAAAGCTCCACAGCATGAAGAAAACCAGGCATACCAGCCATAATACTTGTACTTCTAATTACCCCTCTTTTATGGGCATCAATTATTCCATAATTTACTCCCCTACTTAACCCAAAGTCGTCTGCATTTATTATTAATTTTGTCATATTTTCTCTCCTCCCTTTTCTGTAAACCTATTCTTATTATACATATTATTCCGTATTTATTCAAATTAGACAAAAGAAAGGATGCTAAAAAGCACCCCTCTTAATTTTATTTTTCAAGCT
>JBOFQV010000174.1:0-9480 GCA_051650705.1 Clostridium sp.
ATACCATCAACATCTGTATATATTTCAATTCCTTCAGCCTTTAAAGCTGCTCCAAGTATAGCAGCAGAGGTATCTGACCCCCCTCTTCCTAAGGTTGTAAAAAAACCATCCTCTGTTATCCCTTGAAAACCTGTAACTACAGGAACCTTATTTTGTGCTAATGCTTCTAATATATTCTGTGTTTTAACATCAATATACTTTGCATCACCAAAGTTATTATTCGTAATTATCCCTGCTTGCCCACCTGTTAGTGGAGTAGCATTTATACCTTCTTTATATAAAGCATCACTCATTATTACTGAAGAAATAAACTCACCACAACACATAAGTAAATCTGTCGCAACCTTATTTCTTTCTTTATACTCATCTTCTATTAATGACAATAGTGTATCTGTTGCATAAGGTTCTCCTTTTCTCCCCATTGCTGAAACAACAACTACTGGACTAAAACCTTGTTCTATTGCACTCTTTATTTTGCTAATTACTCTTTGTCTTTTTTCATCTGAAGAAACAGAAGTCCCCCCAAATTTTTGTACTAAAATCTTCAACGTCTTCCTCTCCTTTAATTAGCAGTCTCCTAATATATAATACTCCTATTTGCCATTAAAGTACATATATTTTTAAAGTTTTGACCTTCTAATTTCCTTTTCATCTGCATCTACTATAATAGCCTTTACTCCAACCTTTTTAACTGACTCCCATGGAATTTCAAAATACTCTCTTTGCCCACCAAATATACCCATTTTACCACCAAAAGAAACCATCAATGCTACCAAATTACCATTTTCATCAACAACTAAATCATTGTCTTGAAGTTGATCATATCTTTCTCCATCATTTACATTTATTATTTCAAATCTTTCAATTTCACTTAAATATTTAATATTACTATTTGTATTTCCTAAATCGTAATTTTTTCCATACATATAAAAAACCTCCCTAATTATTATGTAGCTTTAATTAACTATATGTCCATTAGGGAGTGTTTATTCCATTTTATACTTCTACTTTTTCATTTTCACTATTATTATCAAAAGCATAACTTGAATTTAATATTATGCTATTTAATTTATCATATTCCACTTCTGGTCCTACATATGAAGTGTTAATAACACCTTTACCATAGGTATTTTTTAATACAAATTCTATATCTTCTTCTGTAATCTTATTAATCTTTTCTATTACTTCTTCCTGTGTTCTTACTCTTCCTCTAAATAAGACACTTCTTGCATTACCAAACATTCTTGAAGAAGTACTTTCTAAACCTAATATATAGGCACCTTTTATTTTTTCTTTATTTATAGCTATTTGTTCCTTTGATATTTTAATATTTGCAAAATTATTTAATTCTCTATTTATTACTTCTAGTGCTTTTGGTGCTTGATTTTTTGAAAGCCCTGTATAAATATTTAAGCTTCCCACTCCCATATATGGGTGTGGATATGAATAAATAGTATAACAAAGTCCAAGCTCCTCTCTAACCTTTTGGAATAAAATAGATGAAGCCCCTCCACCAAAAACATTGTTAAGAAGAGTTAATGCATGACCTTTATCATATCCAACTGGTACCCCTTTTAAAGTTAAATTCATATGAAGTTGTTCTATTTCCTTAATTACATGATTACTTCCAACATGTATTTTATTTTCTTCATAAATAACCTTATTTGATGTTTTGGATTTCCACTCACCAAAATATTTTTCTAATACTTCTTCTAATTCCTTCTCATCAAATTTACCACAAACAGAAACCACTGAATTTTCTGGAGTATACTTTTCTTCTATAAACTTTAATATTCTTTCTCTAGTAAATCCTTGCACCTTAGATTTTGTTCCTAGAATAGGTCTTGATAATGGTGAATCTCCATATGTTATTTTACTTGCAATGTCCTCTAAAACATCATCAGGTAAATCCTCACTCATATTTATTTCTTCTATTACTACACCCTTTTCTTTTTCAATTTCTTCCTTATCAAAAGTAGAATTTAAAAGCATATCAGATATAACATCTATACACAAATCTAAATGAGTGTGAAGAGCTTTTGCATAATAGCAAGTAGCTTCTTTTGATGTAAAGGCATTTAATTGCCCTCCAACATTTTCTATATCCTCAACAATTTTCTTTGAAGTTCTTTTTTTAGTTCCTTTAAAAAACATATGCTCAATAAAGTGTGAAATTCCATTAACATCCTCTGATTCATTTCTAGAACCGTTTTGAATCATTACTCCAAAGGATATTGAATTTACACCATCTAATTTTTCAGTTACAACTCTTAATCCATTTTTTAATGTATACAATTTAAGCATATTTTCCTCCTTACTCTTTACCATTCCTCATTTCTATAAGTATATCCTTATTTAAAAACATTTACAATATAAATAAAAAAAAACTGCTTTCGCAGTTTTATTTTTATTCTTCAGTTTTTTCTTCGCTATCTGTTAAAGCATCTTTTCTTGAAAGATTAATTCTTCCTTGGTTATCTATTTCAGTAACCTTTACTAGAATTTCATCTCCAACTGAAACTACATCTTCAACCTTATTAACTCTAGCCTTATCAAGCTTTGAAATATGGCATAAACCTTCTTTACCTGGTAATACTTCAACAAATGCACCAAATGCTGCAATCTTAGTAACCTTACCTAAGTAAACTTCTCCTGATTTTACATCTCTAGTTAATCCATCGATTATTTTAAGAGCTGCATCTACACCTGCATGGTCAGTTGATGATACAAATACTGTTCCATCTTCCTTAATATCTATTTTAACACCGGTGTCTGCAATAATCTTATTAATTACCTTACCACCTGCACCAATTACATCTCTAATCTTTTCTGGATCAATTGTCATGATCTTAGTCTTAGGAGCATGTAGTGACACTTCTTGTCTTGGCTGTGGAATACATTCATTAATTTTTTCTAAAATTACCATTCTAGCTTTTCTAGCATCTCTAATTGAATCTTGAATAACCTTAAAGCTTAGTCCCTTTATCTTTGTATCAACTTGGATTGATGTGATACCTTCTGAAGTTCCTGCTACCTTAAAGTCCATATCTCCAAAGAAGTCTTCTATCCCTTGAATATCAGTTAACACTTCTTCTTCTGATAAATCTTCTGAAGTTATAAGTCCCATTGCAATACCTGCTGCTGGTCTCTTAAGTGGAACACCTGCATCTAATAATGCTAAAGTAGATCCACAAACAGATGCTTGTGAAGTTGATCCATTTGAGCTTAATACTTCTGATACTAATCTAATAGTATATGGGAATTCCGCTTCTGAAGGAATTAATGGTTCTAATGCTCTTTCAGCTAAGGCACCGTGTCCAATTTCTCTTCTTCCTGGTCCTCTAAGTGGTCTAACTTCTCCAACAGAATATGCAGGGAAGTTGTAATGATGCATGTATCTCTTTGATTCTTGCTCATCTATTCCATCAAGCACTTGGTATTCACTAATTGAACCTAGTGTTGCAACAGTCATTACTTGAGTTAATCCTCTTCTAAATAATCCTGTTCCATGAGTTCTTGGAAGTAATCCTACATCACATTGAAGAGATCTAATTTGATCAAAAGCTCTTCCATCTGGTCTTCTTCTATCTTTTAAAAGCATATATCTAACAACTTCTTTTTGCATGTTGTATAATACTTCTTTTATATCTCCTGATTTACCTTCATATTTTTCACCAAAGGCTTCAAATACTTTTTCATTTACAGCATCAATTGCTGCATTTCTTTCATCCTTATCAGTAATGTACATTGCATCCTTAACCATTTTAGAAGCAAATTCTTGTACATCCTTTTCTAATTCTTCGTCAACCTTATATAAAACTGGTTCTGGTTTAACCTTACCAAACTTAGCTCTTGCTTCCTCTTGGAATGCAACAATTTGTTGACAAGCATTAAATCCATATTCAATAGCTTTGATCATTGTATCTTCTGGAATTTCATCTCCACCAGCTTCAATCATCATAACTCTTTCTTTAGTTGCACAAATAGTTAATTGAAGACTACTTTCTTCTCTTTCAGCTTGATTTGGATTTAATATGAAGTTTCCATCAATTAATCCAATTGATACAGCTGCAACTGCATTTGTAAATGGTAGACTTGATAACATTAACGCCGTTGAAGCTGCATTTATTGCAAGAATTTCTGGCACATTATCCTTTTCTACAGATACAACAGTTGTAACCACTTGAACATCATTTCTATACCCTTTAGGGAATAATGGTCTAAGTGGTCTATCAATTGCTCTTCCATTTAATATTGCTTTATCAGATGGCTTCCCTTCTCTCTTTAAGAAACCTCCTGGTATTTTTCCTACTGAATATAATCTTTCTTCATATTCAACACTTAATGGGAAAAAGTCTATTCCCTCTCTTGGGTTTTTTGAACCGTTAACATTTACTAAGATAACTGTATCCCCATAATTCATAAATATAGCAGCGTCTGATAAGAATCCAACCTTTCCAGTTTCAACTCCCATTTCTCTTCCTGCTACCATTATAGATAATTTGTTGCTCATAAAGGACCTCCCTTCATCCTATCTAAAAATTTATTATTTTACATATTTTTCTAATTAAATTAAAATAATAGAGCGGATAAACCGCTCTAAGATTATCTTCTTAAACCTAATTTTGCAATTATAGCTCTGTATCTTTCGATATCTTGCTTAGCTACATAGTTTAAAAGACCTCTTCTTTGTCCAACCATCATTAATAATCCTCTTCTTGAGTGATGGTCTTTCTTATGAGTTCTTAAGTGATCAGTTAAAGAATTGATTCTTTCTGTTAATAAAGCGATTTGAACTTCTGGTGAACCAGTGTCAGCCTCACTTCTCCCGTGTTCTTTAATGATTTCTAACTTTCTTTGCTTATCCATTGTAAATACCTCCTAATAATTATCCCCTTAGCCCAAGTAATGAGACGGTACCCTCAGAACTTAGTACTAGGTTCTTTCCTTATGTATTATAACAAATGACTATTAATTTGTAAATGTTAATTTATTACTCTACATAAAGTTTTTCTCTTTTTGCAAATTCCTCATCTGATTTTAATTCATTTACCAATTCATCTAATGAGTCAAACTTTAATTCATCTCTTATTCTCTTTAAGAAAAGAATTACTATTTCATCATCATATATCATTTCATTAAAATCAAGAATAAATGTTTCTACAGTTATATTCTTGCCATTAACTGTAGGATTCATACCTACTGATGTTATTCCTTTGTAAATTTCCCCATTCCATTTTACATTAGTATAATATACTCCAAGCTTTGGAAGTAATATTTCTGGGTTAATTTTTAAGTTAGCTGTTGGATAACCTAAAGTTCTTCCAAGTTTTTTGCCATGAGTAACTATTCCTCTCATGGAAATTGGTCTTGATAGCATTTCATTTACCAATTCAACATTTCCACTTTTAAGTTCCTCTCTGATTCTTGATGAACTAACTACAATATCATCAAATTCATATGGCTCCATTACATAAAGGTTGTAATTATACTTTTCTCTAAGTTCCTTTAAAAGATTAACATCTCCTAAGTTTTTAAATCCAAATCTATAATTAAAGCCAACAACTATTCCACAAACACCTAAATCCTCTACTAAAAATCTTACAAAATCTTCAGGTGTTTGCTTCATAAAATCTTTTGTAAATTCTTCAAAGTACAAAAAATCTACTCCTAGCTTTTCTAAAACTTCTTCTTTTGATTTATTATCCATTAGAAGCTGTGGCGGATTATCCTTTTTAATCACTGACCTTGGATGATTTTTAAAGGTATAAACCATACTATTGCCTTCATTTTCCTTTGCCACTTCTTTCACTTTATTTATAAGAGAAAGATGGCCAAGATGAAGACCATCAAAGCTTCCTAAGGCTACATAGTTATTTTTAGAAAACTTAATTTCTGATTTATCTACTATCACCCTCATTGGCTTTCTCCATCCTATAATAATAGCTTTTCTATTTTAAAGGCCTTTCCTTCTTTCTTTCCAAGACCTAAAAATATATTATCATTTATATATACTCTATAAAGCTTATTTTCCTCTACCTTATTATCATTATATATTCTATTATCCATTACATTTACTCCATTTTGAAGTAATTTACCATAATGTTCATTAACATTAAACTTTTCATAATCCTTTAGTGCTTCTTCTATTGAAATGAGATTATCTTGAATATTTTCCTCATTTAAATCTTCAATATTTATAGAATCTTTTTCATAAAAGGATGCTGTGTGAGTTCTTTTTAGGTAAACCATAGTTCCACCTACATTAAGCTTTTCTCCTATATCGTAGCAAAGACTTCTAATATAAGTTCCCTTAGAACATTTCACTTCCATAGATATAAAAGGAAGTTCTACATTAATATCTTTTATTTCTATAATATTAACAAGTCTTCCTTCTCTTTCTACTTCAATTCCCTTTCTTGCAAGCTCATATAAACGAACACCATTTTGTTTTAATGCAGAATACATTGGAGGTACTTGAGAATATTCTCCTTTAAAGGATTCAATTACTTCTAATACCTTTTCCTCTGTTAATCCCTCAATGCTTGTTTCTTTTAGAACTTCCCCTTCTAAATCATAGGTAGTAGTAACAAGTCCTAATTGAAATTTTACAAAGTAGGTTTTTGAGGAACTCATAATATAATCAATAAGCTTAGTGGCTTTTCCCATTGTAACTGGAAGTACTCCCTCTGCCTCTGGGTCTAGTGTACCTGTATGACCTACCTTCTTTTGTCTAGAAACCTTCTTTACCTTTCTAACAACATCAAAGGAGCTCAGTCCTCTATTTTTAAAGATATTTAATATTCCATCCATATTACATCACTTTTTCTATTTCATTTAATATATTTTTCTTTGCTTCTGTTATTGTTACATCTTTTTGCATTAATCCTGCTGCTTTTATGTGGCCACCACCACCAAAAACTTCAGCAATAGCTCTAACATCAATATCATTTCTACTTCTAAGAGATGCTTTCGCACCCTCTCCAGCTTCCTTTAAAACAACCGCTACTTCAATTCCTTCCATAGCTAATATTGTTTGAATAATTCCTGATGTATCTGCCTTTTCCATATTTAAACTTTCTAAAAGTTCACTATCTAATGCAATAACTGCAACCTTATTGTTTAAATGAAGCTCTAATCTACATAGCGCTTCACCTAAAAGTCTAACCTTACTCACTGGCGTATTATCAAAAAGATTTGAGTGTATCTTAGAATTATTTACTCCACACCCTATAAGTTCACCTGAAATAAAATGTGTTCTCTTAGTTACATTTGAATGTCTAAATGAGCCTGTATCAGTTACAAGTGATGTATAAAGGCAAGTTCCTATTGTCTTATTAACATCATTCTCCTCATTAAACTTTATTCCCATTTCTTCTAAAAGCATATAAATTATTTCTGCTGTTGCAGCTGCCTCAGTATCAACGTAATTTATTTCTCCATACATTTCATTTGAAAGATGATGGTCTATATTAATTACTGTTCCATTAAAACTTGATAAATCTGAAGATATTCTTTCAGCATTACCACAATCTACAACAATAACTAAATCAGTTCCTTCTATAGGGGAAGGAGTTTCTCCATTAATTTCTTCCCCTAATGAAAGGAAAGAGAGGTTATCTGGGATAACATCTCTCGAAGTAATATATGAGTCTTTTCTAAGCTCTCTTAATCCATTTAATAAACCAAGTGCACTTCCAATTGCATCTCCATCTGGTGATGTATGAAAAGTAATTCCTATTTTATTTGCATTTAATATAGAATCCTTAATTTGATTTATGGACATTTTTACTTCTCCTTTGATTTTACAAGTAGTTCCTCTATTCTCATTCCATAATCTATTGAATCATCTAATTCAAAAATTATTTGTGGACAATGTCTAAGTTTAACCCTTTGACCAATTTCTCTTCTTATAAAGCTACTTGCACTCTTTAGTGCTTGAAGGTTATTTTGCTTTTCTTCCTCATTCATTGTGAAAATACTTACATATACCTTTGCATATGCTAAATCCTTAGTTACTTTAACAGCAGTTACTGATATCATTGCTGAAAGTCTTGGATCCTTTATTTCATTTTGAATAAGGTTACTTATTTCTCTCTTAACCTCTTCATTGATTCTTCCGCCTCTATAATTAGCCAAATTTTTCACCTCTTTTTAATTAAAGCTCTTTTCTCACTATTGCTTCCATAACGAATGCTTCAAGAATATCTCCTTCTTTGATATCATTAAACTTTTCTAAGCTTAATCCACATTCATATCCCTTAGCAACTTCCTTTGCATCATCCTTAAATCTCTTTAATGAAGCAAGTTTTGTTTCACATATAACAATACCATCTCTAATTACTCTAACTTCAGCATTTCTTGCAAGCTTACCATCTATTACATAACATCCTGCTATTGTTCCAACATTTGAAATCTTATATGTTTCTCTGATTTCTGCCTTACCAAGTACAACTTCTTTGTATTCTGGCTCAAGCATACCAATCATTGCTGATTTAACATCTTCAATTGCATCATATATTATTCTGTATGTTTTAACATCTACTCCATCTCTATCTGCAATAACTGTAGCATTTCCATCAGGTCTAACGTTAAATCCAATAACAATTGCATTTGAAGCACTTGCAAGTGTAATATCAGTTTCTGTAATTGCACCAACAGCACCATGAATTACTCTTACCTTAACATCATCAGTTGAAAGTTTTTCAAGTGATTGTCTTATAGCTTCAACAGAACCTTGAACGTCTGCCTTAACTATAATTCCAAGTTCCTTAACCTTACCTTCTCTGATTTGGTCATATAATCCTTCAAGTGAAACTCTATGAGTTGACTTTAACAGTTCTTCCTTATCTTTTTGCTTTCTTACTTCTGCCATGTTTCTAGCTGACTTTTCATCCTTAACCTTAAAGAATCTATCCCCAGCTGCTGGCACTTCTGAAAGTCCTAATATTTCAACTGGAATTGATGGTCCTGCTGATTTAATTTTCTTTCCTGTATCATCAAACATTGCTCTAATTCTACCATAAGTAGCTCCAACAACTATTGAATCACCAACATTTAAAGTACCATTTTGAACTAATAGTGATGCAACTGATCCTCTTCCCTTATCAAGCTTAGCTTCGACAACAGTTCCCTTTGCATTTCTATTTGGGTTTGCCTTAAGTTCAAGCATCTCTGAAGTTAATAGAACCATTTCAAGTAATGTATCTATATTATCTCCCATTTTTGCAGAAACTGGAACACAAATTGTATCTCCACCCCAGTCTTCTGAAACTAAACCAAACTCTGTTAATTCTTGTTTAACTCTATCAATGTTTGCACCTGGTCTATCCATTTTGTTTATTGCAACAACCATTGGAACTCCAGCAGCCTTACAGTGATTTATAGCTTCCTTTGTTTGAGGCATTATACCATCATCAGCAGCAACAACTAATATAACAACGTCAGTTACTTGTGCTCCTCTAGCTCTCATAGCTGTGA
>JBOFQV010000175.1:0-7212 GCA_051650705.1 Clostridium sp.
CTATATCTAAATCCAATCTTCTTTAATAGCTCTAAATGTTCTAATATTGTTATTGGAAAATATTCTTTATCAAATCTACTTATATGATTATTTACCTCATTAATTGTGCGCCCTGATTCTAATTGAAAGGTCTTCCACCTTTTCAATTGTAATTCAATACCCTCCTCACTACTTGGCCTAATATTTTCAAAAGTTATATACATCCCATCTTTATTTAATAGCTCATAGGCATTCCTTATTGCTATCTCTCTATCATTCCGATTTAAATAATGATTTACCTGTATTGCCGTAATAATATTAACCTTTTCTCTTAAATGCTCTTGAATATTTAGTGATGAGCATGGCTCTAAGAACTGCACACTTTCTTTTCTAAGTCTTATTTTTGCAATCTCAAGCATTGATTCAGAAATATCAACCAATATGAACTTTGTATTTTTAAACTCTTCATAACACTTTTCAATTAATGTACCAGTTCCACACCCTATATCTAGCCATCTTTCACAATTAGGCATATACTCTTTTATTAAGGATATGGTTTCCTTATGAAAATTCTCATAAAAAGGTATTACCTTTCTTACACTCTCATCATACTCCTTTGAATTATGTGAAGTTACATTATCCATTCCTCTCACTCTCCCTTTCTTGCAATAAAATTTATTCTTTTAAACTCTTCAAAACATCTTCCATCAGCTCCTTTTGTTAAAAGAACCATCTCTTTAATTACTTCTTCTCTAAATCCACTCTTTAACTCTAGAGGTAAATACTCTAAAAATGGAACTATTGAGGGCTGATCTATCCATCCAATCAATTCTGTTTCATTATTGAAGAACCTATCTGCAATTTCTCCATAAACTTCTACTTCTTCATATCCCCCTACCTTATTTATTACTTCTTTATATTCTTCAACACTTGGCATATACCAAGGCCAATCAAAATTCTTGAAATACTCTTTATATTCCTTTTTATTAATTATTTCTTTTACCACCCTGAAAAATGTTCTGCAATTTCCATCCCCTGCAAAATTAAATCTAATTTGTCCACCCTCATTTAATATACATTTACAACTTTCTAATAACTTCTCATGATTCTTAACCCAATGTAATGCTGCATTTGAAAATATAACATCAAATTTTTCATTAAAACTTAGATTATTTATATCCATTAATCTAAATTCTAAATTATCTCCCTTTATTTGTTTTGCAATATCAATCATTCCCTTTGATGCATCTATACCAATAGTTTTCCCCCTATGTGCTATATGTGAAATATTATTTGTTAATACTCCATCCCCACATCCTAAATCTAATATATTAAAATCAGCTCCTATTTCTAACCCATCAATAATTTTATTTCCCCATTCCTTTTGGTGAGTTGAAAACTTTTTATACTTTTCCCCATCGAACTCAAAATTCTTCATAATAATATCCCCCTTTAGTTCATTTGCCTTATATAAATATCTTACTCATTCATATGATATATTTGAAATACCTATTAGTTATGATATCTATAACCCCAAATCATATCACCACAATAAATTCATTAAACCTTTAATTATTTGTCATAAAATAAGGTTATATTTTCCCCATAACTTTACATAATTAAACCTTTAAATAATTAGAAAAAAATACTATACTTAAATAATGAAAATAAATTCACCACAAAATAGAATGAATGAGGGGTTTATATATGAGAAAAAAAGATATACTTGAGTTGAAAAAAAGATTGAAGAAGGATTACTGCACATTCACTAAAATGTGTGGATGCTATGTTAATGGAGAAAAACATGTTCTTTTAAAATTTAGGGAAACATTTTTAAACTTAGAGGAAGATGAATACTTTAAGTTTATGGAAATAGCTAAAAAAGTTCTATCTGGTACAATTGGTAACAATATTTTAGAGCTTAATTTCCCTCTTAATGAGGACCTAGTAAATGAAAGCCAAGTATCATTAATGAAACTAAAAAACAGTAAGCTTAAGGATGATACTATTCTTGATGAGTTTTATGAATCTATTATAGAAAACTATGATTATACAGGGAATTTTTTAATACTTCTATTCCACGATGCCTATGATGTTATTACTAAAACTAAGGATAATATTAAAGTGGATGAATCTGAGGAAGTTTATGAATATGTGCTATGTGCAATATGTCCTGTTTCCCTATCAGAGCCAGGTCTTAGATATTTTGAAGAAGATAACAAAATAGAAGCTCGTATTAGAGATTGGGTAGTTGAAGCCCCATCAAATGGTTTTGTCTTCCCTGCATTTATTGAGCGTAGTTCAGATGTTAATTCTATTATGTACTACACTAAAAATGCTAAGGATACTCATCCTGAACTTATGGAATATGCTTTAGGATGCCCATCAAAACAAACAGCTACAATACAAAAAGAAACCTTTAAATCACTTATAAAGGATTCCTTTAGCACAGATGAAAAGAAGGCTGATAAGATATTTATGGAAGTCCAAGACAACCTAAATACAATGATAGAGGAATATAATGAAATGTATGATGACACAGATGCTGAACCTATTACACTAACAAAAAAAGAGGTTCAAAATCTGCTAATTGAAAGTGGTGTTCCTGAAGATATAACTACTAAAATTCAAGAATCCTATGAATTATGCTTTGGTGATGAATCTCCTTTAATAGAGAATTTAATTGATTCTAAAGTACTTAAAGAAAATGAGCAAAGAAAAAAGGAGGAACATCTTGTAAAGCAGGTTTCTATTCTTCAATCTAGACTTGAAGAAGTAAAGAAAGAGGTCGCTGTTGATAAAGTAGAATCTTCTGAAGACTTAGAAAATGGAATTTCAAATGAAGAATTAGAAGTTAATGAAGAGGCTGATTCCCCTCATTATGATGTAATTCTTCAGGTTAATCCTGAAAAGATTCCTGAAATTACTTCTCAAATTATTGATGGAAAAAAGTGTATTATTATTCCTATTAATGAAAATGAACAAACAACTGTTAATGGATTAGAGGATTTAATTTAATTTTTATATAAAAGACCTGAAGACTCCAAACCTTCAGGTCTTTTTAAACGTAAATTAATTTATATATGTCTAATTATATAGCTAAGTATATGGAAATCATTATCTACACTATTAACTATTGTTAGTTGTGAACTTATTGAACTTCGTAAAAAAAGGTGTTATGCTATCAATATTAAAACAAATAAAAATTCAACTGATAAGATAATAAATATTAATGAGCTTATTTTTATAGGCTCTTTTTTAGTGATAAAGAGAGGTACTACTATGATAAAATTTGATAAACTATCCTACTCATTTCCCCAAAAGAATCTATATAACAATATTTCCTTTACATTAGAAGATGGACAGCATTGTGCCTTCATAGGAACAAACGGCAGTGGAAAAAGTACACTTATAGATATAATTATGGACCCAGAAAAATATATGTATGATGGAAGCTTAGAAATAGACTCTAATTATAGAATTGGGTATGTAAAGCAATTCCAAGAAGTAGATAAAACAAAAGAGATTACAGTTTTTGAATATCTGGCAGAAGATTTTATTAAACTACAAAACGAAATAACAGCTATATGTACTGAAATGGAAACTTCCTCAGATATTGAGACTTTACTTGAAAAATATCAAGAGGCTTTAGATGCTTTCGAAGCAATTAATGGTGATGATTTTGAAAACATTATTGATAAAAAGCTTAATCTTATTGAGTTAATTAAATATAAAGACCTAATGATATCTGAGCTAAGCGGTGGAGAATTTAAGCTAATTCAAGTAGTAAAGTCAATGTTAACTAGCCCTGACCTACTTATTATGGACGAACCTGATGTATTTTTAGATTTTACAAACCTTAATGCGCTTAAAAATCTAATTAATTCCCACAAAGGAACTACATTAGTAATTACTCATAATAGATATCTGTTAAACCATTGCTTCAATAAAATTATTCACCTTGAAAATATGGAACTACAAGAGTTTGATGGAAGCTATATTGATTATAACTTCTCATTACTTCAAACAAAAATTGAGCTACAAGAACTTGCTGCTGCAGACACTGAAGAAATTGAAAGAAATGAAGTGTTAATAGATAGATTAAGAGAACTTGCAAGTGAAAATGCTGAACAGTTTAGAGGAAAAACTTTAAGAGCAAGAGTTAAAATCCAAGAAAGATTAGAAGCACGTAGAATTAAAGCTCCATTTGTAGAGATAAAGGAGCCAAATATATTATTTTCTACTTCCACTCAAGTTGAGGATAAAGCTATTTTAAAGCTTTCTAACTATAGTGTTGGCTTTGATGAAACACTTTTAGAAAATGTTAACTTTGAAATTAAATCTACTGATAAAGTAGCTATTGTTGGGGCAAATGGTACAGGTAAAACCACCCTTTTCCAAGAAATATTTAAAAACAATAATCCTTCTATCGAAATAGATAATGAAGTTAAAGTAGGTTATTTATCTCAGCTTCAAGGACAAACATTAAATAATTCTAATAATATATTTGAAGAATTCTTTGATATTGGTTTTAAAACTCGTGACGATATTAGAGAATATCTTGAAGGTTATAATTTTAATGAGGAATTGTTTAATCAAAAGATAGGAACTTTATCTGGTGGAGAAAAGAACTTGCTTCAATTGGCAAAAATTTCCGAAGTGGGAGGGGATTTTTTACTTCTTGATGAACCTACAAGCCATTTAGATACATATTCACAAATAGCTTTAGAAAAAGCCCTTAAAAGATTCAAAGGCGCTATTTTAATGGTTTCTCACGATTTCTATACTATAGCTAATTGTATGGATTATGTTTTACTTATTGAAGATAAGAACCTAAAAAAAATAAGTATTCAAGAGTTTAAGGAAATGATTTATGCTAATCATTTTGATAAAAATTATTTAGAAATTGAAGAAAAGAAGAGATTTATTGAAACAAAGATTGAATTGGCTTTAAGGGATAATGATTTTGTTCTTGCACAGTCTTTATGTGAAGAGTTAGAGCCTCTTATTAAATTACTATAAAGTTAGTCTACTATGCAAAAACTAGGCACTACATTCTCGTAGCGCCTAGCTTTTTTATGGTGAAGATAAGGTATAACACTCATCCACTAAAATTTCAAATTTAATAAATATTTATTTATATTTCCTCATATCTACTCTGAATCTATATTAGTTAACTCAAGATTACTTCTTCTATTATCTAAAGGATTTAGATTAATATGATGAATTTTTTGCGTATCAGTTGGCTCCATAATAAGCTTATCAAGATAAATTCTACCCTCTGGAGTGTTAGCTACAACATAATTAGCCTCTTTCTTTTTGTAAGTAGTCCATACAAATTTATCTTGTAAAACAAGTTCTTTATCCTCAACAGATATTAATGCCTTAGCATTTACATTTCCATGTTTATCTCTTAATAAAATAGCAGTAGTGCTATCATCAACCTCTTCAATTTCGTTCTTCTCATTTCTATCATAAACTCTTAAATTAGCTTTTCTATTATCTAAAGTATCCCCATTAATATGCTTAATTGGAGTAGTTTGTGATACATCCATAATAATTGCTTGAATCCCTTGCTTTAAAGGCTTAGCTTTCTTATTAACCTTTACCGAACTAATATTTTGAACTAGATAGCTGTTATAATCTTTATTCCACTCTGCAAACCAGTTTCCAACAGCTTTTACCTTTTCTAAATCTTCTGTGTCAATTTGTGCTTTTAGTGGAGTACCATTTTTCTTGTATATGGTTACTAATGTAACATCTCCTTTAACCTGAAAAATATTTTCTGTATTTTTATTATTAATATTCATATTGTACCTCTTTCTTTGGCTATAACTTTGGGATATATATTAAATAATTATCCCCATATTATGCAAATATAATCCATTTACAAAAATCTTTAGAATCAAATATACAATAGATTTTAACTTATATAACTTCGACCTTTTAATTATGTATTATCACTATTATACACTAAAAGCTATAATTATTACATACTCCCTTAGTTTGTCTTACTAGCCTCTCTATAAAAAAGTTCCTATCTTCTTAAGAAGATAAGAACTTTTAATCATTTCATTATAATATTATATCTTTATTACCCACTTAATTTTATACATAATCAAAATCATCTGGCGCATCACACCATTTATTTCTACCTAAGTGAAGTATATATGCTAATACCGCAATTATAACGTATCCTATTACAAAAGGTGATTTATAATAGAAGCCTAAAGATGCATAGTGTATAAATCCAAACAATGACAACACTGCGGCTCCTAATGACGTTATTGCTACTTTGTCTAATCGCTTATCTATAATAAAGCATGTTATTGTTCCTAGTAAAATTGCTATAATAACAGCTCCAGATTTTACTTCTGCAACACCTTTCCACATAACTCCACTATCAATAATTGATTTTGTTACCTCTGGGTTATATCCAACTATTCCTGATGCTAATTTTTCTGTCCATTGATTAGATAACCCTACAGCACCAGTAATTTGGTTGTATAGGAAATCTGCCACTGGTGGTACCATTGCTATTCCTACTGCTGCATAATGCTTGCTTTCACAATACTTAAAGCCTTGTGCAACCATAACTACAGCACACCAAACATAAGTAACTGCTGCAATTGCTGGTGGTATTAACTCTGTAAAGAATGTGAATAATCCCAATATCCCTGCTAATCCTAGTATTAAACCTCCAAGCCATGAATATCCTATTCCTGCTCCTGACTTCTTTAATCCTGCATGACCAAGCCATACTGTATTTGGAACAACTGCTCCAAAGCAAGCTGAAATCATAGTACAAATACCATCAGCAAACTGTGCTTCTCTAACTGAGTATACATCTCCTGCTGCATTAGCACCTTCTACATTATCCATAGTTTCAATAAAATTATAAATCATTATTGGTGCTACTATAGTTAAATATGGTGCAACTATAGCAAATCCATTTATTATACCTTGAATAGCTGTTGTAGGGTTTGGAATATAGAATCCAACACCTGAAAAATCAACATGTGTACGTCCTAAAAGTAAGGAATAAATTATCCCCCCTACAATTGCTACTACAAGTGGTTGGAACTTGTCCTTAAATAAATATCCTCCAAAAACCCCAACCATAGCAACAAACAGAATTGGTAGCCCTATTATTGGATCGCTGAAAACATCAAAAACACCTTGAGTTGCCATCCAAATAAATCCTATACCTGCAACTGTACCTAAAAGTGCTGC
>JBOFQV010000176.1:0-9449 GCA_051650705.1 Clostridium sp.
AGCACGAAGCTGAGAGTTTGAACCAAAAATAAGGTCAACCCTTGTTGCTGTCCACTTCATGTCCCCAGTAGTCCTATCAAAGCCTACAAAGCTTTCCTCACAGTCAGGAAGCTTCTTCCACACTGTATTAGTATCAAGAAGATTAACAAAGAAATCATTAGTAAGGCATCCTTCCCTTTCTGTAAACACCCCATCTTGTGAGCATTTATAATTGGTATTTAATACACGCATTCCCCCAATTAATACTGTCATTTCTGGAATTGTTAGCCCCAATAATTGAGCCTTATCAATAAGCATCTCATCTGAGGTTAGGGCATAATTATCCTTCATATAATTCCTAAAACCATCTGCCTTCGGTTCAAGCACACTAAAGGATTTTACATCTGTTTCCTCTTGAGTTGCATCTGTTCTGCCTGGAGTAAAAGGAACTGTTATGTTGTACCCTGCTTTTTTTGCAGCTTGTTCAATTCCAACACATCCCCCAAGTACAATAATATCTGCTAGGGAAACCTTCTTGCCCTTTGAATGAGAACTGTTGAAGCTTATTTGAATTTTTTCAAATTCCTTTAAAATCTTCTTAAGCTCTTCTGGCTCATTAACATCCCATTCTACTTGTGGCTTTAGTCTTATTCTTGCTCCATTTGCCCCTCCACGCTTGTCTGACCCTCTAAAGGTTGATGCAGATGCCCAAGCTGTTTTCACTAAATTTGATGGAGAAATACAGGAGTCTATAATCATTTTTTTAAGCTCAGAAATATTCTTTTTATTAATGATTCTATAATCCCCCTTTGGAACTGGATCTTGCCAAATAAAGCTTTCCTTTGGAACCTCTGGCCCTAAATATCTTGAGATTGGCCCCATATCTCTATGGGTTAATTTGAACCAAGCTTTTGCAAAATCCTCTGCAAACTTTTCTGGATTTTCTAAATAGCTCTTTGCTATATCCTTGTAAATAGGGTCATAAATAAGGGATAAATCTGCTGTGGTCATCATTGGTCTATGCTTTACTAGAGGGTCAAAAGCATCTTCCACCATATCCTCTTCATCTACATCTTTAGCAAGCCATTGATATGCTCCTGCTGGACTTTTAACTAATTCCCACTCATATTTTAATAATGTCTTTAAGTAACCCATTGTCCATTTTGTTGGCTCTGCCTTCCAAGCTCCTTCAATCCCACTACTTATGGTATCTGGTCCATTTCCACTTCCAAAGCTATTTTTCCACCCTAAGCCTTGTTCTTCTATTGGAGCTGCGTCTGGCTCTGGTCCAACATAGGTTGGGGATGCAGCACCATGGCATTTCCCAAAGGTATGTCCACCTGCTATAAGTGCAAGTGTTTCCTCATCATTCATTGCCATACGAGCGAAGGTTTCCCTTACATCCTTTGCTGATTCTAGTGGATTTGGATCTCCATTTGGCCCCTCTGGATTTACATAGATTAATCCCATTTGTACTGCTGCTAGAGGGTTTTCAAGCTCTTCCTTCTTTTTGCTTCTCTCATCTCCAAGCCACTCCTTTTCACTTCCCCAGTAAATATCCTCCTGTGGCTCCCAAACATCCTCTCTTCCTCCACCAAATCCAATGGTTTTAAGTCCCATTGATTCTAAGGCACAGTTTCCTGTTAATATCATTAGGTCTGCCCAGGATATTTTATCTCCATACTTCTTTTTTATTGGCCATAGTAAACGTCTTGCTTTGTCTAGGTTTATATTGTCTGGCCAACTATTTAGTGGTGGGAAGCGTTGAAGTCCTTGTCCTCCACCTCCTCTTCCATCTCCTATTCTATATGTTCCTGCACTGTGCCAAGCCATACGAATGAAGAATGGTCCATAATGGCCATAGTCTGCTGGCCACCACTCCTTAGAATCTGTCATTAGCTTATATAAATCATTCTTTAGTTCATAGTAGTCTAATTTCTCAAATTCTTCTGCGTAGTTAAATCCTTTTGATAGTGGATTGCTTTTGTCGCAGTTTTGGCGAAGGATATTGAGTCTTAGTTGGTTTGGCCACCAATATGCGTTTGTGGTTCCTTGTTTTGTGTCCCTTTGGTGTGTTTGTCCTGTTACTGGGCACTTCATTTCTGACATATATTTATCCTTTCATATATAAATGGTTATACTGTAAATTATATATATCTTTTCTTCCAGTTAGGACTTAAATTTAACGGGGGATTTTAATTTAGGGAGCGTGCTAGGTAAAAAAGTTTTGCTCCTTTAATATCATCGCCATTTAATTTTTTATATAGTAAAAAAAGGCTGTAGTTTAAACTACAGCCTTTAACAATCTAAAATTATCTTCTATTTTGTTCTTTTTTAGCTCTTCTACAAGCGATACATCTTGTTGGTTCGTTAGTGAATCCTTTTTCTTTGTAGAATTCTTGTTCTCCTACTGTAAATACGAATTCAGCTCCACAATCTCTGCATGTTAATGTTTTATCTGTCATAAATATTCCTCCTAAAATTAAAGAATCTAAATTGATATAGTAATCTCTAAAATTCGAGAAACTATTCATCTAAATGAAACTTTTTTTGTTAGCAACTTTGCTACTCATTTATAATATCACAGATTCTGTTGAATTGCAACTTTTTTCTGAATCTTTTTTATTTTAAGTGCTGTATCCTGCATTTTTACTGGTATTTTACTACTAAAATTTTATTTTAGATTAAAAATTTCGCCTTCCTTTTTTAAAATGAAAGTCGCATTTTTCATTTCCATTTGCCATGGTGTCAGTTCTTTCAAATATAATGTTTGGAGCAAGTCCTGAAAATATTGTTACATCATTTGCACAGAATATTGAACACATTTCTGAGCATTGATATTTTTCTGTTGTTTCTTTATATAGACAACTGTGATAATTGAAGTGTATTTCTTCTTTATCATATCTAATCCATCTTGTGTCCCAACCCACAACTGGATACTTCTTTAAGATTGTCCTTTTTGCTAAAAGCTTAAAAATGGAGTACCCAAATGGCATTTTCCCTATAAACTCCATTTCCTTTCTTCCATTTTGGGCTACCTTTTGGCAAATGTTTAGGGTTATGTCATAGGCATCCTTACATGTATCCTCTCTTTGTTTTAGGGATAAATACATTGCTATTGTTGGTAATAGGCATTTTTCTAAGTGCCATCTTATTGTTTCGTTATTTCTATCATCAATTTCACTTATCATTTTTTCAAGCTTTTGTTCTGCATCGAAAATAATTGTGGTTCCTTTTATTTCACCAAATTTATTAATGCATTCTTTATCAAAGTCTTTATATAGCGTTTCATTGAATCCCATATTTTTTCTCCTACCCTGTGATTTGTTACCATTAATTTACATGGAAATTTTAGCACATACTTAGGATACTTTCAATATCATCAATAATAGTTTCACTACCTGAAATCATATTTTTCACTTTAACCCTATTTTCTAAAACCTCTTCTTCCCCAATTAAAATAACATTCTCCACTCCTAATTTGTTGGCATAATTCATTTTCTTCTTCAATGAATCCTCCTCAAAATAAATAGTTGAAGAATACCCTTTATCCTGAAGAACCTTCATAACCTTGCCACAGTATTCAAAAGTATCACCAATTGGTAGTATTAAATAATCCATTGTCCCACTAATTTTATAATCCTCAATAAACCCAATTTCCTTTAAAACAAAAAATAATCTAGTTAATCCAATGGATATCCCAACTCCAGGGAGCTTATTATTAGTATAATTTTCAGCCAAATTATCATATCTACCACCAGAACAAATAGAGCCATAGCTCTCATTTCCTATTAATATAGTTTCAAAAACAGTTCCAGTATAATAATCTAATCCTCTAATAATCTTTAAATTAATCTCATATTCCTCTTCCTTAACACCTAAAATTGATAACATAAAGCATACCTGTTTAAGTTCTTCTATTCCCTCACTAAAATCCTTCTCATTAATATCAAGCTTTAAAAGCTCCTCTATTATTTCCTTTGAACCTCCATTTATATCTATCACCTTTGTAAGGTAGTTACTTCTCTCAAGCCCTATAATTTTTTCTAGCTCACTTGAAAATTCATCCCTTCCAATCTTCTCATATTTATCAATTAATATCATAACCTCATTAACTTCATCTATTTTAAGTTCTTTCAATATTCCCTTTAATATTTTTCTATTGCTAATTTGGAATCTGTACTTGGTTAAGCCTATTTCTTTAAATGCTTTTGAGGCTAGACTTATAACCCATGCATCATTGTTTATACTCAAATTTTCCTTACCAATAACATCTACATCACATTGATAAAACTCCCTGTATCTGCCCCTTTGATTTCTTTCTCCCCTATAAACCTTTCCTATTTGATATCTTTTAAAAGGAAAAACCATGTCATTGTAATATTGGGCTACATATCTTGCAAAGGGTACTGTCAAATCAAATCTTAATGCTAAATTATTTTTCCCCTTCTCAAAGCTGTACACCTGCTTTTCTGTTTCCCCTCCAGTTTTGGCTAGTAGCACCTCTGCTTTTTCTATTATTGGGGTGTCTATTGCTAGGCATCCATTTCGTTCGTATATTTTTGTTATTTTTGATACTATGTCGTTAAATATCCTTTGTTCTTTTGGTAATAGCTCCATAAATCCTGGTAATATGCTTGGTTTGATTATATTCTTTTTCATTTCCTTCACTCCTATAATTATATTTTTATATAACAAAAAGCCATGCAGGCTAATATCCTACATGGCTTAAATAAATTATGAATACACTTAATTTATCATTACCAGAGATACAAGCCTAACAGCAATAGACTTGTATCTGCATTTTCACAGATCAAGTCTCTAGTAATGATGATGGTTTTTGTTTGTGTTATTTAGTGTATTCATAATTTCCCTCCTAATTTTTGTTATTTAAATTATAGTGTTGTTGGTTTGATTTGTCAATTTTAATATGAGTTAGTTATTCTTCTCTACTGGAATCCATACTTCGCTATAGTAATTTTCATCTAAAATTCCTTTTTCATATTGACTTGGATCATTATACATTTCTATATTATACCCTGCTGCAATTTTGTATTCTCTTTCATTTGGTAACCATTCCCCAAATATCTTCTTGTTAATTTCTTGAATCCCCTCTGGGTTTGGTCCATAACAAGGGAAGACTGCCCAAGTGAACTTAGGAATTGTTTTAACTATATATCCTTCCATGCCCTCTTTCTCTTTTGAATAGTCCTCTGCAATAAGATATTCAAATTCATCACTACCCATTTCTTCATCAATATTAATTCCGTACATTCCACATATTTCATTTAATTTTCCTTGGGAAATATGCTCATTCCAAAATGCTGGTACATCCTTAAATGCAGAATCATACTTAAATTTCTTATAAGCTCCAATTACTTTAAATTCATCCTTCTCAACAATTTTATAGTCCATAATATAACCACCTTCCAATGAAAATTTTATTCTTAGAGCAACAAATGATTTTACCATTGCTCCCTCTTTACGAACAGCAGATGGTGTAACTCCATGAAATCTTGTAAAAGCTTTAGTGAAGCTATCTGGAGAGTCATACCCATACTTTATTGCAATATCTATTATTTTTCCATCAGTAGATAAAACCTCACTGCCGGCTAGTGCAAGTCTTCTTCCCTTAATGTACTCGCTTAATGAATAGCCACATAACATTCCAAAGCCTTTTTGAAAATAAAATGGAGAAATATTCACCACTTTTGCAATTTCTTCAATTGATAATTCCTCTGTAATATTTTCTTCAATATAATCAATAGCTTTTCTAATACTTTCAATCCACTCCATGTTTTTACCCTCCTTCCTATTCGATATCCTAATCTTATCATCAGTACAGATGCCCTTCCCGACTTTTTATGGTTTCTTTTGTCCTATGAAATTTAATCTTAACTATTATTATATCCAATTAACCCCTTATGATAAATAACTTTAAGGAAATTTATCCCAATTTAATTCCCCATTTTTAATTTCATTATTATTTAAAATGAATAATCTACTTAATAAAATGTACATACTAGGAGGGAATTATTAAATTAAAGGAGATGTGCAAAATGGAAAGAGAACATTTTCAAGTAAATGGTTTAGCAAATGAAAATATGAAAACTCAAGTAAAAAACGCTCTAGAAAAGCTTGATGGAGTAAATAATGTTTGTGTTGATTTAGCTCGTGGAAGTGTTGAGGTTATTTATAATCCTCCAACTACTTCAAGTGAAATTAAAAACTGTATTGAAAGTACAGGACATTCAATTTCATAATGTTGATGGATAAAAAGGTGCTGTCTCCAAATAAATATTGAGACTAGATGATAAAAAGGGACTATCTCAGTAAATGACTAAAAAATCATTTAAGAGATAGTCCCTTATTCCTTCAATAGAACCTTATTTACTAGCAATATATGTATTACTTAACTTGTCAAATATAAGCATTCTGTCTTTTTTCTTAATATGTGAAATTACATGAATAGCACAAATAAAATTAAACATAAACTGAATAAACATAAATGCCAAGAATATATTAATATAATTTTCAGCTAAATTAGTTGAAATAGCTGATAAAAATTTATTGATTCCAATAAACAAGTATATTATTATCCCATATCTTTTTGTTAAAGATATTAAATCTAAATTTCCTTTCAAAGTCTTAATTCTTATTCCCATAATAAATCCACCAAAAGTAATTCCTTTAGTTATGTAGGGAATAATAATGAAATATGCAAATGTGAAAATTATGTACTTTGTAAACCCTGTATTATCACTTATAAATAAAAAATTAAATAATAACCAATCTAAAGCAAATGCTACCCCTCTTTTTGTGAAGGATGCTAGTTTATCAAAATTCTCATACTTGTTGTCAATCTCTGATAAGCTAGGTAAAACCAACTTAAATATAGGCTCAATATAAAATCCTACAACTCCACCTAAGGTATTCAACATCAAGTCATCAACATCAAACAATCTATATGGATGCTCATATAATCCAAATATTCCTGTTAGCTGGGTAACTTCTACAAATAATGAAGCTAAAAAGCATATTAAAACAGTTGTTTTTATGTCTTTTTTAAATAAATATCTAATATATACTCCAAGTGGTATTGTTAATATCACATTAAAAAACACTTGTAAAAAAGCTCTTCCAGTAAGCACCTGAAAAACTGCTTTAACATTAAAAGCATCAATATTAGCTTCTTTAGCTATATCTCTTATGAAATTAAAAGGCATTAATTGACTGGTTTGACTGTATACCTGCTTATCAACTACTGGTAGTGGTAGCATTGTTAATAAAAATGCTGTCATCCCATAAAAGATAAATGAATAAATAATAAATGCCTTAAATTTACTAATACCCTTATATTTTATACTAATATAAATTATGTAGGGTATTATTGTGATTATAAATACCATTGGAAATAGTACTGTTGATACTGCAATTGGTTGTGTAAAAGCACTCATATTATAACTCCCCTTACTTATATTTTATAATATTAATAATCCTAACAATAGACACCACAAGCAAAATAGCAAGTGATATTGCCCCTCCTGAAAACAGTGCTGTCACCCCTGTTGAAGTGGCTAAGCTATAGTTTTCCTCAACTATATATAACATAGTTTTGTACATTCCAAGACCAGGCACCAGTGGAATAATCCCAGGAATCAAAAACACAGTAGAAGGTTTTTTAAGATATCTTGCAAGAATCTCACTTATTATAGAAACCACAATAGCGGGAACAAAGGTGGCAAATATAAAGCTATTTGTTTCCCTAAATAAATACACATACACTACCCACCCAATGGCACCAATCACTCCAGTGTAAGGAAGTGCTTCCTTAGGGGTACTTAAAAATATTGAAAAGCCTACCGTTGCAAAAAATGCAAAAACAAAATGAATAATTAAAGACATATCACTCATTAAATAATTCCTCCTAACACTACCCAAACTTCAAGTACAGCCCATACTCCAGCTGCAATTGTAACTGCTGTAATTGTGGCATCAAAAGCAGTGGACACACCTGATATTAAATCCCCTGATATTAAGTCCCTAAGTCCCTTAACCAGAGAAACTCCAGGAAGAAGTGGCATAATTGATCCAACTATTAAGGTATCTACCTGACTTAGTAGCCCTAAACTGCTTAATATTGTCCCTATAAATGCTATAAATATAGAAGCAGTTAAGGTTGAAAAGGTTGATATATTACTAAGCTTAAATATCTTATTGTATATAATAACTGCCAAAATTGAGGTTATAAAGGTAAAGATAAAGTCTACCATAGTACACCCAAGCAAAACAGAAAAGCAGGCTGCCCCAAAGCCAGTTGCAATATATGATACCTTATCACTATAAGCCTTTGACTTTTCTATTTCCTTAATTCTTAAGGTTGCCTCCTCTATTTTAAAATCTCTATTTTCAACAAACTCCCTTGAAAATGAGTTTAGAAGGTCAATCTTACTCATATTTATCCCTCTATTTTTTATGGTTTTCATAAAGGTTATGCCATCAAATCTTTCGTCTGAAATAATAATAACTGTAGGGGATGCAAATACATTTATATACTTAAATCCCCTAGACAAGCATATTCTCCTAATGGTATCCTCCACCCTATAGGTTTCTGCTCCGTTTTTAAGCAAAAGCTCTCCTATGAAAACAGCAAAGCTAAGCAGATTTTTCTTATTCTCTTCAAATTCTCTTCTTTCAATTTCCATACAAATACACCTCCAAAGGTCATCTAATCTTTAGTATACTCAATTATTTAACTTTCAATTTTTCTTTGATAATGGCAAAGGAGCATTCGTAACACCCTCATGAAATAAAACATAAAAAGTTTGAGTGAATTCCCCTCAAACTTTTTCTATCTATTCATGTAATTCAAGTGGCAATCCATCAGGGTCACTAAAAAATGTCATCTTCTCCCCTGTATATTCATCCCATCTTATAGGCTCACACTCTATGCCCTTTTCCTTTAGCTCTGCTATGACTTCCTCAATGTTATCAACCTTAAAGGCAAGGTGACGTAGGCCACAGGCTTCTGGAAAACTCAATCTTTTTGGTGGATTTTTCACCCCAAATATCTCTAGCTCGCAATCATCTAGCTTTAAATCCAACTTATAGTCATTACGCTCTTTTCTATAGTTTTCCCTAACTATACTGAAGCCTAACTTATTTACATAAAAGTCTTTTGACTTTTCATAGTTAGATACAATTATTGCTACATGATGTATTTTCTTTAGCTTCACTGTTTTTCCTCCTTGGCTTGCAAATTTCCTAATGTTATTTTTTATTCCTACAAGTATATCTAAAATACTTGACTTTCATTACCATTATTATAGCATAAGCCAATGACACATTTAATATCATTGGCTTAAATTCATTCTTTAAATTTTAATATAATAAATATTCCCGTATTCCTTAACCTAGTACTGAGTGCAATCATTACTTCTATCAATAACTCATCACTCCAGTAGTAACTA
>JBOFQV010000177.1:0-5810 GCA_051650705.1 Clostridium sp.
GTGTTCCAAGATGCTTTATCAAATGGTGGTTCTGTTAGAGCTTTATGCCTAAAGGGTGGAGCTTCAATGGGAAGAAAAGATATAGACAGATTAGGTGAATTTGTTAAAACATATAAGGCTAAGGGATTAGCTTGGGTTCAATTAAAGGAAGATGAAGTAAAATCTCCAATAGCTAAATTCTTAAAAGAAGAAGAAATGCAATCAATCATAACTACAATGAGTGCTGAAACAGGAGACATGATCTTAATTTTAGCTGATAAAAATTCAGTAGTATTCCAAGGTTTAGGAGCTTTAAGATTAGAGTTAGCTAAGAAGTTTGATTTAATTAAAGATAAAAATGAATTCAACTTTACATGGATTACTGAATTCCCATTATTCGAATATGATGAAGAAGAGGGAAGATATTTTGCAGCTCACCATCCATTTACAGCGCCAATGGATGAGGATATTGAATTATTAGAATCAAATCCAGGAGCTGTAAGATCTAAGGCATATGACTTAGTTTTAAATGGAGAAGAGCTTGGTGGAGGTTCAATAAGAATTCACAATATGGAACTTCAAGAAAAGATGTTTAAAGCTTTAGGATTTACTCAAGAATCAGCTTGGGAAAGATTTGGATTCTTATTAGAAGCATTTAAATTTGGTCCACCACCACATGGAGGATTAGCTTTTGGGTTAGATAGAATGGTTATGTTCTTAGCGGGAACAGAAAATATTAAGGATGTTATTGCATTCCCTAAAAATCAAAATGCTTACTGTAACCTAAGTGAAGCACCAAATGTTGCTGATGAAAAGCAAATTGCTGAACTAGGATTAACAATAAATAAAATAGAAGAATAATATAAAAAGCTGAAATTATTAAATTATAATTTCAGCTTTTGTTTTTACATTATCTTTTTTTATAGCTTGAGCAATTAGTTTCTGAGTAAACAGTTGGATTTTTTCCATTTACACTAATGCTACTTAATTGACATACGTGATTAGAATAATGAGCACATCCAGGAACGTTACAAACTAAGCAACTACATGCACCTGAATCATTTGAGTTATTTGTTAATGTTCCATATACATCTCTATTTAAAAAAGAACCACAACAGGTAGAACAATATTTTGATGATTCACCACCACCAATATCAACTCTATTTGCATAGCAAACGTTTGAGGAGTTGTGAGAACAGTTACTTACACTACAATTTATGTTTGTCATAATAAATCATCCTTTCATTTGTAAAAATGTTTTATTTAAAATATCTTTCTAATAAACCTTTAAATGCTCTTCCGTGGCGTGCTTCATCCTTACACATTTCATGAACTGTGTCATGGATTGCATCAAGATTGTGTTGTTTTGCAAGTCCGGCAAGTTTTTTCTTGCCATCACAAGCTCCATATTCAGCTTCGACTCTAGCTTGAAGATTAGCTTTTGTATCTGCAACAACAACTTCACCAAGTATTTCTCCAAATTTAGCGGCATGCTCAGCTTCTTCAAAAGCAATTCTCTTATATGCCTCTGCAACTTCAGGATATCCTTCTCTATCAGCTTGGCGTGACATTGCTAAGTACATGCCAACTTCTGTACATTCTCCAATGAAATTAGCTCTTAATCCTTCAATAATTTCGCCATCGATATCCTTAGCAATTCCTATTCTATGTTCATCTGCCCAGGCAAGGTCATCTTTCATTTCTATGAATTTATCCGCACTAACCTTACAAACAGGGCAAATTTCTGGAGGGGCATCCCCTTCGTGAATATATCCGCATACTGTACAAACAAACTTTTTCATTGTAATCCTCCTTAATAAATAATTAGTATTTTTATTATTTACCAAATTGTAAATATTAATTCATTTTTTAAATAATAGTTGTTATTAATTAATATTAGATATATAATTAGAGTATAGAAATTTCAAATTATGGAGGAAGTATTATGATAGTTATATGTCCAAATTGTTCAAACATTGATTATGATAAATTAAAAGATGTAGTAGGTGAAGAAAATATAGATTGCTGTTGTATGGGATATTGCTCACAAAGTGATGATCAAACAGTTGGCTACATTGATGGAGAATTTGTTCAAACTTATTCAGAAGAAGAGTTTTTAAAGAAATGTAAAGAATCAAAATAGTAAAAGCTGAGGATTTTTCCTCAGCTTTTTAACTTTATATAATAGCTACTAAAATTAATAGTGCGCCTGATAATGCAAATTCAAAAGTACTTTTTCTTAAGTGGTGTACAGTGTGATTAATATAATCAGGTTTGGTGTTGCTTATCTCTAAATCTTCTTTTGTTACTTCTTCGTAATTATTCACAAAAACTGGAGTTAATTTTACAAAGGGATTAATTATTTGGCTTGAGAAACTATCTCCCATTAGAGCTAATGAACCAAAGGTGCAAGTTGATAATCCAACTAAAAGAAGGATATCCTTCATAAATAAATTTGCAAACGAAAAGATTGCAACTGAAACTGCAAAACTAACACTAAGGAAAATTACTAATGTGATAATAGATGTAAGAATGTTGATTTTACTAACTTTAGACATAATAATACCTCCTAAATACTTAAGAAAAATTTACTAGTTACTTCTTTAATATCATTATATTATTCTGGAGAATAAAAGTAAACAGGTTGGAAAAATGTACTAAATAGATAATAAAATGCAAGAAATAATTCAAAAGTGGCTATCTAATTGTTTGAATATTGTTACTTTTATAGTGTTGATTGCTTTTTTTTAATGATTTATAATTTAAATAGAAGAATTTGGAGGGGATTATTATAAAAAAGAATAAAAAAATAATTATTAAAAAAATATTTATTATAATTTTATTAAGTGGAATTGTTTGTACAAGTATATTTATTGGGATCTTAAATAGAGTAAGAAGTTTTGGGGAGGATAATATTATAAATAATATAGAAGAAATTCCAAGTGATTTTAAAAATATTATTGTACTAGGCGCTGGAATTAAGGATGATGGTACTGTATCAGATATATTAAAGGATAGGTTAGAAACTACTATTAATATTATGGGGAATAGTGGATGTGAGAATATATTAGTTTCAGGTGATCATGGTAAAGAAGGATATAATGAAGTAAAGGCAATGAAGAAGGAACTTCTTAAAGAGGGTATAAAAGAAGAAGATATTTTTATGGATCATGCAGGATTTTCGACTTATGAAACAATGTATAGAGCAAAGGAAGTTTTCAAAGTAGACAAAGCTATAATAGTTACTAATAAGTATCATTTACCAAGAGCTTTATATATTGCAAACTCTCTTGGCATAGAGGTTTATGGAATACCATCTGATTTAAGAGAGTATTATAATATTAATAGCTATCAAAAAAGAGAAGCTTTAGCTCAATTTAAAGATTTTATATATGTGAATATTTTGAAGCCTGAACCAACATACTTGGGGGATGAAATACCTATTTCAACTAGTGATGGTAGAGTAACTGATGATGAAATTTAAAATTATTTAATGGAGGTTTAGTAATGAAAAAAAATGCAATGCTAAGAGAGTATAAAAAATTAAAAAGTCAGATTAACAACATAGATGAAGTTGTGAGACATTCAAAAAAGGGAGCAATGTATGAACATGAAACCTCTGTAAGGAAAAAGGTTCTTCTTCTTAGAGAAATGAAAAATGAAGGCTTTAAGGAGTATGAGAGAACAGTTGATGAATATGAGGATATACTAAAATTTATAGGTGAAAGAATTTTAGAGGATTATAATTCTAAAAATAATAGCAACTTTCAGTTTGAAGAAGTTATTAAGGGAAATTTTAATACCTTGTTAAATTCTGGAATGTTAGCTTTGATAACAAAGGTGCATGTACCAAGAGTAATTGAAGATGAATTCAAAGAGAATTTTCCAGATAATCCAAAGGATGAATATGATGAAGCAAGAGCATTTAAGAGGAAGTTTATTTTACATTTAGGTGATACAAATACTGGGAAGACCTATAATGCAATGGAAAAACTTAAAAATTGTAAAAAGGGAGTGTATTTAAGTCCTTTAAGAATATTAGCTCTAGAAAATTATGAAAAGTTAAATTCCCAAGGGGTAATTTGTGATCTTTTAACTGGAGAAGAAGAAATTATAACTCCTGGGGCAACTCATACATCATGTACAGTTGAAAAATTAAATTTAAAGCATGAATATGAGGTGGCTGTAATTGATGAAATTCAAATGATTGGTGATGCTCAAAGAGGTTCTGCTTGGACAAGAGCAATGTTAGGGGTAAGAGCGCTTGAAGTTCATTTGTGTGGAGCTACAAATTCTAGAAAAATAATTGAAAGTATTTTAAAGGATTGTGAGGATGATTATGAGATAATAGAATACACAAGAAATATTCCTTTAATTGTTGAATATGAAGATTATAAAATGAGAGATTGTAAAGAAGGAGATGCATTAGTTGTATTTTCTAAAAAGAGAGTTTTGGAACTTGCAAAAATGTATTCAGATGAAGGAATTAAGTGTTCAATTATTTATGGAGATCTTCCGCCGGAAGCCAGAAAAATTCAGTATGAAAAGTTTATTAATAAGGAAAATAAAGTTTTAATTACAACGGATGCAATAGGAATGGGAGTTAATCTACCTATTAGGAGAATTATATTCTTATCTATTCAGAAGTTTGATGGAGAAGAAATTAGATATTTAACTTCTCAAGAAGTTAAACAAATTGCAGGAAGAGCAGGGAGAAAAGGCATATACGAAGAAGGGTATGTTGCAACTATTAGTCATGGACAAAGTTTTGTGGAGGATAGGATTTTAGAGAAGGATGAGGATGTTCACAAAGCTGTTTTAGGACCATCAGAAGCAATATTAAAGATTAAAAGTCTTCCTCTTATAGAGAAACTTGCTATTTGGAGCACTAGAGAGGAAAAAAGTCCACTTTATAAAAAAATGGATATTTCCCATCATATGATTGTTCTTGAGTGTTTAAAGAGATATAAACTTAAGGGCGAGGAGGAATGGGATTTATTAAAGGTTCCATTTGATGAAAAGAATGAAAGTTTGTTAAAGCAGTTTGTGTTTTATGTTGATGAGGTATTTGTTATTAAGAGTAATGAATTAACTAAACCATTATGTGATAGTGCTGCTCTTGATGATTTGGAAATTTATTATCAAAAAATCAATATGTATTATTCATTCTGTAAAATATTTAATTTTGATTTTGATATGGAATGGATTAAAAATGAAAGAATTAGAATTTCGGAAGAGATAAATGAAATATTAATGGAGATTTAAAAAGAAAATTATTCTTGAGTTGAAGTATTTATGGGTATGTAAAATAATTTAGTGAAGAAAGGGTCAGCTACCACTAAGAAAAGTTATTTGGAGGGTAGTTGACCATTTTAATATAAATAACGTGAGAGGATGAGGAGTATGGTAGGAACTTTAGTTAATTGTGCAGCTATTGTAGTTGGTACAGTGATTGGTTTGGTTATTAAGGGAGGTATTCCTAAAAGGATGAGTGAAACTATTATTAAGGGATTAGCTCTTTGTGTGTTGTTTATTGGAATTCAGGGAACACTTAAGGTAGAAAATCCATTAATACTTATTGTATCTATAGTGCTTGGTGCAATTATAGGTGAATTTATAGATATTGACAAAAGGTTAGAAAGTTTAGGGGAGTTTGTTGAAGAGAAGTTTGAGAAGAAAGAGTCTAACTCTAAAATAGCTGAAGGGTTTGTAACATCTACACTTTTATTTTGTGTGGGAGCTATGGCTATAGTAGGATCATTAGATAGTGGTTTAAATGGAGATTATTCAACACTTTTGGCTAAATCTGCATTAGATGGGGTTTCATCAGT
>JBOFQV010000178.1:0-15171 GCA_051650705.1 Clostridium sp.
AAGAGTGAAATTTTCATTCATTAATTATCTCTTATTTCTTATCTCTTACCTCTTATCTCTCAATTCTTAATTCTAATTCTCAATAGTGTACATGCACTAAATGAAATCTTATTTCCTCATTGCTCCATCCTAAATCAAAAGGTACAAGCAATCTATCTGTATTATGGCAAGTAACAAGAGGATATCCCTTAGAATCTAGTCCAGTAACAGTAGAAATATGAACTATTTTCCCCTTCTTTTCATAGGCAACAAAATCACCAGGTCTCATGTTATAGCAAACCTTATAAATTTCCTTATATTTTCCTTGAGCAATATAAGAAGCCCTTCCACTACCAACCATATAATTCTTAAAGCCTTGAGCATTTACCCAAGATTTTGTAGCAGATTTTCCATCACAATTCCATACAGGATTCTTTTTAAATCCGCCACCCTCATGAAGTATTTGAGAAGCAAAGTTTGCACAATCTCCACCATCAGGATTAAAATTTTTATATTTAGGATTGTATTTAAAAGTAAATTCTGCATTTTCACTTACACCACAATAGGTATGAGCATAATTTAAAGCACTTTGAAGACGCTTGTTTGGGTTTAAATCAGGAGCCTTCTTTGAAAGAAAATACTCTCTCATTTCATCAGATTTTAACTTGTTTAAATCAAGAGAATCTGCAAAAGGGTCTGTGTACCACTCCTTAGTAATTGTGAATTTATCCCCATCTCTTCTTATATTCAAATAATGATTAGTTCCTAGCCTAAAATTATTTATAGTTTCAGGAGAATCCACATAAGTATAGCTAAAGGTTGTAGCAACATCACACATTATTCCATAAATGCCACCACTTCTTTCCTTTATTTTTCTAATATGAATAATAGAATCTATATTAGTAAATTCAATAGCTTGTTTTTCACCCCAATTTCTAAGATACTCAGTTTTTTTCCACTCACTTTCATAAGCCCATTTTGAAACATTTATTTTAAAATCATAAAATTCCTTTAGCTTTTCCCCATCACCAGACATAACACTTTGATTTCTCTCTTTAAACAAATTAATTAAAAGTGGAGTAAATTGCTCCTTAAGTTCAATTAACTCAATATTATTTGAAACCTCATCAAAATCATTTAAGGTAGAAGTTAGTGGATCATCTAAAATGAATCCAAACAGGGGAGTAGTGAGTGTAAATATAATAATAAAAACAAATAATTTCTTAAAGATTTTCATACGCATATCTCCTTTTTCATTTGTACTTTTTATAGTTTTCTCAAAAATTTATATATTAATCAAAAATCTTAAATCTTTACATTTTTCTCATTAAGTGATAATGTTTTATTTAGAGAATATAGAAAATTTTACAAGAGGGGTACAGAAAACATGAATTCAAATGATATTAATTCAGCTTATGGTGATTTAGGGCTAATTGTTTTAAACAGCTCAAAGGAATTTGGAGAAAAGGTAAACAATAGTCTAAGGGAAATCAAATCAGGAGAGGGAGAAAACAATACTTATATTGTTAATATTAATGAAACTAGATTCTCAAATGGAGAAGGAAAAGTTGTTATTGAAGAAACGGTAAGAGGAAAAGATCTATACATATTATGTGATGTAGGAAATCATAGTTGTACTTATGAGCTATTTGGTTATAAAAATCACATGGGTCCAGATGAGCATTTCCAAGATATAAAAAGAGTTTTATCAGCAATAGGGGGAAGAGCAAGAAGAATTACTGTAATAATGCCACTTCTATATGCATCAAGACAACATAGAAGAAAGAGAAGAGAATCACTAGATTGTGCATTAGCACTTCAAGAATTAGAAAGATTAGGGGTAGAGGAAATCATTACTTTTGACGTTCATGACCCTAATATTCAAAATGCGATTCCAATGATTTCATTTACTAACCTTTATCCAACTTTTGAAATATTAAAAAGTTTTATAAAGAAAGAAAATAAATTCCCAATAGATAAATCAGAAATGTTAGTTATAAGTCCAGATACAGGCGCTATGGATAGAGCTATTTACTATTCATCAGTTTTAGGCCTTGATGTTGGATTATTCTATAAGAGAAGAGACCACTCAATTACAGTTAAGGGTAAAAATCCAATAGTTCAACACGAATACATTGGAAGAGAAGTTGACGGAAAGAACATTTTAATAGTTGATGATATGATTGCATCAGGAGAATCAGTTTTTGATATAGTTGATGAATTATCAAAAAGAAATGTTGGAAAGGTGTTTGTTGCAACAACCTTTGCATTCTTTACAGAAGGAACAGAAAAGTTTAAGAGATACTATGAAGAAGGAAAAATATCTCAAGTATTCTCAACAAACCTTACACATATTTCAGAAGAGGTTAAAAATGCACCTTGGTTTACAGCAGTTGATATGTCAGCATACTTAGCATCAATAGTTGAACATTTAAACTATGATAAATCAATACACCCATTAATAGATGCAAAAAAAGCAATAAAAGATTTAAATAAATTAGCACAAAAATAATTAAAAGGGGAGAAATCCCCTTTTTTTTCATAGAATTAAACTCTGCACTAAAGGAATAATAGTAATAAACGGAGGTGCGGAATATGAATGATAAAAAAGTAAAAATTATTCCTTTAGGTGGGATGGGGGAAATAGGGAAAAATATTACCGCAATAGAATATGATGATGAAATAATTGTAATTGATTGTGGTATTGCCTTCCCAGATGAGGAGATGTATGGTGTAGACTTGATTATACCAGACGTTGAATATCTAGAAGAAAATGCAGAAAAGGTTAAAGGTTTTTTCATTACTCATGGTCATGAGGACCATATTGGAGCATTGCCATATATATTAAAACAAATTAATGTGCCTGTATATGGGACAAAATTATCTATAGGAATAATATCAACCAAACTAGAAGAACATAAAATACTAAATGATTGCAAGCTTATTACAGTGGAGCCAGGAGAGGAAATTAAATTAAATGGAATGAGTATGGAGTTTATTAGAAATACCCATAGCATTGCAGATTCCTGTTGTATAGCAATACATACTCCACTTGGAATAATTCTTCATACAGGAGATTTTAAGCTTGACTACACTCCAATAGATGGTAGAAGAATGGATTTAGAAAGAATATCAGAGCTTGGCAAAAAGGGAGTACTACTGTTAATGGCAGATAGTACAAACGTTGAGAGAAGTGGATATGCTATGTCTGAATCCACAGTTGGAATTACCTTAAAAAGAATTATTAGTAAGGCACCAGGGAGAGTTATTGTTTCAACCTTTGCATCAAATATTCATAGAATGCAACAAATAGTAAATTCATCCCTAGAGTGCAAAAGAAAAATTGCCTTTAGTGGAAGAAGTATGGAGAATATTTCAAAGGTTGCAATGGAGCTTGGCTACTTAAATATTCCAGATGGAAATGTTATTGATATTGATGAAACAAATCAGTATCCAAATGAGAGAATAACCATTATAACAACAGGAAGTCAAGGTGAGCCTATGGCTGGACTTGCAAGAATTGCATTTTCAACTCATAGAAAAATTGCATTAATGCCAAGAGATTTATTTATAATTTCAGCATCACCTATTCCTGGTAATGGCAGAATGATTTCTAAGGTAATAAATGAGCTTTTCAAAAAGGGAGCAGATGTTATTTACGAAGCTTTAGAGGATGTTCATGTTTCAGGTCATGCCTGTCAAGAGGAGTTGAAGCTAATACATACATTAGTTCATCCAAAATATTTTATGCCAGTTCATGGAGAGTTTAGACATTTAAAACACCATGGAGATTTAGCTGTGACTATGGGAATGGAACAAGATAATATTTTCATATTAGAAACAGGAAATGTATTAGAAATTGGGGAAGAGGGTGCTAGAAAAGGTGAATCAGTTCCATCAGGAAAAATATTTGTAGATGGACTTGGTGTTGGAGATGTTGGCAATATTGTTTTAAGAGATAGAAAATATTTAGCTCAAGATGGAATGTTAATTGTAGTACTTGGAATACAAAAAGAAACATTTTCAATCATTACAGGGCCAGATATAATAACTCGTGGATTTGTATATGCAAAGGAAGCTGAGGACATTATAAATGATGTTAAAGATATATCAAGAAAAGTTATAGAGGATTGCTTAGAAAGAAATATTGTTGAATGGTATGTGCTAAAGACATCAATGAAGCGTTCAGTGGAAAAATATATTTATGAAAAAACAAAAAGAAGACCAACTATAATACCAATAATTGTAGAAGTTTAAAAAAACTTACAAAGCGTTATAAGTTTAACAATTTTACATAATGGTAAACTTATCTAATTTAAAAATACATAGCTAATTAATTATGAATTTATAGGATTTGTTATTCAAATCCTATTTTTATTTTGAAAATTTTATGTTAAAAAAATAACTTTAATAAGATGTGGTTAAACTTTTAACTTTTATTGAAATACAAATTTTCTAGGAGTATAATGGCAGTTATGCGTAAAAAAATGAATTTATATACAAAGGATGTAGAGGTGGGTTATGGATTTTGTACATAGTGAAAGAAAGAGTATATCAAAATTAAGAAGAATTTTAGAGATGGAAGCATTGCCAGGATTACTATTATTAGTAGCGACTGTGTTGGCTTTAATAGTAGCAAACGGTCCTTTCGCAAATGCATATCATCATGTTTTTGAAGGAACAAAAATATTTGGGTTAACAATTCATGAAATAGTAAATGATTTATTAATGGCAATATTCTTCCTTGTGGTTGGGTGTGAAATAAAGAAGGAAGCAATAAGTGGTCATCTTTCAGATTTAAAGAAGGCATCTTTCCCAATAGTGGCTGCCTTTGGTGGAGTTATTATACCAGCAATTATTTTCTTTTTAATGAATAGAGGCACAAGCTTTTCAAATGGAATAGGAGTACCAATATCAACAGACATAGCTTTTGCTATTGGAGCCTTTATGATTTTTAGAAAAAGATTAAATAGCTCTTTAAAAATATTTTTACTTACATTAGCAGTTGTAGATGATTTATTATCAATAATTATAATTGGAGTATTTTACTCATCATCAATAAACTTATTTGCCTTAGGGATGGCAGGAGTTGTTTTAATATTATTATTCTCATTAAGAAAAATAAATAAGGAAAATAAATTATATCCATACTTTATTTTAGGAGCATTTTTATGGTTTTTTGTTTTTAAAAGTGGAGTTCATGCAACAATAAGTGGAGTATTATTGGCATTAGCATTACCTTTAAGAGTATGTGATGAAAAAGAATGCAGATGTGTATTATCAGCAGTTGAGCATACATTAGCACCTTATGCAAACTTAATAATATTACCTTTATTTGCTTTCTCAAATACAGCAATAAACCTAAGAATTGAAGGGTTAAATACAGAGACATTTATTCTGGCAGTTGGAATAATTGTTGGGCTTGTTATAGGAAAACCTCTTGGAATTATGCTGTTTACAATGATAGGAACAAAATTAAATCTTTTAGAAAAGCCAGAAGGGGTTAAATGGTACAATGTTTACTGTGTATCAATGCTTGCAGGTATAGGATTTACAATGTCCATCTTTGTATCAGAAATAGCATTTGCAGGATATGACAATGCATTAAATATAGCAAAGGTTAGTATTTTAATTGCAGCAATTATTTCTTGCACAATGGCATACTTATTTATAAACGTGTTTCCAATCTTTAAGGAAAAGCTTGTAAGAAATAAATAGAGTAAAATCAAAGCTACTAAATAATTACACTTAATTTAATGAGAGTAATTGTTTAGTAGCTTTTTTGTATAGAAAAATGACTTACACTGTAAATTGAAGTGGAATACAGCTTACTTCTCCATAATAAAGAGTAACCAAATACAGTTTATAAAGCATACCTTAGTTATATGAAATATTTTTAAGGAGAGCTTATGAATATAGGTTTTATAAAGGTAAATGTATCTACTGCAAGAGAAGCATTACCAATAAAAAATGCGAAAGTCGTAATTTCTAAGGAGGGATATAGAAGGGAGCTTATTACAAATGAAAGTGGTCAATCAGAAATCATAGAAGTTCCAGCACCACCAAAGGATTTATCATTAATGCCTAAGGCAAATTTGCTTCCATATGAGGTTTATAACATTGATGTGTCTGCTGTGGGATATAAGGACTATCACATTAAAGGTGTTCAAGTCTTTGATAGAGAGGTTTCTATACAACAAGTAGAAATGATTCCAATGTCAAAGGAAAAGGGAGCTATTAATGATGATACAGTTGTTATTTCACAACATGGATTGGTTACACCAGGAATTAGAAATCAAATAGGGCCATCAAAAACAGGGTATTTATTAAAAAATGTGCAAATTCCAGAATACATTACTGTACATTTAGGAAGTCCAACCTCCTATGCTGAAAATGTAACTGTAACCTTTCCAGAATATATAAAAAATGTTGCATCAAGTGAAATATATCCAACCTGGCCTGAGAATGCAATAAGGGCAAATGTTTATGCTCAAATTAGCTTTGCTTTAAACAGAGTTTATACAGAATGGTATAGAAGTAAGGGATATGATTTCCAAATTACAAACAGTACAGCTTATGACCAATATTTTGTGAAAGGTAGAAATATATTTGAGAACATAAGCAGAATAGTTGATAGTATTTTTAATGAATATATTAAGAGATATAATCAAAAAAACCCTTTGTTTTCTCAATACTGTAATGGAACAACAGTTACATGTAAGGGATTATCACAATGGGGAACAGTAGACCTTGCAAATTCAGGCTATACACCATTTAAAATTCTTCAATATTATTATGGTAATGATATTGAGCTTGTTAGAACAAGTAATGTAGAAGGTATTCCAGAATCCTATCCAGGATATTCATTAAAGCTTGGAAGCAAGGGAGAGGATGTAAAAACAATACAAAAGCAATTAAATAGAATAGGAAAGAATTATCCAGCAATAAAAAGAATTGATCCTGTTGATGGAAACTTTGGGAAATCTACAGAGGATGCAGTTAAGGTATTTCAAGAAGTATTCAACTTATCAAAGGATGGAATTGTTGGAAGAGCAACCTGGTATAAAATAAATCAAATATATGTTGGAGTTAAAAACTTAGCAGAGCTTGAATCAGAGGGGGAAATTATAGAGGGAGAAACATCAGGAATATATCCAGGATATTTAATAAAGGAAGGTATGAGAGGAAAGGCAGTTGGGGAGATTCAATATTATTTAAAAGCTATTGGGGAGTTTTATGATGAGCTACCAATTATTAATGCTGATGGTATTTTTGGCCCTGCTACAAAAAATGCTGTAATTAGCTTTCAAAAGAAATTTGGCCTTTCACCTGATGGAATTGTTGGTCCATTAACTTGGAACAAAATATATGAGGTTTATAAATCAGTTCAAGGACAAATTGAGGAAAGTCCTGATAGTGAGTATCCAGGATATTTAATTAAAGAGGGCGCAAGAGGAAATGAGGTAGAAAAAATTCAAACTTATTTAAAGGGATTAAGTTATAAATATCCTTCAATAACAAGAATAAGTGTTGATGGAATCTTTGGAAAGAATACTAAAAAGGCAGTAACGGAATTTCAAAGTCTTTTTGATTTAAAGGTTGATGGAATAGTTGGACCAGCAACCTGGAACAAGCTATATGAAGAATATAGAAAAATTGATTCCACAAGAAGTAGCTTACCAGTTCCAGTTGAATATCCAGATAGAATAATAAAATATAAAGATGAGCTTCCTCAAGTTAAGATAATACAAACCTATTTAAAGGAAATAAGTGATATAGGAATAAAGATTGGACATGTTGAGGTGAGAGGGGATTTTGATGATAAAACATTAAAATCAGTTAAAAGGTTCCAAGAAATATTTAAGCTACCTGTAACAGGAATTATTGATAAGGAAACTTGGGACAAGATAGTTGAAATATATTCAGATACAAGAGGAAAGAGAAAGAGAAGAAAAAAATAAACAAAAAGAGGGTTTTATTTCAGAAAACCCTCTTTAAAATTTAATTCTTCATTTTTACATATTAACTCAAAGTTTAGACGAATTTATCTATCAATACTTAATTAAAACATAGCCTTAAATTTATACATAAAGGTTTTTGACCTCTTTCATTCCAAGGAATAAATAACTTAGAGCTAGTCCATAGTAAATAAGAGCGAAAAAAGGTAGTGAAACTCCTAATAAGGTCAATGTTGTTTTTATTAAAATAGGGAGTGTTAATGAATAAGCGCCCAGTTTGCAAATTTCTTTATAGGATAATTGGAGATTAAGTATAGCATTAAAAATTAACCCACCAACTGCAAGCACAATATATAAGGATAGTAGTTTACCTATAAAGGATAGCAATGGTGCAACACCAATTAATAAAACATAAATTAAAATTTTCACAATTCCAATAAAATCAGAAATATCACTTTTATTTAAGGTGAAATCTCCAAAGTCACTAAAATAATAGGTTTTTGTTTGAAGTGGATTTTGTTTAATTATCACCTTGTTTTTCAATACAAATATAGCTTCGGTATAGTTAGATAAATCAGTTTCTTTAACTGTACCAGTATTATCAATAATTAAAACCATTTCCTCAATTGCATCTCCATAAATTAATGGCATAGTAGCATTAGTTTGAAAGCCAGTACTATCAATAGTAAAATCAGGAAGTTCATTTAATAATTCAGATTCCATGACTTTAAAGCCCTTAGAGATGGTAAATAAGTATTTAGCAGATGTAAAGATAGAAGTAATTAAAACAAGAATGAAGATATACAATATTGCCTTTCCTAAAGTTTCTTTTAAATAGTATGGGTAAGCTCTAAAGTTATATAGACTATTTAGAAACTTTTGAATTAATCCCTGCTTTTCATTGAATTGATTCTCCATAATTTAAGTCCCCCTTTATTATGATTGAGTACATTATAGCAGATATTTCCATTAAAATGGATTGAGATTGGAAAAGTTAAGCAAATATTAAGAAATACAAAGAGGGGAAAAAGAAGATAAGTGTCGAATGATGAATAGCAGTTCAAATGCCGAGATGTACTAAAATCAAGGGTTTGAAGGAATTGGTTAAATATAATATTTGATTTTATTTGAAAATTATAATATAATTTAAAAATCAATACAAAAGAAGAGAGGGAAAGAGATGGCATTAATAGGAATATTAATAGTTATTGTAGGTTTTGCTCTTAGGTTAAACACAATAGCAGTTGTTGTAACAGCAGGGGTAGCAACTGGTCTTGTAGCAGATATGAGCATAACTGAGATATTAAAAACATTAGGAGAAACCTTTGTACAAAATAGACATATGTCTCTATTTATATTAACACTACCTGTTATAGGTATTTGTGAGAGATATGGATTAAAGGAAAAGGCAATTGATTTAATTAAGAATGTAAAAGGATTATCAGCAGGAAAGCTTTTAAGTCTTTATCTATTTATAAGAGAGGGAGCAGCTGCTGCTTCAGTAAGACTAGGTGGACATGCTCAATTTATAAGACCTTTAATTAATCCAATGGCTCAAGGAGCTGCAATTAATGAACATGGAGAAATTTCAGAAGAAGACGAAGAGAAGATTAAGTCAGCATCAGCTGCAATGGAAAACTACGGTAACTTCTTCGGTCAAAATGTATTCTTAGCAAACTCAGGTGTTTTACTTATTGCAAGTACATTAGAGGGATTAGGATATAATGTTGATACATTACAGGTTGCAAAGGCATCTATTCCAGTTGCAATAATTGCATTTGTATTAGCATACATTCAAAATCGTCATTTAGATTTAACATTAAGAAAAAATGCAGCTAAAAGAAAAGCTAAGTAAACAAAAGAAGAATTAACGGAGGACAAGCTATGGATATTAAAACCATATCAAATATATTATTAGAAATATTTTATGTTTTAATAGGTACTTTCATGGGAATTACAGCAGTGTATACCCTAAAGGATAAAAATCATAAAACAAAGTATGGAACAGCAGCCTTTTGGCTTATACTTGCAGTGATATTCATTTTTGGTAAGGCTATACCAGCAGAAATTACTGGAATACTTATTGTAGCAATAGCAATTTTATCAGCTATGAAGCAAGTAAACATAGGAACTTTAAAGGCATTAGATACAACATTTGCAGAGCTTAAGAGTAAGGAAATTGGAGGAAAGATATTCATTCCTTCACTAATAATTGCAGTAGTTGCACTTTTAATAGCTCAATTTACACAATTAGGTGGAACAACAGCAATAGGTATTTCTGCACTTGCAGCAATAGTAATAACTTTCTTTATTACAAAGGCAAAACCAAAGGAATTTGTAGATGATTCAGATAGAATGCTTCAATCAGTTGGAGCAACAGCAATATTACCACAATTACTTGCTTCACTTGGTGCTTTATTTACAGCAGCAGGAGTTGGAGAAATAATATCTTCAGGAATATCACAAGTAATACCAGATGATAACAGATTATTTGGAGTTATAGCTTACTGTTTAGGAATGGCGTTATTTACAATGATAATGGGGAACTCATTTGCAGCTTTCTCAGTTATTACAGTTGGTATAGGATATCCATTTGTAATTATGCAAGGTGGAGATCCAGTTATAGCAGGAGCGTTAGCTTTAACAGCAGGTTACTGTGGAACATTATTAACACCAATGGCAGCAAACTTCAACATTATGCCAGCGGCACTTTTAGAAACTAAGGATGAAAATGCAATCATAAAATATCAAGCAGTATATGCAACAATATTATTATTAATTCATATACCATTAATGTACTTTATGGCATTTTAATTAACTAAGGAGGAATTGAAATGAAAGTTTTAATAACAGGATTTGATCCATTTGGAGGAGAACCAATAAACCCAGCATTAGAGGCAGTAAAAATGCTACCAGACAATATAAGTGGAGCAGAAATTATAAAACTTGAAATTCCAACAGTATTTAGAAAAGCATTAAAGAAAATAGAAGAAAATATTGAAATACATAAGCCAGACGTTGTTTTATCAATTGGTCAAGCTGGTGGAAGATTTGGAATAACTCCAGAAAGAGTTGCAATCAATATTGATGATGCAAGAATTAAGGACAATGAAGGAAATCAACCAATAGATGAAGTTATATATGAAGATGGAAAGGCAGCATATTTCTCAAACCTACCAATAAAGGCAATGGTTAAAGAAGTGCAAGAGGGTGGATTACCAGCCTCAGTATCAAATACAGCTGGAACATTTGTATGTAATCATGTAATGTATGGAGTTCTTTACTTAGTGGATAAGAAGTATCCAAACATTAGAGGAGGATTTATTCACGTACCTTATATACCACAGCAAGTTGTTACAAAGCCAAACATGCCATCAATGTCAACTGAAGATATCTCAAGAGGATTAGCATTATGCATAAAAGCAGCAGTAGAAAATACTGAGGATGTTAAAGCTGTAGGAGGAGAGATCTGTTAGTATGAATAATAAGTTATTTGTTTATGGAAGCTTAAGAACTGGATTTTTTAATTATGATAAATATTTAAAAGGGCATGTAATAAGTTGTGAAGAGGCTTCAGCAAAGGGAATACTATATCATATGCCATATAAGGGCTATCCTGCAATCCAGCAAGGTGAAGGAACTATATATGGGGAATTAATTACTGTGGACAATCCAGAAGAGGTAATTAAGGCTATTGATGAAATGGAAGGATTTATTTCTCCAGGAAATCCAGAGAATGAATATGATAAAATTGAGGTTGAAGTAACAATTTTAGAATCAAATGAAAAAGTAATGATGCCACTTTATTTTTACAATAAGGCAATTGATGAAAAGTTTGAGCATAAGGCTGTTTTAATTTCTGATGGAGATTGGAAGGCTTATATGAATAGTAAAAAAGCTAGTTAGAGTGGGATTTAGAGAGCACGCTGGGATAAAAGTTTTTTTTGCTTACTCCGTCGGCAAGCTCCAAGTCGACGCTAAAAAAACTTTTATCCCTATTTATGATTCTTCTCTAAAATGAGGCTTTATTCTTTTTAAATTATTGAATTCAGCTTTGCTGAATAGATTTTTTTAAAAAACTTAATAAAATTAAATCTTAAAATATATTATATATGTGTAGTATGTTTTAACCACAGTTTAAAGTCCAGTAATTTTTTTACTGGACTTTATTTCATAATATTATTATTTAAAAGTTAATCAGACCTAAAGAATAAAAAATATAAATACAGTTTTTAACTCAAAATTATTAATTATAAGAGATAATATAACTTAAAAAAAGTGTTAATATTTACCTAAATGTAGTATAATAATTATAGCTTAAATAAAATTAAACAAGTAATTAAAGTGGGTGGGGTTGTGGAGAAGTCATATATCAAAAATATAATTGATAAAATGTACAGTGAACCAAAGATAATATATGACCAATTAACTTCTGACGTATTTGATTTGACGGAATTTGAGAGAAAATATTTAATAGGAAAGTGCAAATTGCTTTTTAGACAGTTTGAAGAAGGGGAAAAGGATTTATTAGAAGTCTTACCATACTTTTCAGAAAGAGAGTATTTAACTGCTGATGTTTATTCTGATATAGCACTATGCAAATACAGAAAAAATGATTTAATAAATGCAAAACAGTACTTATATAAAGCAACAGAGCTAGCTGAATTAAATAATAATTACGAATGCAAAAATAGAACATACATTAATTTAGGGGTAATTTGTATAAATGAAAAGATGTATGAAATAGCTTTAGAAATGTACAACAAGGTGGATACAGAATATTTATATAGTTGTTCAAACAAAAACCTCTATGCTATTACATTGTGCAATATGGCAGTATTAAACTATACAATTTTTAATATTGAAAGTGCAAATGAATATAAGGATAAATTCTTAGATTATTATAATAGCTGTGAGAATAAGAAGAACATTATTTTTTATAAGAATTTAATTCTACAGGCTAAAAATGAAGCTAAGGGTGACTGGAAAAAAGCCATAAAGTATATAAATAAAAATGCAAATTTAAACCATTATAAATATTATGAATACAATGGGCTTGAGGAAAGAAAAATTAAGGCAGGACTTTATAAAAGGCTTGGAGAGGATAAAAAAGCATTAAAAATTATGCTTAAAACCTTACAAGAAGCAAGTAAAATGGGATACTATAAAATCATTTTGGAAATGGTTGAACAGCTTGTTTCATGGGGATGTGAGCATGAAATTTCAAGGGAACTTTGTATAGATTTAATGCTTGTTGATATAAAGAAAAATAATGAGGAAAAGCATTTAAGTTTAACTAGAGATCTTGAAGAGCTTCAAGAAAAAGTATATTTAAAAAAGGCATTATCAAAAACAGAAATGGATAATGAATATTTAAATAAAAAAATAAGTAAATTAAAGATAGAGAGTAAGGTAGACTCTTTAACGCTTTTATATAATAGAAGATATTTAGAAAGCTATTTAAAGCAAAACATGACTATTTCTAAAAAGTATATTACTTATGCAATGCTTGATTTAGATAATTTCAAAGCTGTAAACGATAGTAAGGGACACATCTTTGGTGATAGAGTTCTTTTTGAAATTGCAACTATTATTAAATATAGTGTTGATATAATAGGAAAAGCTTTTAGATATGGGGGAGATGAAATCTTCATAATATTTGAGCATAACTCATTAATTGAGGGAAAAAACATATTAGAAAGAATCATGAAAAAGGTTGAGTATACAAATATTAATGAAAGTATTTTAAATAAGGTAACTCTTTCTATTGGAGCGGTAACTATTTATGGTGGAAATCCTATTCATACAAGGGAGAAAGCAAGAAGATTGATTGTAGAAAAGTGTGACAAGCTTTTGTATAATAGTAAAAGACTAGGGAAAAACAAATTAACATTAAATATAATGTAAAGGATAGAGAGATGATAACTCTATCCTTTTTATTTTCCAAAAATTCTTTTTCCTTGAATAAAAGAGCCTTGAATACATGGTGCAACATAACGCTCCTTAGGATTTTTGTCCTCAACTGCTTTAACATATTCCCGAACAATAGAATCAAGATTCTTCTTTTCAACTAAATTAAAATATCTATATTGTTTTCTTTTAAGCTTTTCAATTTTGCCATAAAAATATGATCTTTCATCCATCCAAGTAAATTGCTTTGAAATATTTTTAAAATTAAATCCAGTAGCATAGGCACCAGGCTCAATTATTACTACATTTATTTTTCCTTTAGGAAGCTCTTTCATTTCCTCTCTAAGTGATGAAGCAATAGCTTCAATAGCAAACTTGGTTGAGCAATAAGGGGAAAGAAAGGGGATGGAAATTCTACCGGCAAGGGAAGAGATATAAATAATTCTTCCGCTTCCTTTAGCTATCATATTTTTAAGTACTTGTTGAGTTAATTCTAAAGGAGAAAATACATTTGTTTCAAAAGTTGCTCTATATCTATCTACATTGGTTTCAGAAACTGAGCCAGAATCACCAATGGCTGCATTATTAATTAATACATCTAAATCTAGCATTGAGGCAAGCTCTCTATCCATTTCATTTAGCAAATCAAGTTTAAAGCTCTTTAATGGAAGGTTTTCTTTTAGGGAAAGTTTATTTAGCTTATCAGCCTGTGCTATAGTGTGTGTTGTTGCATAAACAAAATGTCCTCTTTTAGCTAACTCAATAGAAGCAGCTTTTCCAAGACCAGTTCCAGCACCAGTAATTAGTATCTTTTTCATATAATCACCAAACTTTTTAGAATTGAGAATGGAGAATTTGGAATGTAGAGTTTTTAAATGTTTTAATTTTTAACGCTAAACTCTTAATTCATAATCTTAATTCTTATATGGTTACTGTTATTCTATAATCATCCTTTAAGCTTTGAGATTCTAGTAATTCAACTATTTCATTCATTGTAACTAATGAAATTGAGTAATCTGTATTTTCTCTTAATGCATCTAAATAAGATAGGGCATTTTGATGAATGGAACCAGTTGTAACAATAATTCCTTTTTTAACATTGTTTAAGGCCATGCTTCCAACAACTCTTTCGCAAACATATTTTCCAACTATTGTTTCATCATCATCTGCTATATCAAGCTCATTACTTGATTTTACAGATTGCCTCTTACAATCAACATATATTTTTTCATCATCCATAGTGGTTAAAATTAAGGAAATTTCATCCTTACTTTTAATTTTTGGAACATCTATTGACTTATATTTATTTGTTGTAGAAAATAAC
>JBOFQV010000179.1:0-5705 GCA_051650705.1 Clostridium sp.
CCAACACCGATTAATGTTGGTACAAAGGGATATAGAGATCAAATTGAGGAACCATTAAAGAAGGAATTTGACGAAGCTGCTATGAACCCAGAAAAGTTACAAGCATTATTACATGAAGGTTTAAAGGAACTTGGAAAAGATACTGCAAACCTTAAGGATATTAAAGTTAGCTTCTTAGCTACAGGAACAACTGCTTTATCAAAGCAAGCAAATGAATTCTGGAAACAAAGTTTAGAAAGTACTTTAGGAATAACTATTGATATAAACTTAATTACTGACCAAAAGTTATATTCTGCTGAAAGAAAGAAAATGAACTTCGATCTTTGCTTTGTTGGATGGGGAGCTGACTATAATGACCCATTAACTTTCCTTGATATGTGGCAATCAAAGAGTGGAAACAACTATGCTAAGTATGCAAGTAAAGAATATGATGAGTTATTAGAATCATTAGATGGTGAAAATGACGAAGCTAAGAGACTTGAAACTTACAAGAAGTTAGAAACATTATTAGTAAGTACTGATGCTCCAATAGCACCAATTTACTATGCTGATAAGAATGTATTCTTACAAAACTATGTTAATGACTTCTACTTCCCAACATTTGGGGCTGCTTACGAGTGGAGATGGGCTTATATTTCTGGTAAGCAATAATATAAAGTGATTTTTGAAGAGTTAAGGATTAATATACGGACAAGCTATTTGAGTTGGTTTAAATTTAATTCTTAGCTCTTCCTTATTAAATAACACTATTATTAATAGGATAGTTTCTAAATAATAGTTATAAGAAAAGGAGAGAACAACATGTTAAAGTACACAATAAAAAGATTTATAGCCATGCTTGTTACTCTTTTCATTATTTGCTCTGCTACATTTTTTATATTAGCAGCAATACCAGGAGATGCTATCTCAGATAAGATAGAGAAGTTCCCACCAGAGGTTCAAGCAAAAATTTATGAAAAGTACGGCATGGATAAGCCATTAATGGAGAGATATGTTTCAACAATGAAGGGAATTGCACAGTTTGATTTTGGTCCATCACTTGTATATCAACAACAAACTGTTCAACAAATAATAAAAGAAAAATTACCAGTTTCAGCAAGACTTGGACTTCAACAAATGTTCCTTGGAATAACAGTTGGATTAAGTCTTGGTATTGTAGCAGCGATGAAAAAGGGAACTAAAACTGATTATATAGTTGTAACTATAGCGGTATTATTAGCATCTGCACCATCCTTTGTATTCTCTGTTCTACTACAAAAATTTGTAGCTGGGGACCTTGGATTATTTCCGATAATGGGATGGCCTAAGGGAGATGCGATGACTTTATGGTTTGGAGGATGGAAATATACAATACTTCCAACTCTAGCGGGGTGTTTTGGATATATTGCAAGTTATTCAAGACTTATGAAAACATCAATGTTAGATACAATTAATCAAGATTACATTTTAACTGCAAAATCAAAGGGATTATCTCAAAAAAGAATAATAATTTCACATATATTAAGAAATTCATTTATTCCAATAATTACTGTATTACCAATGGCAGTTGCTTTTTCAATAACAGGATCATTCTTTATAGAAAGAGTTTTCTCAATTCCAGGAGTTGGAATGTATATGGTTGGCGCAGTACTAAATAGAGATGTACCATTAATTATGGGTATTACTGTATTATTAACAGCAATTTATATAATAGTTATATTCTTAACTGATCTATTATATACAGTTGTAGACCCAAGAATAAGAATTGCAGGTAAGAAGAGATAGGAGATGATGTTATGGAACAATTAAAAAGAGAAGACTTTGTAATACTTGGAATTCAATCAGATAAAGACGAAGCTATTAAAAGACCTAACATCACTTTCTGGCAAGATGCATGGAGAAGGCTTAAGAAGAATAAGTTAGCAATGATTTCATTAATCACATTAATATTTATAATATTAATGAGTATTGTTTGGCCGATGATTACAACAAAGGATTTTTATTCAGTAAATACAGATGTTAAGAATTTACCAATTAGTTCAGAATTTTGGTTTGGTACAGACCTACTTGGTAGAGATCTATTTGCAAGAGTGTGGATGGGTGGAAGAATCTCTATGGCAATTGCAGTTTGTGCTGCATTCGTTCAAATAGTTATAGGTTCTCTTTACGGAGGAATTATGGCTTACTTTGGAGGTCTTGTAGATGAAATTATGATGAGAGTTATTGAAATATTTAGTTCAATACCATATCTTTTAGTTGCAATGCTTATAGTAACTGTTCTTGGAAAAGGAATTGTACCTTTATTTATTGCTTTATGTATTACTGCTTGGACTGGTACAGCAAGAATGATTAGAGGAGTAATAATGCAACTTAGAGAAAGTGAGTTTGTATTAGCTTCACAAGCTCTTGGTGCTTCACCAATGAGAGTTATTGTAAAGCATCTTTTACCAAACACACTAGGACTTATAATATTGCAAACTTCAACAAGTATTCCAAGTTATATATTTGATGAAGCTGCCCTTGGATTCTTAGGATTAGGTGTTCAACCACCTGATATTAGCTGGGGTCAATTAATAGATTTTGGACGTGAAACATTCTCATTCTATCCTCATCAATTAATTATACCAGCAGCAACACTTTGTATAACAGTGCTATGCTTTAACCTTTTAGGTGAAGGTCTTAGAGATGCATTAGATCCAAAGTTAAGAAAGTAGGGGTGACATAAAGATGGATAAATTATTAGAGGTAAAAGATTTAAGAGTTAGTTTTAAAACCTATGCTGGAACTGTTCAGGCTGTTAGAGGAGTAAACTTCCATGTTAATAAAGGAGAAGTACTTGCTATTGTTGGAGAGTCTGGATGTGGTAAAACAGTAACTTCAAAATCACTATTAAACTTACTTCCACCTGATAATTCAGTTATTGGAGAGGGAAGTGAATTAGTATTTGAAGGAGAAAATATTCTAAAGTATAACGAAAAAGAATGGAGAAGCTTTAGAGGAGACAAGGCAGCAATGATATTTCAGGATGCCCTAACATCACTAAATCCAACCATGAAAATAGGAAAGCAAATTGCTGAAAATTTAATAGAGCATAAAAATATGACTAAGCAGCAAGCTATGGATGAGGCTATAAGATTACTTAAACTTGTTGGTATTCCAAATCCTGAAAGTAGAGTTAATCAATATCCACATGAATTTTCAGGAGGAATGAGACAAAGAGCTATGATTGCTATAGCCCTTGCGTGTACACCAAAGCTATTAATTGCTGATGAACCAACAACAGCATTAGATGTTACAATACAAGCTCAAATTTTAGAGTTAATAAAGGATCTAAAAGATAGATTAAACACTTCAGTAATATTAATTACACATGATTTAGGAGTTGTTGCAGGCCTTGCTGATAGAATTGTAGTTATGTATGGAGGAAAGGTTGTAGAATCTGGAGTATCAAGAGAGGTATTCTATAATACAAAGCATCCATATACAAAAACCCTACTTAAGGCAGTACCAAGACTTGATCTTAAAAATAAGGAAGAATTAATTGCTATACCTGGTACACCACCAGATCTTTTAAATCCACCAGTTGGATGTCCGTTTGCAGCAAGATGTAACTATGCAATGGCTATTTGTAGAAAACATGAACCAAGTGGATATAAGTTTGATAAAGAACATGAAGCATTTTGTTGGTTACACCATGAATATGCACCAAATACAGAGTTTACTGCAAAAGAGGAGGGGACAATAGATGGCATTATTAGAAGTAAAGAACTTGAAGAAATACTTTAATGTTGGTGGAAAAAGAATATTGAAGGCTGTTGATGATGTTTCCTTCTACTTAGAAGAGGGTGAAACATTAGGATTAGTTGGAGAATCAGGATGTGGGAAAACAACTTGTGGAAGAACAGTTGTTGGAATGTATTCAAAAACTGATGGAACAGTTTTATATAATGGAAAAGATGTTCATAAATTAAATAGAAAAGAAAAAATTGAATTTACTAAGGAAGTTCAGGTAATATTCCAAGATCCTTATGCATCATTAGATCCAAGAATGACTGTTGGAGATATTGTTGCTGAAGGGATAGATATTCATCATCTTTGTAAGACTCCAGAGGAGAGAACTGCAAGAATTCAAGAATTATTAAATCTTGTAGGGTTAAATGAAGAACATGCAAATAGATTTGTTCATGAATTTTCAGGTGGTCAAAGACAAAGAATTGGTATTGCAAGAGCACTTGCAGTTAATCCAAAGTTTATACTTTGTGATGAACCATTATCAGCACTTGATGTTTCAATTCAAGCACAGATTGTTAATTTATTAGTTAAATTACAAAAAGAGCTAGGATTAACATACCTATTTATAGCTCATGATTTATCATTAGTTAAGCATATATCTGATAGAGTTGCTGTAATGTATTTAGGTACTATGGTTGAGATTACAAAAAGTGAGGAACTTTATGATAAGCCTCTTCATCCATACACAAAAGCACTTTTATCTGCAATTCCAATAGCAGATCCAGATGTAGAAGAAAAGAGAGAAAGAATAATATTACCAGGAGATGTATCATCACCAATAGATCCACCACCAGGATGTAGATTTAGAGGTAGATGTGAATACGCTAAAGAAGAATGTGGACAAGTAGCACCAAAGCTTAAGGAAGTTGAACCAGGGCATTTTGTAGCTTGTCACCTTTATAACTAGGAGGAATTAATTAATGGAAAAAGCTAAGATTATTTTTAAGGATATTTTCAAAGCAGTACGCTATGGAGCATTTATTAATATTATTATGGCCGTGATTATATTTTTAATATCCTTATTAGCTACAAGGGGGAATATTCTAGATGCAGCACTATATTTGAGGAGTGCAATTCTCCTAATAACTGGCCTTTCACTACTATTTTTTGCAGGAGTGTTTTTAAAGGGTATATGGGGAAAACCTCTTGAAGAGAATGAAAGTTGGAAAGAGTATTTTAAGATAATATCCTTTGAACATGTTTTTTTCATAATTGTTTTAACCTTTGTTTTTTCAGCTAATATTATCGATAGTATTATCATTTATGTAATTTAAAGAGAGCGAATTTCTTCGCTCTCTTTATTTTTACATTCAATATAACAAAACTGTGATATTTTTCTATAAATTTGAGAGTTGTTTGTTACCTTATAAGTTTATTATTAGAATTGTAAATAAAACTTAAAGGAGAGGACTTATGGGAATATACGCATACGCAAAACAAATTTTAAAAGCTGACTTCAAGTACACACTTAATTATTTAATTGCTATTTCTGTATTAACACTATTTGTTTTTAATGGTATTAATGTAGCATTAAATTCTGCTATTTTAAATACTTCAGAAAATATAGAAATACTATCTGAATCTATGGGAGCAACACATGTAATTAGAGTGGATATATTGCAAAAGGAAAAATTATTATGGTTTATAATTGTTGTAATATTATTTTCAGCCTTTTGTAATAATTACTTTGTATCAAGAAAAACAAAAGAAGTTGGATTTGCCATTGTAAATGGAAGCCCAATTCATGATGTAACTAAATTCTTACTATTTCAAAACGGGGTACTATTTTTATTAGCATCAATAATTGGGGTTTTACTTGGTTTTATGACTATGCCACTTTTTAATATGCTAATTTATAACATAACTGATATTAATGGTAATTTATTTTATCTTTCAAAAGAAGCAATAATTTATACCTTTTTAATCATACTTAT
>JBOFQV010000180.1:0-4058 GCA_051650705.1 Clostridium sp.
AAAAAAAGAGCTAAGAATTCATAATTATATGAACTCTTAGCTCTTTAACTTAATTTGCATTTGAATTACAGTAAGGACAAGGAATTTCTTCATGTCCATTTATAACACTTTTTTCTGCAAATAAAGGCTTACCACAATTTTTACACTTTATTTCAACATATTCATCTTCTATCTCTTCTAAATCCTCAAAGGTAACCTCTTCAAATATCTCCTCTTGAATATTTGAAAGGTCTGAATTTAAGAAGGATATGTTTTCCTCAAGGGATTCATTGTTTACTATTATTTCTTCAACCTTATCACTTAAGTTTTCTATAGCTTCAGTCATTGCTTCAAAAACTTCTGTATAATCACTTTTTTCAAGTTTTGAAATAGAATTTTTTAACTTTTCAATTGATAAAACTATTTCTTCCATTATTTCACTTCCTTTTTTTGCTTACATATAGCAAAAGGAGGCTGTATAACCATCTTTGGTTAAACCCACAGCCCCTTTATTTCCCTAGAGAATGAGATTAAACTCTTTCCATGTAATCTCCAGTTCTTGTATCAATTCTTATAACATCACCTTCGTTAACGAACATTGGAACGTTAACAATTGCTCCTGTTTCAACTGTTGCTGGCTTTAAAGCATTAGTAGTTGTATTACCCTTAACTCCTGGTTCACAGTGAGTTATTAATAATTCAACAAAGTTTGGAGCTTCAACTGAGAAAGCATCCCCTTTATAAAACTTTATTACCGCAAACATGTTTTCTTTTAAGTATTTGATAGCATCTTCAACTTTTTCAAAGTTTAGTGGAATTTGCTCATAAGTTTCATTATCCATGAAGTAGTATAACTCTCCATCTGAATAAAGGTATTGCATTTCTTTTCTTTCTATAACAGCTTCTTGTAATTTAGCAGTTGGGTTGAAAGTAGTGTCTGTAACCCCACCTGAAATTACGTTTCTTAGCTTAGTTCTAACGAAAGCAGCACCCTTTCCTGGTTTAACGTGTAAAAAGTCTAAAACTGTAAACACTTGTCCCTCGTGCTCAAATGTAGTTCCTTTTCTTATGTCACCTGCTGATATCATTAAATATCCCTCCATTATATATATTTATACTCCCCAAATTAAAAGGGTTGTATCAATGCTATTTCAATGCATAACACAAATATTTTATCAGATGATAAAACATATTGCAAATACTTTTTATGTTGTAGAAAGGCTTAAATCAATATTATATGTATTATTTTCATAAATTAGAGAGTAACTTTTAACATTATAATTTTTAAGTTCATCTATAAAGCTTTTAACTTCCTCATTTGAGCCCCAAAAATTAACCTTTATTTCCCACTCTTCTCCTTTTCTTTCTAAATAAGTTACTTCTCCACCTTTCTTATGCATTTCATCAATTATTTCACTACCTTCGTATTGAACCTTAGAAACTTCATTCACTACAGGTAATGCATCATATTTAATATTCAAATTTAAATTACTTTTAAGAATAACACCTCCTTCAAATAACAAAATTAAACATAGAATTAAAGATTTTATCTTATTTTTCATACTCTTACCTTCTTACTTCTATGATATATTTATTATCCCCACTATTTTTTATAGTAGTGATATTAATTCCTTCCTTTTTCTCAAGCTCTTTTATTTTTTGGAAATCATGGACCTCAATTTTAATATTATTTCCTTTACTCTCAAAATAATAAAATTCTTTTAAAATTAAATTCAAATCATTATAGATTAAATCCTTTTTGTCAGGAATAATTTCCTTTACATCAATAGCTTTTTCTTCTTTTTCAAAAGCTGTATTAATAGAGAAAGGAAATAAAATCAACATAAGTGAAAATAATAATATAAGCCCCCTTTTTTCTCCCTTCTCTTCTTTTATTCCCTCTTCCTCAAATACTTTTTTAGGAATAAATCCTTTATATTTTTTATAATAAATTCTTATCTACTCCTTTCTTTTTAAATTTAAAAGTTTTTTCATTTTCTAAATTTAAAAGATTTTCTAAATTTAAAAGATTGAAGGCTTCTTCCTCATAATATATATCCTTCTCTTTAAGCTCTAAAATCCTATTTATGAATTCTCCCTTATTTCTATTAGTAAAGGATAAAATTACTTCTTTATTAATAACCTTCATATAGTAAAACACTTCCTTAAAATGAAAAACCACCCTATAACTTTTTATTTTAATACATCTTCCTATATCTTTATTTATAAGCATCTGAAAAGGTAGTACTTCGTTTTTATTTGTCCCTTTAAAAAACTTTTCTACTCTCTTTCCGCCCTTTAGAGCATAAATTCTAAATAAATTTTTCCCTAGTTTTTTATAATCAAAAAGATAATCCTCATCATCCTTAAATTCAGCACAGATTTTTTCTTCAATCTTATCTTTATAATCCTTATACCTAGATACATTGAACTCTACACTGAAAATATCCTCATTTAGTATAATTAATCGCCTTTTCTTTCCCAGGAAATGTAAGTTAATCACATCCATATAATTATATTCTTTTCCCTTAAAATAAAAGCATTCTTTTGAAATCAAAACCGAATTACCCAAATGCGCCTCCTATTCATAAATTAAATAAATTCTTTTTCCTTCTCCCCTTAAACTACATAAATCATTTAAACAACTACAAACATCCTCAACTTTATACTTATAATTTTTCAATGTATTTTTATAATTCAATATAAATTTCCCCTCTTCATACTTAAATTCTCCAAGCCTTTTATTTGTAACTGGCTCTCTTATAACAAATGAACTTACTAAAATTTCATCTGCTTCTCCTAAATCATTTATAATATCATTAACCTTTAAAATGAAACTCTCCTCTTCTTTAGATATGTTTTTCACACCTTCACTTTTCCAACTAAGATCTTCTTCATAAAGGTTATTCATTATAACTTTCCCTAATAAAGCCATTCCTAATAAGGTTAATGCAATTAAAATAATACCTTCCATTAAAACATTTCCCCTTTCAGAACCCTTTAACAAAAGTTACTCCCTCTCTTTCTATACTTACATAAATTATTCTCTTATTACTCCAAACCTTAAATCCATCAACTTTATCTAGAAGCAAATTGTAATTAATCTTATTAAAGCTACCAAATTCCTTTTTATAATTATTTACCTTTATTTGAGCATTCTCTAGAAAAATCTCTTTCTTTTTCTCTTCCACATTTCCATACCTATCTTTTTCTTCTATATAAATCATTATTTTATTACCATCTATGCCTATAGACTTATTTTCCTTTCCAGTTATAATTCCACCAAGATTTATTAAAGAACTTTCCACTTTATTTAAGTTTCTATGCTCATTAACAATCACTTTTATTGATCTAAATAATGAAAACGAAAGAGTCATCATTAACCCTATAACAATTGTGGAAATTGCAATATAAGCCAATACCTCAACTACTGTAAATCCACCCTTCTTGGCTTTCAATAAATCTATATTTTTTAAAAATCCTTTCTCCCTCACTTTTCCCCTTCCCATCTAACTTATAAGCTATTTTTATTTCACTGAAGCTATCATTTGATGAAATAACTTCAATTTCATAAAAGCTACTTAAATTATTTTTATTAGGCTTTGAAAAATCTTCTATTTTATCTCCCTTTTGAAAAATTAAATATTCTCCCTCAAACCCAATAACCCATTTTTTATTCTCCTCTTTCAATTTTATGATTTCACAATACCCCTCATTTAAACTAATCTCTTGTTCTAAAATATTTACATTTTCATTAAATACCTTAAGCTCTTTTCTTCGTGCATTTGATTTTAAGCTGTCTACTGTAATTGTATAAATAATTGTTACTAATATTGTCAGAATAAATATACCCACAATACATTCAATTAACATACTTCCCCTACGCTTTTTCAACATTAATGTAATCTACCCCAACTCTAATTTTTATATATCCTAGAGGAACACCATTTTCATTTATAGAAATAGTACCTGATTTAATAGATCCACTTGACCCTATTTGAATTCTATCACCAACATTAAAGGTAATAGTAAATCTAGTTGAATACTTTAATTTTCTAACTAAGCTTCCACTCTCATCA
>JBOFQV010000181.1:0-3306 GCA_051650705.1 Clostridium sp.
TCGTATATGTAGCAAATAGAATGAACTAAATTTAAATAGGGAGCATACTAGGTTAAAAAATCTTTATTGCTTATGACCTCGACTTGGAGCGTGCGAGGTCGAAAGCAAGAAAAACTTTTATCCCAGTTCGCTCTCCTAATATACAACACCATCTTTTAGGCTTGTTCATTCTAAAATTTAAGTCAGATTTCTTCTAAGTTAAAACTCCAATGAAATTTAAAGTTTCATTGGAGTTTTTTTATTCTAAGTATATTTTTGTAGAGGTTAGTTACTTTGATTTATTTTCCTTATCCTTACCAAAGGCTTCATTGTATGCAATAGTAAAACCACAGGCTACTAAAACTGATGATAAAAAGAACATTAATATACTTTTAGTACCCATTAAGAATGTAAAAAACCCATCATAGCCATTATAATTCCATGGATTTAATACTGATAAGATATAACAAGTAATCATGAAAGTAAAACCACATAATATAAGTAAAGTAGCAAAAAGCATTTTTTTCATTTCTCTTCCCCTTCAATATTCTTATCTTTATTTATATATATGTTTTAGAAAGCCCTTATAGAAAGCATTTTTTTTAACAAAAAAACTCCATGGTAGTTTTCTAAAATTAATTCTTAATTCTGCACTCTCAATTATCAATTCTAAACTCCTAATATTTTATAAAAAACTACACACACTATTTAAATAGAAAGGAGATGGAAAAATGAAAAAATCTTTAACTCTAATAATTGCAATAATAGCTATAATTGCAGTTATTGCAATACCAGTAGTTAGTGGATATAATAAATTAGTTTCTCTAGAACAAACTGCAAATACTGCTGAATCTAATATAGATACACAGTTACAAAGAAGAAGCGATTTAATACCTAATCTAGTAAACACAGTAAAGGGATATGCAAGTCAAGAACAACAAATATTCACAGACATTGCTAATGCAAGAAGTAAGCTTGCAGGGGCAAACAATGTTTCAGATCAAGCTCAGGCAGATAGTGAACTTTCTAGTGCTCTTTCAAGACTATTAGTTGTAGTAGAAAGATATCCTGACTTAAAGTCAAACCAAAACTTTAGGGATTTACAAGTTCAACTTGAGGGAACTGAAAATAGAATAGCTATAGCTCGTCAAGATTACAATAAGGCAGTAACAGAATATAATACAAAGAGAAAACGCTTCCCAACTAACTTGATGGCATCTGTTTTTGGCTTTGAGGAAAAACCTTTATATAAAGCAAGTGCTGGAGCTCAAGAAGTACCTTCAGTAGATTTTAGTACAAAATGAAGAGGGTAAAAAATTCACTCTTAACTTCTCTTTTAGTATTCTTTTTACTTGCACCAATTATATCTTATTCAGCACAAGCATTCCCCTCCCCCACTAATTTAAAATACCTTAACGATTATGTGGGAGTAGTTAATGAAAATGATAAATCAAATATCATTTCAATAGGAAGAGAACTTGAATTAAAAACTGGTGCACAAGCTGTACTTGTAATTATCGATTCAACCAAGGATGTTCCAATTGAAGATTATGCAAATTCTCTATTTAGATCCTGGGGAATAGGAGAAAAAAACAAGGATAATGGACTATTAATTCTATTAGCTCTAAATGATAAAAAATGGAGAGTTGAAGTTGGAAGAGGACTTGAAGGAGCCATACCAGATGCTCTTTCAAATAGAGTAATGGAAACTCTTGCAAAGCCCGAAATTATCCAAGGAAACTATTCTAAAGGACTAAGTGATAGCTATAGTGCCTTAAGTGATTACATAGCAAGTGAATATGGTGTAACCTTAGACAAATCTCTAAAGGTTTATCCTCCACAAACACAAAATCAAAACACTTCAAATACCCTTCCATTTATCGGAGGAGGATTTCTTCTATTAATATTATTAGATGTACTATTAAACAGAGGAAGAATATCAAATACACTTCTTCAACTTATTTTTATAAGTAATCTTACAAGAAGAGGTCCACGAGGAGGAGGAAGAGGAGGCCCTGGAGGCTTTGGTGGTTTTGGTGGAGGCTCCTCAGGAGGCGGAGGCTCAACTGGTGGTTGGGATTAAATTAACAATTCTAAGATGAAGTCATCTAAATAAAGGTGACTTTATCTATTTTTAATGTTTACTTTTTTTGCCATTAATTTTATAATGTTCTTATAGTATTTAATTGTTTTGGAGGAGTTCATGGAACTTGCTAATATTTCTGAAAATAATCTATTAGAAGACATTAAGGAATTAATCAACAAAGGAAATAATGAAATTGCATTATTAAAACTAAATACCCTAGACAAGGAATCAACTGAATGGAATTATCTATATTCCCTATATCTATTCAATAAATCTTGGTTTGATTCTGCTCTAACCTTTCTTAAAAAGGCTATAGAAGGAGATCCTCCAAATGAGGAGTATCAAGAAACCTATGATGCTTTTACTCAATATAGTGAAACTTCTGCTATATCCAATAATCCATCTATAAAATATCATCACCATCATCATCACCACCACCATCATCACAGAACATTTTGTTGTATACCATGCGATTGTGATTGCTGTTGCTGTGATTGTGACTGTTGCGACTGTGATTGCTGTGAAATTGACTGTTGTGACTGTGGCTAATAAAGGAGGATTTATTTGTTTGGCTATGTAAAACCTGTTCTTTGTAAATTAGATGAGGAAAATAAAAAGCTTTTTAAAAGTTATTATTGTGGACTATGCTTTTCACTAAAAAGAGAGTTTGGAGAAGCTTCAAGATTTGCTTTAAACTACGACATGACATTTTTATCAATACTGCTTGATGCACTATACAAAAAGGAAAATGAAAAAGTAAAATCAAATTGCATTACAAACCCCTTTAATAAAAAGGATGTAATTATAAATAATAAGGCTTTGAATTACTCCTCATCAATTAACATTTCATTAGTGTACCATAAGATTTTAGATGATTATAATGATGATTCATCTATGACTGCTTTACTACTTGAAAAATTCTTTAAAAGGTATAAAAGTAAATTAACAAGTAATTATGAAGAAATAAACTCACTTATTTCTTTAAATTTAAAGGCGCTTTATTACTTAGAAGAAAATAGAAACTTTTATTCACTTGATGAAATCTCTCATCCATTTAGTAATATTGTTGGAAGCATTTTAAGATACTATCCTTATGAGCTAATAGATGACAGCGAGGACCTAAGAGACAAGCTTTATAACTTTGGCTATAATCTTGGAAAATGGATATATCTAATTGATGCCTATGATGATTTAGAAAATGATATGAAAAAGAATAAATTTAACCCAATATCCATTTTATA
>JBOFQV010000182.1:0-4468 GCA_051650705.1 Clostridium sp.
GGCATCTGTTATTATAAACGAAGAAGTTATGAAGGATTTAGAAGAGTATGTAAAGCTTGCTCCACTTCACAACCCACCAAACATAATAGGAATAGAAGCTTGTAAGGCATTAATGCCAAAGACTCCAATGGTAGCTGTATTTGATACTGCATTCCACGGAACAATGCCAGAAGAAGCATACATCTATGCTATACCATATGAATTATATGAAGAGCATGCTATAAGAAAGTATGGATTCCACGGAACTTCTCATAAGTATGTATCAGCTAAGGTTGCTGAAGTTATGGGTAAAAAGTTAGAAGATTTAAAAATAGTTACTTGCCACTTAGGAAATGGAGCTTCTTTAGCTGCTGTTAAAAATGGTAAGTCAGTTGACACTACAATGGGATTCACTCCACTTGAAGGTGTTGTAATGGGAACTAGATCAGGAAGTATTGATCCTGCAATAGTTACATTCATGCAATCAGAGCTTGGATATTCAGCAGAACAAGTGAATGATGTATTAAACAAGAAGTCAGGAGTTCTAGGAATTTCAGGAGTAAGCTCAGACTTTAGAGATATAGAAGATGCTGCATTTAATAAGAAGGATCATAGAGCACAATTAGCTTTAGATATATTCCACTACAAAGTAAGATGTCAAATAGGTGCACTAGCTGCAGCTATGGGTGGTGTTGATGCTATAGTATTCACTGCTGGTGTTGGTGAAAATGGAATAGAAACTAGAGAAGATTCATTAAAGGGTCTTGAATTCTTAGGGGTTAAATGTGACGTAGCTAAGAATAAGGTAAGAGGAAAGGTTGCTGAAATTTCAACTGATGACTCAACTGTTAAAGCATTTGTTATACCAACAAATGAAGAATTAATGATTGCAAAAGATACAGTAGAACTTTTAAAATAATATTCTGAATTAGCACATATTTTTGAAAGAATAATAAAGTTTTGTGCTCTTAATAATTAAATGAATTATAAGAGTGCAAAACTTTATATAAAATATTGGCAATTTTAATTTACTGCTTGACTTTTAAGTTGCCACTTTATATAATAAATTGTGTTTATTCGATAAATACATAGCTAAGGAGTTGAAAATACCTTATATTTCCTCTTGAGAAATTGTAAGGTTAGATGTATGATAATACAGTTTTCAGAAATAATCTCTAGAAGAGAAAGAAAAAAAGAAATTAGTTTTGAATATGAAGCTAAGCCATTTAGATTTGAAGGGGAGATTATAAATCCAGCTTCAAAGATAGAAGTAAATGGGCAATTAATTTCAAATGAAGAAGTAGTTGTTTTGGAGCTAAATATAAAGGCTGATTTAGAATTATCATGTTCAAGGTGTTTAGGAACCTTTATCTATCCAATAGATATTGATATAGAAGAAAGGTTTACAAATAATATTGAACTTCAAGATGAGGAAGTATTATTTGTAAAGGGTGATGGCATTGACATCACAGAAGTAGTTGAAAGTAGTATAATTTCAACCTTACCGATTAAGAGACTTTGTAATAATAATTGTAAAGGTCTTTGTCAAAGTTGTGGTAGTAATTTAAACCATGACGAATGTACTTGCATTAATGATGATGTTGATGTAAGATTAGCAGGGCTTAAAGCGTTGTTACAAAATAAGGAGGTGTAAGTATGGGAAATCCAGCTAGAAAAACATATAAAGCGAAGAGAGATTCAAGAAGAGCACAAACTTTTAAGGCAAGCATACCAGGAATCGTTGAGTGTCCACAATGTCACGAAATGAAACTTGCTCACAGAGTATGTAAGAACTGTGGATTCTACAAGGGAAAAGAAGTAGTTGCTACAGAAGAATAAGAAAGTCGTATGACTTTCTTTTTTTTATATTAAAATAACAACATAGTAATTAATACTATTAATTTTAAGGAAAATTGATTATAATAGATTTAATAATACATAGAGAGGTGAAAATATGAAAATTGCTATAGATGGTATGGGTGGAGATCATGCACCAGCAGCTGTGGTTGAAGGAGTTATTGAAGCTTTAAAGGAATATAACAATATAGAATTAGTAATAACAGGTCCAGAGAAGGAAATAAATGAAGAATTAAAGAAATATAAATTTGACGAAAATAGAGTAAAGGTTGTAAATGCAACTGAAGTTGTTTCAACTAATGAACATCCAGTAATGGCTGTAAGAAAGAAAAAGGATTCATCAATTGTAAAGGCTTTAGAACTTGTAAAAAGTGGAGAGTGCGATGGGATTATTTCAGCAGGATCTACTGGAGCATTTTTAGCTGGTTGTACTTTTATTGTAGGTAGAATTAAGGGGATTAAAAGACCTGTACTAGCTCCAATCATGCCAGGAAGAAAGGGAAGCTTTATGATTGTTGATGCTGGGGCAAATGTTGATTGTAAACCAGAGCATTTAACTCAATTTGCAACTATGGGTAAGGTTTATTATGAAAATGTCTTTGGAGAGAAAAATCCCAAGGTAGGTCTTATAAACATAGGAGCAGAAGAAGAAAAAGGGAATGAGTTAACAAAAGAAGCTCATAAACAATTAAAAGAAATGACAAACATTAATTTTATAGGAAATGTTGAACCAAGAGAAATTCCAGTTGGAGATGTTAAGATTTTAGTTTGTGATGGTTTTGTAGGAAATACCGCATTAAAGCTTTATGAGGGGGCAGCTAAGAATCTTTTAGGAATAATAAAAGATACTATTATGGAAGCCTCTCTAGTACCTAAAATAGGAGCAAAGCTATTAACCCCTGTATTTAATACTTTAAAAGTGAAGTTTGACTATAAGGAAGCTGGTGGAGCTCCATTTTTAGGGGTTGAAGGTATTTGTATAAAGGCTCATGGAAGTTCAGATAGTAAGGCTTTTAAGAATGCAATAAAGCAAACAATTAAGTTCCATGAGGGAGAAGTTTTACAGAAGATTAAAGCAGAATTAAAGAATAATTAAAATTATTTTTCTACCCTTATTGACTAAGAAAATAATATATACTATTATCTAAATGAAAGGTATTTGGAGGTGAAAAAAATGTTTGACAAGATTAGAGAAATTATAGCTGACAAGTTAAGTATTGGGGAAGATGAGATTACATTAGAATCATCATTCATCGACGATTTAAATGCAGATTCATTAGATATAGTTGAGTTAATAATGGCTTTAGAAGATGAACTTGAAATGGAAATACCAGATGAGGATGTTGAAGGATTCAAAACTGTAGGAGATGTTGTGAATTACGTTAAGTCTCATCATGAGGAATAATATAATCCCGCGTCAATGCGGGATTTTGTATTTATAATAAACAATAAAATAAATTATAGTCTATTCTTGAATTTGTTTGAGGATAAGTTGAAGAATACACTTGAAGGAGTGAAGCGTAGTGAATAAATTTAGCGTAGAAGAGCTAGAGAAGGTGTTAGGATTTAAGTTTGATAATAAGAGTATTTTAAAAACAGCACTTACACATAGCTCGTTTGCTAATGGTTATAAAGATGTTGAATATAATGAAAGATTAGAGTTTTTAGGTGATTCGGTTCTTCAACTTTGTATAACAGAGTATCTTTTTAATAACTATAAAGATAAGAGCGAAGGAGAACTTACAAAAATAAGAAGTTTAATTGTTTGTGAAACATCTCTTTATGAAATTGCGAAAGAGCTTGATTTAGGAAAGTATATAAGAATGAGCAGAGGGGAAGAGCTTACAGGAGGTAGAGATAGAACTTCTATACAAGCAGATGCTGTTGAAGCTTTAATTGCTGCTATATATTTAGATAAGGGATTAGAATTTGCTAGAGAGTTTATTTTATCAAAATTTACACCTACAATTAATAAGGCAATAAATAATGAAATTATATTAGATTTTAAAACTAGACTTCAGGAGCTTATTCAAAAAGAGGGAGAAGTTTCTATTAGCTATGAAATTGTAAAATTTGAAGGACCTCCTCATAGAAGAAAGTTCTTTACTAATGTCTCAATTGATAACAGAATCATGGGTGAAGGAGAAGGGTTTAGTAAAAAGGAATCAGAACAAATGGCTGCAAAAATGGCATTGTCAAAACTGGAGGGGAGAAGATGAGTAAGAATTATTTTATAATTCCTATATTTGTACCTCATGAAGGATGTCCACATAATTGTGTGTTCTGTAATCAAGATAGAATAACAGGATTAAAAGAAAGAATGGACAGAGAAAAAGCTAAGATGATTATTGAGGAATATTTAGAAACTATTCCAAAGAATAGTACAAAAGAAATAAGCTTTTTTGGAGGAACCTTTACAGCAATTGATGTAGAAAAACAAAAATCACTACTTAGTTTAGCTAAGGAGTATAAAGATAGTGGTAAAATAGATAAAATAAGAATGTCAACAAGACCAGATGCAATAAATAGGTACATATTAAATTATTTAAGAGAATATACCGTTGATATTATTGAGCTTGGTGTGCAATCATTAAATGAGGAAGTTTTGATAGCTTCAGGAAGAGGTCATTCA
>JBOFQV010000183.1:0-3061 GCA_051650705.1 Clostridium sp.
TTTAGAAACGTAGAAGTACCAAAAAGATCCAATGGCAATAATAATAGCAACCCATAAACCAATAATTTTCTTATTCATAAAAATCCCCCCTCAATAAAATATTACCACAAAATGTTAAAAATGTTTATTATATATAGTAAATAAGGTAACCGTAATAATTATAAGGTAAAGTTTGATAAATTTTAAAACTTATATTATAATAAGAAAAATTTATTAAATAGGAGAAGACAATGTTAGATAAGCTAAAGAAAAATAAATTGTACATTAAATACGGAGTTTTAATTATATTTATAGCAATAGTTGTAATAACAACAGTAAAAATAATAACTCATGGAGAAAGTATGTTGGCTTGGATTGTTATGGAAGTAAAGAATTTCTTCTCTATAATATCTCCAGTTTTATATGCAATAATAATTTCATATATTTTATACCAACCAATAAAATTTATAGAAAAAAACTTTAAAAATATCTACAGAAAATCATCAAAAAAGGATTTTGATGAAAAGTATAATGGATTATTAAGAGGAGTAAGTATATTTTTAGTGTTTTTAACAGTTACCTTAATGGTTGTATTAATTTACAACTTCTTAATACCACCAATTATAGAAAACATAAAGGGAATTTTAGATTCACTTCCAGAATTCCAAGAACAGTTAAAAGGGTGGATTAATAGTCTTGTAGAAAGCTTAAACAGTAAAAATATTGATATTCAAAGCACAGGGGAATTATCAAATGAAATAGTTGATAAGGTTTCTTTAGCAGGGGAACAATTATTAAACTTTGCCATGAGAACAGCGACAAACCTATCAACCTTTGTAGTAGATTTTGTAGTTACATTAATTTTAACTCTTTACTTCTTAGCAGATAAGGAAAGATTGATAGCTCAAATGAAGAAAGTTAAAGAAGTATTACTTCCTGAAAGAGTGGGAAATGCTGTAGCAACCTTTTTTAGGGATTTAGATAACATAGTTGGAAGATTTCTAGTTGGAGAAATACTTGACTCAATAATTGTAGGCTTTGTTTCAACTGGATTACTACTTTTAATTAAGCATCCATTTGCAGTGTTAATTGGGGTAATTGCAGGGTTAACAAATATCATTCCATACATAGGACCAGTAATTGGGGCAGCACTAGCATTCTTCTTTGGTATATTTACAAGTGTACCAATGGGAATAGCAGGAGCAGTTTTACTTCTCATTTACCAGCAAATTGATGGAAACTTTATTCAACCTAAAATAGTTGGAGATAAAATTGGACTTTCTCCAGTATGGATATTAATTGTTGTATTAATTGGTGGAAGCTACTTTGGAGCTTTAGGTATGATTTTATCAATGCCACTAGCAGGACTTTTAAGAATATACTTTATTAGATATAGTGAATATAAAAAAAGAAAATTAGAAGAAATTCAATAATGATAAAACTCCTACTTCAAGCTTTGAAGAGGGGTTTTTATTATAGCAAAACCCTTTATTTTATCTTGTTTTTAGTATATATTAGAATAAAATAAATTACTAAAGGAGAATGAATATGAATTACTTACTATTATTTTTAGAGGGAATAATAACCTTCATATCTCCATGTATACTCCCAATGATACCAATATACGTAAGCTATTTTCTTGGGGGAACTGAAGAAGAGGGAAATAAAAATAGAGCACTTATGAATTCAATATATTTTGTTGTTGGATTTACATTAATATTTACCTTACTAGGGGCTGCGTCCTCATCACTTGGAATATTGTTTTCAAAATATATGAAGGAAATAAATATTATTTCTGGTGGGCTAATGATAATTTTTGGATTAAATTACATAGGAGTACTAAAGTTGTCCTTCCTTCAAAAAACCTATAAATTAAATGGGGGAAGAACCAATGTAGAAGGGAAACTAAGAACATTACTTTTGGGAATAGTATTTGGAATAGGGTGGACTCCTTGTGTTGGACCATTTTTAGGGTCAGCTCTAATGATTGCAGCAAATGGAAGCCATATATTAGAAGGAACATTAATGCTCCTAACATATAGTCTTGGACTTGGAATTCCTTTTATAATTTCAGCACTTTTAATAGATTCCTTAAAGGGTGCATTTGCATTTATTAAGAGAAATTATAAAGCCATAAACTTTATATCAGGAATTTTATTAATAATCATAGGAGTTATGATGATGACAGGATATTTAAACCTATTATTATCATTTCTTACATTTTAAATTGAGGTGAAGGATATGAATGAGAAGAAGAGAACGCTTGTTATTTTAGTCATATTTGTTGGTGTTTTAATTTCTGGAGCAATTGCTTATAATTATTTTTCAAAGGAATATAAAGAGAAGGGGGATTTCTCAAACAGTGAATTCCTAGATGATAAAGTAAAACCAGATGTTAAAGTAGAGGCTAAGGATTTCTTAGTTTATGATAAGGATGGAAATGAAGTAAGGCTTTCGGATTATAAGGGGAAAAAAGCTGTAGTTATAAACTTTTGGGCTAGCTGGTGCACCCCTTGTAAAATAGAAATGGGCTTCTTCCAAAATGCTACAGATAAGTATAAGGGAAAGGATGTTGAAATTCTAATGGTTAACCTTACAGATGGAAGTAGGGAAACTAAAGAAAAGGCACAAAAGTTCCTAAAGGAAGAGGGATATGACTTGAATGTTATGTTTGATTCAGATATGGATGCAGCAATGAGATATTATATTCAAGCAATTCCAAGAACAATATTTGTAAATAAAGATGGAACAATTTATGAGGATCACACTGGGATAATTAGTCAAGATATATTAGATGATAGAATTAATAAGATGCTTCAATAGCATATAAACTAAAGCATTAAGGAGAAGGTAAATGAAAATTTTAGCTGTAGATGATGATGAAAGAATTTTAAGGCTACTTAGTGATTATTTAAAGTTTAATGGATTTATTGTGGAAACTGCAACAGATGGAGAAAGTGGATTAAATAAATTTAATAATGGCTCCTATGATCTTGTGATTTTAGATGTAATGATGCCAATATATGATGGATGGGTTGTTCTTAAGGAAATTAGAAAGGTTTCTCAAGTGCCAGTAATAATG
>JBOFQV010000184.1:0-5651 GCA_051650705.1 Clostridium sp.
ATTTAAAGTGAGCTTTTAAAAAAGCTCACTTTTTTTGGAAAAAAATATTGACATGGGAGTTACTCCCACCCTTAATCTAAACTTGTAAAGAAAAACAGCAAGGGAGAATTTTAAAAATGAATATATTAGAAGTAAATAATTTAAAGAAAAAATATACAGAAAGCTATGTGGTTAAAGGGATAAACTTTCAAGTGAAAGAAGGAGAAATTCTTGGGTTTTTAGGACCAAATGGAGCAGGTAAAAGTACCACAATAAATATATTATCCACAGCACTAAAGTCCTCAGAAGGGGAAATAAAATTTCAAAATCAAAATATATCAAAAAATAAAACGAATTACAAAACAGCTTTAGGAATAGTGCCTCAAAGTTTAGCAATATTTGAAAACATTCCAGCAATAGAAAATGTAAAATATTTTGCAAGTTTTTATGGACTAAAGGGAAAAGAATTAAAAAGAAAATCAGAGGAAGCATTGGAGATGGTTGGACTATTAGATAGAGCAAAGGATTTACCAAAAACCTACTCTGGCGGAATGAAAAGAAGACTAAATATAGCTTGTGCCTTAGCTCATTCACCAAAGCTTTTAATTTTAGATGAACCAACAGTTGGGATAGATCCACAATCTAGAAATCATATTTTAGAATCCATAAAGAAATTAAGAGAAAAAGGAACAACAATAATATACACAACTCACTATATGGAGGAAGTAGAAGCCATATGTGATAGGGTTTTAATTATGGATATGGGAGTAATTATTGCAGAGGGAACACTTGAGGAATTAAAGAAGGAAAATGGGGAAGAAGAAACCCTAGAATCAATATTCTTAAATTTAACAGGAAGAACTTTAAGGGACTAGGTGAGAATTATGAATATAGCAAACATGATAAAATTTCAATTAAAACAAATGTCTAAAACCAATGTAATGTTTATGACCTTCTTTATTTACCCAGTAATTTTAACAGCAATTATAGGGTATTTAACTCAAGAGAATTTTAGTGGAGGAGTAACATCCTATCAATATTACTCTATAGGAATGATGATTTTTATATTTGCAGGAGCAGGGCTTTCAAGTGCCTATAACTTTCTTGACGAAGGAGTAAAGGCAGGAAATTCAAGGGCAATTTTTGCACCAGTAAAAACTGGTACCATATATCTTTCTCAAATTTTAAGTGGAACAATTTACTCATCAATAGGAGCATTATCTAGTCTAGTGATATTTAAGCTTTTATTTGGAGTTGATTATAATGGTAATGGAATTTTAATCTTTCTTTCATTTTTAGTATTGTGCTTTATGTCAAATGCTTTAGGAATGTTTTTATGTACTGCTATAAATAACATTGGAATAGTTAATATGGTTTTTAACATAGTGCAAGCAGTTTTGTGTGTACTAGGAGGAGCATTCTTTTCACTAGAAGCACTTGGTGGAATACCTGCAATGGTTTCTAAAATATCACCAGTGAAATGGCTAATGGATGGACTTTTAAATAGTATTTATGATAGTAATAATTCAATTTTAATTGTAATAATAGGGGTTAATATTATCCTAGGGATAATACTTATTCTATTAACTTCAAGGACATTTAAAAGTGAAAAGTATTTATAAAAGGGAGAGTAAGTAATGAGAAATATTTTTTTAGTAATGAAAAATAATTTATATAGATTCACAAGAGAAAAGGGAATGATGGCAATGGTTGGTCTTGTAATGCCAATAGTCATTTGCCTTGGAGTTTACTTTAGTGGAACAGATGATATGAAAGGAAGAATTGCTATAGTTGGAGCTAATCAAGAAGAAAAAGAAATGTTTGAAGCTTCTATGGAGGGCAATGAGAAAATAACCATGGAATTTTTAAGCTCTTCTCCATCAAAAACAGAGCTAATAAAAGGAATATACCTAGCTGAGATAAATTTTAATGAAGGGGAACCAAAGGTTATTTCATATGGAAAAGAAGAAATAAAAAAGACACTAGAAGCAAACTTAAAGGGAGAAGTTTATGAAGTAAAGGATGAAAACTCCTCAGTTCAAGGTAAGGTAATTGGATTCTTAATAATGTTCTTATTTATGGGAGCAACAACAATGGTTATGGACTTTTTCCTATCAGATAGAGAAAATGGAACCTATACAAGGGTTTTAAGTGGAAGAATTTCATATCTCCAATATATTTGTGGTCAAATGTTATACTCAATATTTATACTAACTATTCCAAGTACTCTTTGGGCAGTTTTAGTCATAAAGGTGTTAAATATAAACTTAGAAATATCAATTGGATTATTTATATTTTTAGTTGTGCTTGTAGGAGTACTAAGTAGTAGTTTTGGTATGTTCATATCCACAATTTTCAAGGACAGAACATCAGCAACCATGGGAGGATCAATAATTGTTATGGTTTCATCTATTTTTGGAGGATGTTTAATAAATTTCACTGATTCAAATCAGATTATTGGATTTATTAGAGATTTAATTCCTCAAAAAAGGCTAATAGATTTATCTAATAATTTTAATAATGGGGATTTGATTTTTGTAATTTTATCAATTGTGATTTTCATCTTAATTAGTGTAATTTTGGGTAAAAGACAATATGAAAATGGAGATTTTGTAGCATAGGGTGAATATCTATTTCTTGAATTAAAAAAAATAATGTTATAAAATGGTTTAAATATGATAAAATGTAAACAAAAAGAAGTAGGTATAATGATGAAAAAGGATTATTTAATTGCAGTAGACTTAATATTAGCACTATATATAGGGATTAAAGGAATAGAAAAAGGAAGCTCAATAATTTTAACAGTAAGCTTCCTTTTAGTACTTATATCAATACAAATATTAGATATGATATTTTCAAAAGAAACAAAGGGAATATTATTAATATTAGCAGCAGTAATAGCTTTTATAGGAAACTACTATATATTAAGTGATATTCTTATAATATCACTTATGATGGTATTTCATTATTTCATGGAATATAAAAAACAATACAAACTTCCCTTTTTTATCTTTGTAGCTTTATCTATACCAGCCTTCCAGCAAAACATTTTAGTAGAATATCTTTTAATATCAAGTTTAGTTGGAACCTTTCAATTAGTATTTTTTAAATTTCAAAATAGAATGATTTTACTTGAAGCGGATCGAGAATGTAAAAGAGAAGAAATATCAAAACTAAAAGAACTTCTAATAAAAAATGAAGAATATAGAAAGCATGAGGAAAAAGCTCTAAGACTTCAAGAGAGAAACAAGCTCTCAACAGAAATGCATGATAAGATTGGGCATACTGTAAGTGGTGCTATACTACAATTAGAGGCTTCAAAAATAGTATTAAATTCAAATAAGGATGAAGGATTAAAGCTATTACAAAATACAATAAAGCTTCTAAGGACAGGAGTAGATGAAATAAGAGGAGTTTTAAGGGAGACAAAACCAGCCTCAGAGGAGCTTGGACTTAGTAAAGTAAAGCTTATTTTAGAGGAGAAGATACAAAATACCAATTTCAAATATAGGGTTAATTATAGTGGGGATTTAGAAGAAATTACACTAAATCAATGGGGAATAATCATTGATGCAGTAAGAGAATTATCCACAAATTCCTTAAAGTATTCTGGGGGTAATTTAATAAGGGTTAATTTAGAAATATTAAATAAGTTTATTAAATTACAGGTTGAGGACAATGGAGTGGGGGCTGAAAAAATTATTAAGGGAATAGGTTTAAAAAGTTTAGAAGAGAAAGTAATCGAAGTTGGTGGAAAGTTTATTGTAGATGGAAGTAAGGGCTTTTCTGCAGTAGTTTTATTAAATAAGGATGGGGTATAAATGAGTATTAAGGTTGCTATAGTTGATGATGATGCTTTAATTAGAGAAAGCTTAAAAATTATTTTAGGGGTTCAACAGGACATTGAAATTATTGGAACATTTCAAAATGGACAAGATTTTCTAAGGTTTAATGGAGAAAATGAGGTGGATATTGTCCTAATGGACATTAGGATGCCTGTTTTAAATGGAGTTGATACCACAGAAGAAATTAATAGAAGAGGGTATAGCACAAGGGTAATTATATTAACAACCTTTGATGAGATGGATTATATTTCAAAGGCTTTAAGTAATGGTGCAAAGGGATATATATTAAAAAATACCACACCAGACCAAATTATTGATACTATAAAGATGGTTTACAATGGTATATCTGCTATTCAAGAGGATGTTCTTATGAAATATAATAATTTGGCTAGCACAAAGGATGAGAGAGGAAAAATTGATGAAAGCCTATTTACTGAAAGAGAATTAGATGTAATTAAGGAAATTGCCAATGGGTTAAGCAATAAGGAAATTAGCCAAAAGCTATTTATATCAGAGGGAACTGTAAAAAACTATATTACCTCAATATTAAATAAGCTTGGGTTAAAGCACAGAACACAAATTGCTGTTTATTATTTAAAAGGCATATAAATAAATATGACTTTTGTCATATAAGGAGATGACCTTTTCCATATAAAATGGAAGGTCTTTTTTTATACAATAATATCATAGAAATTAAACCTTTGGAGGTAAGTATGGGAATTATAGAAATTAAAAATGTAGCAAAAAAATATGGAGACTTCATAGCAGTAGACGGAGTAACACTTAATATTCAAAAGGGTGAAATCTTTGGATTACTTGGACCAAATGGAGCAGGGAAAAGTACAACAATAAGTATGATTTGTGGATTGCTTAGAGCAACAAAAGGGGAAATATCAATTTTAGGTGGAAGTACAAAAAAGGAATTTGATAAGAATAAAAGATATTTAGGATTAGTACCACAAAATATTGCAGTTTATAGTAATTTTACTGCAAAGGAAAATGTACAGCTTTATGGAGAATTATACGGATTAAGAGGAACAGAACTTAAAAAAGCTGTAGAACAAGCATTGGAATACACTGGATTATTAGATGTGAAAAATAAGCTTGCTAAGGAATTTTCAGGTGGAATGCAAAGAAGATTAAATATTGCTTGTGCTATTGTTCATAAGCCAAAAATTATCATAATGGATGAGCCAACAGTTGGAATAGATCCTCAATCAAGAAATCATATTTTATCAACAATTAAGAAGTTAAACAATGAGGGAGCAACTGTAATATATACATCTCACTATATGGAAGAGGTTGAGGCTATATGCACAAAAATAGCAATTATGGATCATGGAAAGGTAATCGTTGAGGGGACAAAGGAAGAACTTGAAAATATGATTAGTGATAAGAAAGTGTTAGATATTACTATTGGGGAATGCAATGAAGAGTGCTTAAAGGGCATTAAAAATGTTAAGGGAGTAATTTCTTACAAATACAAGGATGATATTTTAAAGGTTACAACTGATAAAGCAATAAATAATTTAGATAAGATTATTTCATATATTACAGAAAATAAAATTCAAATTAGAGATATAGATTATAAAGAAGTAAATTTAGAAACAGTATTCTTAACATTAACAGGCAGAAGCTTAAGGGACTAGGAGGGAGAGCATGATTACACTAATTAAATATTCTTTATTAGCAAAGCTTAGAGAAAAAAGATGGGTTGTGTTTAATGCTTTATTCCCAATATTTCTAATGCTTTTAATAGGTACAATGGTTAAAAATGTGATTAATACAGATATAGATTTAACTAAAACCAAGGTTTTTTACCATAAT
>JBOFQV010000185.1:0-3004 GCA_051650705.1 Clostridium sp.
TGCCATGTCCAAGCTGTTTCTATTATTGTTTCTAGTGAGTTGTATTTTGGAGCCCAGTTTAATTCCTTTGTTGCTTTTTCTGATGAAGCAATTAATATTACAGGATCACCAGCTCTTCTTGGAGCAACTTCTGATGGAATTTCGTGTCCTGTAACTTTTCTCGATATTTCAACAACTTCTTTTACAGAGAAACCTGTACCATTTCCCAAGTTATAAATTGCACTTTCTCCACCATTCATTAATCTTTCTAAAGCAAGTGAATGTGCAGAAGCAAGATCACTAACGTGAATGTAATCTCTAATACATGTTCCATCTGGAGTGTTGTAGTCAGCACCATACATCATAATTTTTTCTCTGTTTCCTAATGCAACATCTAAAATTATTGGAATTAGGTGAGTTTCAGGTGAATGATCCTCTCCGATTTTTCCACTAATATGTGCACCACAAGCATTGAAATATCTTAATGTAGTGTATTTGATTCCATATGCTTTATCACACCAATCTAGTATTTTTTCAACTAATAATTTTGATTCTCCATATGCATTTGTTGGCACTGTTTTGCTATTTTCTAAGATTGGAACTGATTCAGGTTCACCATATGTTGCAGCTGTGGATGAGAATACTATGTATTTTACATTATGGTATCTCATTGCTTCTAATAGTGAGATTGTTCCTGAAACATTATTGTTGAAGTATTTTAAAGGTTCTGTCATACTTTCTCCAACAAGTGAGTATGCAGCAAAGTCTATAACTGCTTCTATATTATTTTCTGTGAAAACTTGGTCTAAAATTTTTCTGTTTCTTAAGTCTCCAACATAAAGCTTTCCACCAAGTAAGGCTTCTTTATGTCCTTTTTCTAAATTATCTAAGATTACAACTTCTTTTCCTTTTTCAAGTAGTTCAGCTACCATGTGACTTCCAATGTAGCCAGCACCACCACAAACTAATATTGCCATAATTTCCTCCAATATCATTTTGAAATTAATTTTAACATACTATTATATTTTACCATATTTTATATTTTATTAAAAAGAATTTTGGTATATAATTGAGTAGTAAAATAAACATACATAAAAATTCAGAAGTATAAGAGGAGAAATGATAATGGCTATTTTGGTAACAGGTGGACTTGGGTATATTGGAAGTCATACAGTTGTTGAATTATTAGAAGAAAACAATGAGGTAATTGTTGTTGATAATCTTTCAAACAGTAAAATTGAAGTAAAAGATAGAATAAAAACAATCACTGGTAAGGATATAAAGTTTTATAATATAGATTTAATTAATTGCGAAGAAACTGAGAAAATATTTAAAGAAAACAAAATTGATTCTGTTATACACTTTGCAGCATTTAAGGCAGTTGGTGAATCAGTTGAATTACCTTTAGAGTATTACACAAACAACTTAGTAAGCACTTTAAATGTTTTAAATTTAATGAAGAAGCATGGAGTTAAAAACTTTGTATTTAGTTCATCAGCAACAGTTTATGGTGCTGCTGAAAGAATGCCAATTGAGGAGCATTTCCCACTTTCTGCAACAAATCCTTATGGAAGCACTAAGCTTATGATTGAGGATATGTTAAGGGATTTATATAAGGCTGATAATAGATTTAACATTGCTTTATTAAGATACTTTAATCCAGTTGGAGCTCATAAGAGCGGAATTATTGGAGAAGAGCCAAATGGAATTCCAAACAATTTAATGCCTTATATTACAAAGGTAGCTGTTGGAGAACTTGAACAACTTAGTGTGTTTGGTGATGATTATGATACACCAGATGGAACAGGAGTTAGAGATTATATCCATGTTGTGGATTTAGCAAAGGGACATGTTAAGGCTTTAGAGAAGTTAAATCAAGAGTGCGGATTAGTAACTTATAATCTTGGAACGGGAAACGGATATAGTGTTTTAGATCTTGTTAAGGCATTTTCAGAAGCTAGTGGAAGAGAAATAAAATATAAAATTGCACCAAGAAGAGCAGGGGATATTGCAACGTGTTATGCAGATCCAGCAAAGGCTTTTAAAGAACTTGGTTGGAAGGCTGAAAAGGGCGTAAAGGAAATGTGTGAGGACTCATGGAGATGGCAACAATGGGTGACAGGCACAAATAGGGGATAAAAGCATAGTTTTTTTAGTGAAAGCTTTAGTGAATCGATGATTTGCTAGAGCTTTTGATGTTTTACTATAGTTTTAGCTTTGGCACGTAGATATATATAATTTTACCAAAAGTGTTGTATAATAATTATAGAAAATAATTATAAAATTTAATTGGAGATTTACAGATGGAACAAATGAGTTTAGATGAACAAAAAAATATCAAATATAATAAGCGTAGTAAAAAAGAGAGTTATAAGGGATTAATAATTTGTGCTTTTATGGCATGGTTAATTACAGCTATAGGACTTGTAATATTTTTAATTTACAATAAGTAATTAATAATTTTATTATTGGAGGGAGTGAAGGGATGGTTGATTTACATTCACATATTTTATGGGGAATAGATGATGGTGCAAAAGATAGAGAAATGACATTACAAATGTTAAGACAAGCTAAGGCGAGTGGAACAAAGAAAATTGTTGCGACTCCCCATTATTTAAGAGATAGATATGAAGTGAAATATGATGAGCTTGTAGCAAGATATGATGATGTTAAGAAATTAATAGATGAAGAAAAGTTAGATTTAGAAGTCTTTTTAGCTCAAGAGGTTTATTTTGCTGATAATATTTTAGAAATGTACAATAATAAAGAAATTGGCACTATCAATGGTGGGAAATATATGCTTGTTGAACTTCCTATGAGAGAGTTTAGTACTACAGAAGTTATTGATAAATTGTATGAACTTCAAGTTAAAGGAATTGAAATAATAATTGCTCATCCAGAAAGATATAAGCCTTTTGTGGATAATCCAGGAAAGATTAATAGATTTATTGAAGAGGGATATTTATTTCAATTAAATGCTGGAAGTATAGCAGGCGAGTTTGGAAAAGATGTTCAAAAGCTTGCA
>JBOFQV010000186.1:0-1824 GCA_051650705.1 Clostridium sp.
AAGCAGTTTCTATGGAGATTGCAAATATTGAGAAGCTTGAAATTTTATGTGAGGAGTTTATAAGAGAAAAGGTTAAAATCATTGAAAAGAGATTTAATGATAAATTTAAGGGAATACATTTTCGTCTTTATAAGCCTCAAATTAATGGGGGCTTGGCTGAATGTTGTGAGGTTACAAGTGAGGGTGTTCCTTATTCCAATTTAAATACTGCCTCTCAAATAAATTGTGGACTAGAGATTATAAATGCTCTATGCAAACATTATAATATTTCAGCACCTGTGTTCATTGATCATAGGGAGTGTGTAAATGACATTGTTGATGTGGATTCACAGGTTATTAATTTTACTGTAACTAGGGATGAGAAGCTTGTGGTTAAGAATGTAAAGGAGCTTGATTATAAAGAGGAAAATAAGGAAGTTATTAAGGGGAGAACATTAGATTTTTAAAGGAGTGAGAGAATGAATTATGGGTGGATAAGGGTTCATAGAAATCTTCTTAAAAGTAACACTTGGACTTGTAGCTCACCATCTGTGAAGGTTGTCCTTATTACATCCTTATTATTAGCAATTCACAAGGGAGATGAGAAAAACTCATCTTCTGGTGAGTTGTTTATTGATAAGGGGTTATTTATAGAGAAGTGTGGTAAGGATTTTAATTTGGATATTTTGTTAAGCTCTCTTGTGTTTTTGCAGGAGAGAGATTTTTTGAGCTTTGATTATGATGAAAAGAGCTTTTTAATAAGAATATCAAACTGGAGCAGCTATCAAGAAAAAGATGGTGAAGGGTGGGTAAAACTTCACAGAAAAGTTTTAGAGGATTATTTTTGGATTACAGCATCATTAAGACAAAGAGTGGTTTTTATAGTATTTCTATTACTAGCAAATCACAAAGCTAATAAGTGGTATTGGAATGGGGAAAAATGTGAGGTTAATCCTGGAGAATTTATTACTTCAATAAAATCCATTTCAAAGGCTGGGGGAGATGGAATCACTACTCAAATTGTTAGAAGCGCAATTAAAAACCTAAAACAAAAAGGGCTAATAACTTGTGAGACAAGTTCCACATCTCATTTAATTAAAATAAATAATTGGAGTAAATATCAGCTAGAAAAACCTGATAACAAACTACTAACAAAGGATAAACAAGCATTAAGCAAAGGGATAACAAAGGGTGAACAAACACCTAACAAAGGGGTAACAAAGGTAGAACAAAGGGATAACAAACACATAACAACTAACAAGAATGAAAAGAATGAAGAGAATGAAAAGAATGAAAAGAATGAAAAGAAGAGAAAGGGCACCCTCCAAGTTGAGTTTCAAAATAAGTTGGTTTATGATACCTATTCAAGCTGTGGTTTTGGTTTAATTAATCCATTAATCATTGAAAAAATTGATGAGGATATTAATATATTCTCAAAGGAATGGGTAATAGAGGCCTTAGAAATAGCAGCTAAAAACAATAAACATAGTTTAAGCTATGTGGAAGGAATCTTAAGAAACTGGAGAGCTAAAGGGAAATCAATCAAAAAAGAGGAGGGTGAGAAAAAGGATGAAGAGTATGCAGACGATTTTGACAGACTCCTTGGAAGTGACTGGTATAAAAACTAAAGTTCCCTTTGAAACCTGCAAAGCCTGCATGGAGCCTCTTGAAAAGGATGTTGAACTTTTTGGAAGGGTAACAAGAGTTAGAAAAATATGCTCCTGTAAGCTTAAAGAAAGAGAGGAAAAAGAAAAAAGGGAACAGGAGAAGGAAAGGCAGATTTATTTAAATAAAATCTTTAAAAACTCCTTTCTAGAAGAGAAGTTTAAAAATGCCACCTTTCAA
>JBOFQV010000187.1:0-4448 GCA_051650705.1 Clostridium sp.
CTTCATGAGGGGAGAAATAGAGAGAAGATGAAACATTATAGGGATCTTATGCAAGAATTTAGTGATAAGACCATAGTACTGAAAAATAAAAGAGAAGTACAAAGTTTTTTGGAGAGTGAATTAGAAAAGGGGTAAATAAATGGGTATTGAAGAAAAGGATTTAAAGAAAATTGCTATTGTTACAGGAGCAAGTGGAGGCATTGGAAAAGAGTTTACTAAGCTTTTAATTAATGAAGAGGTTGATGAGGTTTGGGCTATTGCAAGGAATGAGGGAAAGCTTTTGGAGTTAAGAAAAGAACTAGGGAATAAAATTATTCCTATTTCAAAGGATTTAACTAAAAAAGAAGATGTTCTTTCATTAGGAGAAATGATAAAGGATGAGGGTGTAGTAGTATCATATTTAATTAACAATGCTGGACTTGCTAGAATGGGGAGTTATGATGATTTTTCAATAGAGGAAATTGAGGACACTATAAATTTAAATTGTACAGTGCTTACTGTTTTGTGTAGATTATGCATTCCATATATGAAAGAAGGAAGTAGGATTTTAAACATTTCATCAGCATCATCATTTCAACCATTGCCATATCTTAGCTTGTATGGAGCAACAAAGGTTTTTGAAAAATCATATTCTAGAGCTTTGAATGTTGAATTGAAGAAGAGTGGAATTACTGTAACAGCTGTGTGCCCAAGTTGGGTTGATACAGAATTATTACTTAAGGAAGTGAATGGTAAGAAGGTAGATTTCCCAGGTATTGTATCAGCAGAAAGGGTTGCAATTAAAGGGCTTAGGGATGCGAAGAGGGGAAAAGACCTGTCTGTTTGTACACTCTATGTAAAGTACTTGCATGTGCTTGGTAAGTTGATGCCTGAAAAGTTTGTAATGTGGATGTGGATGAAGGGAATTAAGAAATACATTGAATAGAAACAAGTAATCTGATAATGTATTATATTCTATAGAAGAAAATAATAAATTTAAGGAGAAATACTATGGAACAATATTCAAATGAAGAAATGGTAAAAGCACTTGATGTTGTAACTTCAACTATTAAAAATTGTGAGAAAATGCAACCTAAATTTAATGAAGGAACATCTCAACATACACTACTTAAGAATAGGATAAAGGCTTTGTATATTTCAAAGGGATTATTAACGAAGGAGGATATTACTGATAAGTATTCTACAGAAGAGCTTAAGGAGGCCATAAAGCCAGTAGCTTCAATTATTAGTAAGTGTGAAAAAGGACAAAGTAAATTCGAAGAGGGAACAACTCACTATAATAGATTTAAAAAACTAATTGATGGAATGTATATTTGTAAATCTCTTATTGAAAATGAATTGAATAAAAGAGGGTAACTATTAATATTTCCCTATAAAATCTCTTTATGTTGATAGAAGAGAACATATACTCTATAATTAAATAAAGAGATTGTATACAAAGGAGGAAGAGTATGTTAAATGAATTCTTGGATTCAATAATTCCAGTAGTGATTCATCTTCTTGAGGCTATGGGAGTAATCATTATTCTAATAGGAGGGATAACGGCCTTTTGGAAATATGGTTGTAATCTTATAAAGAGGACAAACTATTCAATAAAAATAGAGTTTGCACAGGCTTTAACCTTAGCTTTGGAATTTAAATTAGGGGCTGAGATTTTAAAAACTGTTATAGTCAGAACTCTTGATGAAATGTACATATTAGCAGCAATAATACTTTTAAGAGCTGTACTAGCCTTCGTTATTCACTGGGAAATAAAAGCCGAGGGTGAAATGAAGGAAGAGGTTAAAGAGAAAAAGGTAGCATAAACAATGAAGAAATGATTATCTATGTTTAGGGTAGTCATTTTTTTGTTTGAATTGTTTTGAGAAGTATGATATCTTAAGAAGTTGAGAAACAAAAGAAGAGGAGGAAAGAGGATTTGAATAAAGAAATGACAAAAGATATGACTAAGGGTAGTCCAGTAAAGTTAATTTTACTGTTTTCAATACCTTTATTAATAGGTAATATATTTCAGCAATTTTATAGTATGGTAGATACAATTATTGTTGGAAGATTTGTTGGGGTAGAGGCACTTGCAGCAGTTGGTTCTACAGGGTCCATGGTGTTTTTGGTTAATGGATTTGTTATTGGATTAACTAGTGGATTTGCAGTGCTTGTATCCCAAAAATTTGGTGCAAAGAATGAAGAGGGACTTAAAAAGGCAGTTTCAGGAGCGTTAATTTTATCAGCAATTGGAACAGTTATTATTACAGCAATTAGTATAATTTCATCAAAGCCATTACTTAGATTAATGAATACTCCAGAAAATATTATTGGAGATGCAAACACATATGTGGTTATTATTTATGCAGGAATTATAGCAACAGTTGCTTATAACCTAATTGCAAGTATTTTGAGAGCACTTGGAGATGGTAAAACTCCTTTGTACTTCTTAATAATATCATCTGTACTTAATATTGTTTTAGATTTAGTTTTTATTATAAATTTCAAAATGGGAGTAGCTGGAGCAGCCTATGCAACAGTAATTTCTCAAGGGGTTTCAGCAATTTTATGTTTAATTTATACATATAAAAAGTTCAGCATATTAAGACTTAAAAAAGAGGACTTTAAAGTTAAGAAAAGCTATTACATAAAGCATTTAAAGATTGGAATTCCAATGGCTCTTCAATTTTCAATTACAGCTATTGGTATAATGATTGTACAAGGAGCATTAAATGTGTTTGGTTCTACAGTTATTGCTTCATTTACAGCAGCATCAAAGGGGCTTCAATTAGTAATGCAACCAGCAATTACCTTTGGGGTTACTATGGCAACTTACTGTGGACAAAATCTTGGTGCTAAAAGATATGATCGTATCAAAGAGGGAGTTAGAAGCTGTGTTAAGATTTCAATAATTACAAGTATTATTGCAGGAACAATTCTAATTTTATTTGGAAAATATTTTGTAATGTTATTTATTGATAAACCAGATGGGGAAATTTTAGCTTATGCACAACAGGTTTTAACTGTTTCAGGAATATTCTTTATTCCGCTTGGATTGATTTTTGTTTATAGAAATGCTCTTCAGGGAATGGGAGAATCCTTTGTTCCTATGATGGCTGGGGTTTATGAGCTTGTAGCTAGAGGAATTGTGGCATTTACCTTCCCAAGCTTTTTAGGGTTTATGGGAATATGCTTAGCAGATCCAGTAGCTTGGATAGCAGCAGCAGTGCCTTTAATGATAACATATAATAGAAGAATAAAAGTGTTAATTAATCAAGAAAATATTTAACATAGTATTACCTTTGATTCAAGTAAAAACAATGTTTTATGAAGATTTCACCATTTTTGAAGTTTACCATATATTATTATATATGTTGCAATTAAATTTCTTCATATTGAATATTATCAATATGTGTATAAGTAAAACGTAAATATACTTATAAATAGCTAAATTGTAATCATATATACTATAATATGATATTAAAATAAGGTAGGTAAGAATAATGAGTGGTTTTTGGTTAAAAAGATTAGGTATAACTGGACCAACTGGAGTTACTGGACCAATTGGATTAAAAGGAGAAGCAGGGGAAATAGGGGCAACTGGTGAAAAAGGAGAAGCTGGAGTAACAGGAGCTACTGGAGCAAAAGGGGAAGCTGGAGCAAAAGGTGAAACTGGAGCAAATGGAGAAGCTGGAGCAAAGGGTGAAACTGGAGCAAAGGGTGAAACTGGAGCAAAGGGTGAAACTGGAGCAAAGGGTGAAACTGGAGCAAAAGGGGAAACTGGAGCAAAGGGTGAAACTGGAGTAACAGGTGCAACTGGAGTAAAAGGTGATACTGGTGAAAAAGGAGAGGTTGGAGTAACAGGAGCTACTGGGGAAAAAGGGGAAATAGGAGCAACTGGAGCAACAGGTAAGCCAGGAAAACCAGGTAGAACTGGGGCAACTGGACCAGCTTTGGCACCAAATAATATATATGTAGAAAATAGTTCAATTATAGAAGTTGAGGCAGGGGAAGCTATCTCAATGACTAATGTAGTAACTGCTAATGGTACAGCTTTAGAATTAAATGGATCTAATGTTGATATTATGGAAGTTGGAACTTATTTTGTTACTGCAAAAGCAATTCTTGTTAATCCAATTTCTGATACAGCAGCTATTGCACTTTCTACAAGTAATGGAATTATTAGTGGTAGTTCTTCAAGAGGAAGCGTGCCTTGGGACCCAATTCCACCACAAGGAACAGAGGTAGCAAGTCATTGTATTATTAATGTTTATTCAATACCTGAAGCTTTAAGTGTTATAAATGATAGTGAGGATAATAACACTTATGAAAATATAACAATGAGTATAATTAAAATAGGTTAATAATATATAATAAAATGGAGCTGTCTCTCAATTTTGAGTTTGGACAGCTCTATTTTATTGTGAGTGTTTGCAGAATAAATAAAGATAGGGATATTTGTCTTT
>JBOFQV010000188.1:0-2582 GCA_051650705.1 Clostridium sp.
TTATATTTTCTCTTTGTTATTGTTTCTATCTGAATTTCATTTCTCCCTATAGGAAGATGAATTACAAACCCAACCTCCTTTGGAATATCTAATGTACTTTCAAGCAATATTCCACTTGCACTTAGATTTTTACTCACCATATAAATAGGTTTATCTAAATTTATTAGCCACTCTTCCTTTTTAATTTTTTCTACCTCTATAGGCATGTTTACAATTACTCTAACCTTTTCTCTCCTTTGACTATTTTCTATTAACCTAACTCTTTTAAGCATAATTGTATTTTTAATTATACCCTGTACAATTCCTTCATATATAAGAATTCCCCTTTTTTTATCAGATATATGAATTAACACTTCCTCACCTAAGTCAAAAGTATTTCCCCCTCCACAGCTTATCATGAAGCTACTCTCTTGACTCCTTATAATAATCCCCTTAACCATTCTTTTGTTATCTATGGACTTTAGGGTAACTGAGGAATATTTTAAAAACTTATTAACACTTAACTCCAAAATTCACCAGCACCTTTGCCAAATATTTCTTTATTATTATCGTTTATTTTCCAAGGAAATTTAGTGAAATTATTAATTTTATTTAAGTTTATGAAAAAACTATTACCTTTTTATGTATTTATCAACTTTTAGTCGGTTTATCTTTGTAAATTATCTGTTAATAATGATTATTCTTTAATTATTTTTATGTTTTTGTGTTATAATAAACTTACAAAAAGAATTTAAGGAGTGATTTTAATATGAATACAAATAGCGCAAGCTGTCTTTTAAGTAAAAAATGTAGAGAACAATATTCTAAAGAGGTTAATTCAAAAATTACTGATGAAAATGAAGCTTTAGAAAACATATATAATACAGAAAAAAAAGAAAAGTAATAAAATAAGTGGTATGATAGCTAAATTATCATACCACTTTCTTTTTAAATTTTAATCTTAGAGCTATATTTAAACTCTAATTAATTTAAATGCAAATATAAATTTAATACTCCTAGATTAATAATCTATTGCTTCATTTTTAACAGCTACAATTTCATGAGCTTTTTCAAATACAAAATTGAAAACCTTACTATATATAGCACCAAAACAGTTTGTTACTATTCTAATAATTATAGCTCCCCAAAGCCCAAACATTGGAACTGCCACAATTAAAGCTCCAAAGCAATTGAAAACAGTTTGCCAATTGTAGGTTGCAGAGAAACCAACCATTATTCCTCCAAGTATTCCAATAAACATTCCATACTCTTCTGGAACAAAATAATATACAGCTCCAAATATTATACATCCAATTATCATAAATAAAGGTCTCATTTTCACTCTTTCTTGAATTCTTTCACTTACTGGTTGAAGAATTGACATACAAGCAAATCCAATCCACATTACCCTTGGAATATTTAAAATTTCTCCAATTAACATTCCAGTTGAAATTCCAAGAGCTAATTTAATTTGCCACTTTGTTCTTGAATCACTTAGCTTAAAGTCCTTTAAAACATCCATAATGGTATTGTTTAATTCAACCTTTCTATTTTTAATATAGAAAATTGAAGCTACAATAATTCCACCAACCACTAATGCTGCTGCTCTACTTACAAATACCTCTTTACTACTGATTTCATATCCAAATAATAATAAATATGAAAGTATAATTATGGATTGATTTGAATAAAGCACATTATGGCATGTAACAATTACTAATAATAAAATTGAAAAGAAGTTTATTACTGCTCCTAAAATGGGATTAACACTTGCTGCTATAACTGGAACAAATGTAAAGCTAAAGAACACTCCAAATAATGTAAATGCTGATTGTGAAACCTTAAAATCTAAGTTTGAAAATCTAAAGGTTAAAAGTGCTATTACTGTTACAACCCCTACTATACTGTTTTCTGCTCCAAATATTTTTCCATATAATGTGATAAAAATCATGCAAAATAGCACACATAGTATATTTTTAGTTATTAAAGCCAATGTATATTTCTTTTTTAATTTTTCGTCTTCTGTTTTTTTAATTATTGGTTTTAAACTAGATGTGCCTAATTGCATTGCTTGATAAAATGTCATTTTCTATTCCTCCTTAGGCTCATTCATTACTATGTTTGCTTCTTCTATACATGTCATTAACTCATAGAAGGCTTCTTCACCAAGTCTTCTTTCTAGCTCATAAATTGGACTTAAATAATGGATATAAATCTTGTTTATTTGTTCCTTACCTTCCTCTGTTATAGAAACATAATAACTTCTTTTATCTTTTTCATCCTTTATTTTTTCCACATAGCCCTTTTTATTTAATTGATCAATTATTCTACTAATAATTGTTTTACTTACTCCCATGGTTTGACTTAAAGTCATTGGTGTCATTTTTTCTTTTTTTACTGATAATTGAGATAATAAATCTAAGTGTTCTGCTGGTATTTCATATTCTTTTGTTGCTCTTTTAATCATTACTCTGCTAAACTTCTTTATTTCTTGCATTCTTTCTAGCATGTAAATCCATTTAAATTCATCCATTCTCTATCCTCCTCTTTTGTTTAATGCTTTTATAGAAATTACAAACATATAATAAAATTAGTTCACTTTG
>JBOFQV010000189.1:0-6219 GCA_051650705.1 Clostridium sp.
ACTTTAGATAGAGATATCTTCAATGAAGAAGAGGAAATAATCGATGCAACTCTTGAGGGATAGAAATATTCAGTAGAAATAAAGGGGCCTTTTAAAGGCTCCTTTATTTTTTTGAAGAATTTTCAAAAAATTAAAATAAACGAAAATGATTATGATATAATATTAATTAAATGACAAAACACAAGAAAGGAGAAAGAAATGAAGAAGAAATTATTAATAGCATTATCAGCAGTAATGATGTTTTCAACCCTTACCATTGGGTGTTCAAAAGAAGAGGAGCCAAAGGAAACAAAAGAAATAAAAATAGTTGTACCAGATGGTCTTCCATCAATGGCAGTATCAAAGCTAATAAAAGAAAATCCAGAGGTTAAAAAGGGATATAAGCAAAGCTATTCCATAGAAAAAACACCAGAAAATATAGTTTCACAAGTGTTAAAAGGAGAGCCAGATATAGCAATAGTTCCATCAAATGTAGCCTCCACTCAATATAACAAAAAGGCAGGATACAAAATAGCAGGAACCGTTGGATGGGGATCATTTTATGTTATAAGCTCAGAGGGCGAAGGGGATTTAAATACCCTAAAGGGAAAAGAGGTTTATAACATAGGAAGAGGATTAACTCCAGACATAATAATGAGAACACTTTTAAAGGATAAGGGAATAGATCCAGACAAGGATGTAAACTTCTCATATGTAAATGGAGCAGCAGAGCTTCCACCAGTTGTTTTAACAGGGAAGGCAAAGTATGCAGTAGTTCCAGAGCCAGCACTAACAACAATTGCTTCAAAAAAGCAGGACATAAAAACCATTGTTGATGTAAATGAAGAGTGGAAAAAAGCATATAATTCAGAGTATGGCTTCCCACAAGCAACAATAATTATAAAGGAAAGCCTTTTAAAGGATGATAAAGCTTTTGTAGAAGCATTTTTAAAAGAGGTTGATGGAAGCATAAAGTGGGCATATGAAAATAAAGAGGAGCTTTCAAATTATTGTGAGGAAATTGGGGTGTCAGCAAATAAAGCTATTATTCCAAAGGCAATGGAAAAAGCAAATCTTAAGTTTGTAAATATAAAAGATTCAAAGGATGAATACAATAATTACTTTAAGAAGCTAAATGAATTTGATCCTAAGACCATAGGAGGAGCAGTACCAGATGAAGGAATTTTTATGGAGTAAGAAAAACTTAATACTATCCATAATATTTTTCTGCTTAGCATGGCAAATAGGAGCTATTATTATAAATAATGAGCTTTACCTGCCAAGAATTGAAAGTGTTTTAAAGGAGAGCATACTGATAATAAAAGATAAGGATTTTCTTATCATAACTTTATCAACTCTCTATAGAACGATTATTTCATTTGTGTTAGCACTGATTTTAGCAGGTTTTTTAGGGGTGATATCCGTTATATCTCCCCTTTTTAATGACTTAATGAAGCCTATTAGTGCCATTGGAAAAACCATACCAACAATGGTTTTAGTGGTGCTTGCCCTAATTTGGTTTGATAAAAATAGTGCACCCTATGTGGTTGGATTTGCAATTGTATTTCCAATAATTTATGAGGGGATTATATCAAGCATTAAGGGAGTGGACAAAAAGCTAATTCAAATGAGTGAGGTATATGAGGCTTCTCATAAAACAAAAATTAAGAGGATTTACATACCAGTAATTAAGAATTATTTAATGGGTATAATGGTATCAACCTTTTCCTTAGCCTTTAAGGTGGTTGTAGCTGGGGAAGTACATGGTCAACCTAAGTATGGAATTGGTGCAGCAGTTCAACTTGAAAAGGTTAATTTTAATACTCCAGGAATTTTCTCATGGATTTTAATTATAGCAATTATTTCAATACTCTTTGAAATGGTAAACAAATTGGGGAAAAGAAGGGTTTACAAATGGAAAAAAGAAATTCAATAAATATAATAAATTTAAACAAAAGCTTTAATAACAAGTGCATATTTAAAAATTTTAATATATCCTTTGGAGAGTTTAAAATGAATACCATAATTGGAGCTTCTGGTGGAGGAAAGACAACCCTTCTAAATATAATTTCAGAACTGGAGAAGTTTGACTCTGGACAAGTAACAGGAGTGGAAAAAAGAAAGGTTAGCTATGTTTTTCAAGAGGATAGATTACTTCCTTGGGAAACCATAGAGGGAAACATGAAGCTTGCACTAGAAAGCTATTATAGTGAAGAGTTTTTAAATGAGAAAATTGATTTTTATCTTAATTTAGTTGGAGTAAAGGAAGCAAAAAACATGTATCCAGAGGAGCTTAGTGGAGGAATGAAGCAAAGGGTAAATATTGCAAGAGCCTTAGGAAAGCCTTCACAGGTTATATTAATGGATGAACCCTTTAAATCCCTAGATTATAAAACAAAATATACAATTATGAATGAGCTTAAAAACATAATTGAAAAGGAAGATAGAATAGTGATATTTGTAACTCATGATGTGGATGAAGCCATATTTTTTGGAGGGAAAATATTTGTGTTTGGGGGAAGTCCTTTAGAAATAAAGGGAGAATTTACAGAGAAGTTAGATGAAGCAAAATACGAAATAATAAACAGAATATAAGTTGAAAGTACGGGGGTATTTATGATAAAAAGTTTTATAGAATTTTATAAACCATATAAAAAATTATTTTTCTTAGATTTACTAGTTGCAACAATTGCAGCAGCATGTGATTTGGTTTACCCAATGATGACAAGAGAAATAGCAAATGAGGCTATTCCAAATTCAGATTATAGAACAATAAAAATATTTGGAATTACTTTAATAATATTATTCATGATCAAGGCTGCATGTGGATATTTTATGCAGTACTTTGGACATGTTATGGGGGTAAGAATGCAAGGGGATATGAGAAGAAAAATATTCACTCATCTTCAAAAGCTACCAAATAACTATTTTGATAACACTAAAACAGGGGAAATAATGTCAAGAATTATTAATGACCTTATGGATATATCAGAGCTTGCTCACCATGGGCCAGAGGATTTATTCATATCAGCAATAATGCTAATTGGTTCCTTTGGAATTTTAAGCACAATTAATGTTCCATTAACACTAATAGTTTTTGCCTGTATTCCATTAATAGTTTTATTTACAGTAAAGCAAAGAAAAAGAATGCATGAGGCATTTTTAGCAACAAGAGTTGAAACAGGAGAAGTTAACGCAAACCTAGAAAACTCTATTGCAGGTATAAAGGTTGCAAAGGCATTTGTGAATCATGATTATGAAATAGAAAAGTTTGAAAAAGGAAATTCAAAGTTCATATTAGCAAGAGAAAAGGCATATAAGGTAATGGCACAATATTCAGCAGGTGCAACCTTCTCAATAGACATTATAAACTATGTGGTGCTTATTGCAGGGGGACTATTCACAATAAATAACGCAATCACAATTGGGGACTATATGGCATATCTTTTATACATTAAGATTTTCATGGATCCAATAAAGAAGCTTATAAACTTTGTGGAGCAGTTCCAATCAGGTATGACAGGATATGAAAGATTCACAGAAATTATCAATGAAGAGTTGGAGAAGGACAAGACTTCTGCAAAGGAATTAGGAGAAATCAAGGGTGAAATTGAGTTTAAGGATGTTCACTTTAGCTATGAAGACAAGAAGATATTAGAAGGTATTTCTTTAAAGATAGATGCAGGTAAGATGCTTGCCTTAGTTGGTCCATCTGGAGGAGGTAAAACAACCTTCTGTAACCTAATTCCAAGATTCTATGAAATTGAAGAGGGGGATATTTCTATTGATGGAAATAGTATTTATGACACAACTCTTGATTCCTTAAGAAATAATATAGGAATTGTTCAACAAGAGGTGTTCTTATTTACAGGAAGCATTAGGGACAACCTTCTTTACGGAAAAATTGATGCCACTGAAGAGGAAATGATTGAGGCTGCGAGAAGAGCAAATATCCATGAGTTTATAATGGGACTTGAAGATGGATATGACACATATATTGGGGAAAGAGGAGTTAAGCTTTCAGGAGGACAAAAACAAAGAATTTCTATTGCAAGAGCCTTCTTAAAGAATCCATCAATCCTAATTTTAGATGAGGCAACATCAGCTCTTGATAATGTAACTGAACACATTATAAAGGAATCCTTAGATGAGCTTTGCAAAGGCAGAACAACAATTGTTGTTGCCCATAGATTATCAACTATTAGAAATGCTGATGAGATAATTGTTTTAACAGATAAGGGTGTTGAAGAGAGCGGAACACATGAGGAGTTAATTGAAAAAGGTGGAGTTTATGCTTCATTACAGGTGGTAACTGAGCAGAGATAACTGTATTATTTTTAAATATTTACATATTATATATATGTATTGACAATATTTATTTTTGAGAGTAATATTAAATAAAAAAAATACCCAACTAGGGTATACAGGAGGAATTAAAATGAAGGTTTTAACAAGTGCTGATTTTGAATCAGATGTAAGAAATAGTAAGGGTGTTGTTTTAGTAGATTTTTATGCTGATTGGTGTGGTCCTTGTAAGATGATAGCTCCAATTTTAGAGCAATTATCAAGTGAAATTACTGATGCGTCTATTTATAAAGTAAATGTTGATGAAAGTGGAGAACTTGCTAGTGAATTTAATGTAATGTCTATTCCAACTATGATTATTTTCAAAGATGGTGCTCCAGTTGAAACAGTTGTTGGATTCCAACCAAAGGAAGCTATAGCAGCTAAGATTAAGGCACATATTTAATATGAGTACTAGATATGATTTAGCCATTATAGGAAGTGGACCTGCAGGTTTATCAGCTGCTTTAAATGCAAGAATAAGAAAGAAAAACTTTATTATTTTTGGGTCAAATAACCTTTCAAATAAATTAGCTAAAGCGCCTAAGATACACAACTATTTAGGTTTTCCAAACTCTACTGGGGAGGAAATAATGAATTCCTTTAAGGAGCATTTAGTTTCCATGGATATTCAAATTACCCAAGAGAGAATCAATGCAGTATACTCCATGGGGGATTATTATGCATTAATGGTTAATGAAAAGATGTATGAAGCAACATCAATAATATTAGCAACAGGAGTTGAATATGGTAAGCCTTTAAAGGGGGAAAATGAATTCCTTGGCAAGGGTGTAGGATATTGTGCAACCTGTGATGCTCCTTTATATAAGGGGAAAACAGTAGCTATTATTAGCCAAAATGAAGAAGGGGAAGAGGAAGCAAATTTCCTTTCAGAGGTATGCAGTAAGGTTTATTACATACCAACCTATAAGGGTGAGGTAAAGGTAAACTCATCTGTAGAGGTTATAAATGATGCTCCAGTAGAAATAACTGGGGAAGAAAAGGCTTCAAAGCTTATAATGAAAAATGGTACATTAGATGTGGATGGAGTATTCTTTATAAAGGATTCCTTAACACCAGATAAGCTTGTACCAGGATTAGAAATAGAAGATGGCCACATAAAAACCACAAGGTTAATGGAGACAAATCTTCCAGGTTGCTTTGCAGCAGGAGACTGTGTAGGAAAGCCATATCAATATATAAAGGCAGCAGGAGAGGGGAATATTGCAGCCCTATCAGCTACTTCATATATTGATAAGAAAAAAGAAAATAAGTAATTTTAAAGACTCTATCTATTAAAGATAGGGTCTTTTTTATAAAATTTACCAAACATACTTGTATTGCAAGGTAAGTTGTATTACAATATAGTCATAGGATATATTGCATTGCAAGATAGTTAGTTAAGAGGGGGATAAGAAAATGAGTAAAGACAAGGCGTTAAATATTTTATTAGAGTTATCAGCTATGACAGGAGTGATGTTTGGATATAGGATGATAACAACAAAATCAATAAATGTAGGTATTTCAATTGATTTTATAATTTTAACAGCAACATTGACAGCAGCAGCTATTTTAGGGAAGAAGTTAGCTAAAAAATATATAATATTTAAAAATGGAGAAGTTAATGGGTTAACATTTAATTTGGGTATAGTGTTAATAGGTGCAATAATTGGAGTAGTTTTAGAATCATCATTTACAATGGAAGCAATGTTTAGTGCAAATGGAATAGTAGCTTGTATTGCTTCTTTAATTTTAGCAATAGGAATTAATATGAAAGAAATAGAGAACGCATCAAAATAGAAATAAGGTGAAATTATGGCAAAAACAACACAGTTATTAAAGGGAATAATGGAAGGAGTAATTCTTAAGGTAATTTCAAAGGAAGAAACCTATGGA
>JBOFQV010000190.1:0-4780 GCA_051650705.1 Clostridium sp.
AACCTCTACCAATTTAAACACGCACCAATATATGGTAAAATATAATAAATAAAATAAGGTGAGGAGAAACCCATGAATAAAGAAAAAATATTAATAATAGAAGACGACATACATCTTTCAAATATTATAAAAACCTTTCTCTCAAATGATGGATATGAAATAAGACAAGAATTTACTGGTGAAAACCTAAAAGAAATTCTCTTCTCCTTCTCTCCTGATTTGGTGATTTTAGATTTAATGTTACCAAAGAGTGATGGTATAGAGCTATGTAAAAAAATAAGAGACCAAGCCCACATTCCAATAATAATTATCTCAGCCAAAAACTCTGATTATGATAAGGTTCTTGCCCTTGGTGTTGGTGCAGATGACTATTTAACAAAGCCCTTCTCCCAAATAGAACTTGTTGCAAGAGTAAAATCTCAACTAAGAAGAGTAAGAGAATTTTCAACACCCAAAGTCATCACTGAAGAAATAAAAACCTTTGGTGAGCTTAAAATTAATCCATCATCCTATAGGGTTACTGTGAAAAATAAAGAAATAGATTTCTCCCCAAAGGAGTTTGCACTACTAGATTTTCTTTCCTCCCATCCAGGGCAAGTCTTTAAAAAGGAAATTTTAATTGATTATATTTGGGGATTTAATGAATATATAGATGAAAACACCATAGCCGTATATGTTGGAAGAATAAGAGAAAAGCTTCAAAAAGAAGGGGGGAATTTCATAAAAACAGTTTGGGGAGTGGGTTATAAATGGGACAGTCAGTAGTAAAAAAGGCATTTTATTTAAGAGTTCTTTTTATCTTCCTATCTTCCTTATCACTTGTTTTATATATAATTTTTATTTTAAATCTTCCAAGTGCCCAAGTTGATAATACACTTAGAATTAAGTTAAATGAAGGAATATATAAGGCAGAACAGGGAGATTTCTCAGTTATAAAAAATCACAGTTATGTAATTTATGATTTAAAAGGAAACATAATAAAAACAAACTCAAAGGACTATGAAGAAAAGCTTCCACTTTCCTCCTTATCAGGAACAGAGTCCTCATCCTTTCAAAATGGCTTTTCTTTTAAGGCCCCATTTTTAAAGAATGAAGAACAAGTGGGAACAATTTTAATTTCTGTTCCTAAAAGTGAGGTAGAGGGAAGATCGAGTATCTATTTAATACTTCCAACTATCATTTTAATGTTTATATTTCTTCAGTTATATAGTCTTTTGAAGCTATTAAAAAGGGATGTTCTATCACCAATAGAGGAAATACATTTAGCCACAAAAGGCATATTAAAAGGGGAGCTTGCCACCTCTGTAAGCTATGATTATGATGGGGAAATTGGAACCCTTTGTCATGACTTTGAGGGACTTAGAATGGATCTTGCTTATAGAATGGAAAATGAAAAAAAATTAAAAGAAAAGGAAAAGCTTCTACTAGCTTGCATATCCCATGATTTAAAAACTCCACTTTCCTCAATTTCTGGATATGTTGAGGGACTAAGTAGCGGCCTTATTAAGGATGAAAAGGAAATAAAGGAGTATACCAAAATTATTTTAAATAAAATATCCATGTTAAATTCATTAATAAATGATATTTTAACTCATTCAAAGGCAAAGCTAAATCAGTTTACTATTTCCCTTGAGGAATTCTACTCTATGGAATTTTTTAAAGAAGTTTTAGAAAATGAGAAAAGAGATGCAATAGAACATAATAGGATTTTCTCCTATGAAACTCCCCCAAATGTTCTTATTTATATTGATGTTCTTAGAATTGGTCAAGTTATGGAAAACCTTCTATCTAATGCAATAAAATTTACAAAAGAAAAGGGAGAAATAAATGTAAGCTTTTCACTAATTGAGGGATTTCTTTTAGTATCAGTAAGGGATAATGGGGTTGGAATAAAGGCCTCAGACCAGCCCCTTATTTTCAATGAATTTTTTAGAGGAGAAAAAGCCAGAACCCTGAATGTTCAAGGCTCTGGACTTGGACTTAGTATCACTAAATATATTGTAGAAGCACATGGTGGACAAATTGAATGTGATTCCATTTTAGACTTTGGAACAACCATTACATTTTCATTGCCCCTAGCTTAAATTACCACCCTTGTTCCCTTAAAAATTCAAAAACGTCTAAAGCTCTCTCCTTTTCCTTTTCTCCATTGTATTTTCCTAAATTAAGCTCTGCACCAATTCTTCCATCCTCCATATACAAGAGTCTAGTAGCCCTTGTAGCAGCCTTAATGTCATGAGTCACCATAACAATTGATTGTCCCATGTCATTAAGAGCTGTTAAGCTGTCCAAAACTTCTTTTCCTGCTGAAGAATTTAACGCTCCAGTTGGCTCATCTCCAAATATAATCTTTGCATTACCAATTAATGCCCTACAGATAGCAACCCTCTGCTTTTGCCCTCCTGACATTTCACTTGGATATTTGTCCTTTACCTCTAAAAGATTAAATTTCTCCAAAAGCTCAAGAGCCTTTTTATTAACCTTATCCTTACTTTCTGATCCATAACCAACATAAGTAATATTTTCAAATGAGGTTAAGTCAGTTAAAAGATTAATGCTTTGAAAAATGAAAGAAATCTCCTCCTTACGAAGCTTTGAAACCTCCCCCTCATTTAATCCCTTAATATTTTTACCAAGAAGAATTACATCACCACTAGTTGGAGCATCCATTGTGCTAATGGAGTAAAGAAGAGTTGATTTTCCAGAGCCACTACTTCCCATTATTACAGTAAAATCCCCTTCATAAATATCTAAATCTATATTCTTTAAAACATTTATTCCACCTTTACCTAAAACATAGGTTTTACATAGTTTTCTACACTCAATTATTTTATTTCTCATATAAATCTCCTCCTATTCCTCAATTAAATCCTTTGGTGTAATCCTCTTAATAGAAAGAAGTAGCACAAAGGTAATAAATAAAATCAACACAACGCCAACCACAATTAGTAAAAACGTTAGAGTATTGGACTTGTTGTATCCATCACATCCAAAAATACCCCAAAATAATTTTCTTGTTAAAACCTCATTCATTCCATAGGAAATTAAAAGTCCCACCACTGAAAGGATTAGATTTTTAAATAAATTTTTCTTAATGATATATCCAGTAGTAAAGCCATATGCCTTCATTATTCCATGATTTCTTCTTTGAGCATTTAAATTCATCATTGTGAGATTTAAAATATTTAAAAGAGTGAACATTAAAAATACTATTATAATAACCATGGTTAAAGGTCCCATTATGGAAAGAATAGAGTTTTTTGTGTCCCCTGTAACATCTTCAACAGTATTCACAGTATATCCATTCATATCGCCCTCAAGCCTCTCTTTAAACTCATCAAAATCCTTTGGATTTTTAAGCTTTACAGAAACAGAAATATTTAAGGAATCATCATTAAAATATGAATTTAAAAACTGAATTCCTCCATCATGAATGGTGTCAAAGCTTCCAGAAATTAAGAAAGTTTCCTCCCTACCATCAATATTTAAAGTTATATAATCCCCTACCTTAAATTTGCTTCCCTTAAGATTTTTACTTCCTATTCCAATCTCATTAAGAACAAGTGGAGCATGACCATTTGTATAGACTATTCCATACTTTTCCTTATCGTAGGTATTAAAGCTCATTTTCCACCCAGATTTAAAGGAAATCCCTCTATTCTTCTCCTCAATATCCAAGCTCAAAAATGAGTTACCATAAACATAGCTTTTAACATACTCATCATTATCCAAATACTCTAAAATATCCTTACCAATAGTTCCATTATTACTTATTATAATTCCCTCTCCATCAGGCACTCCAACCCATGAGGATGATTTTTCCTCAATAGTATTAAAGGAATGCCACATATTCAAGAACATAATAGAAATGTAAAAGGAAACAGCTATTATTATAACAGTTAGAACACTTCTTCCCTTATTCTTAAAAATATCATTTATTGCCATGGAAACAGGTGAATATGCATTCTTTATTAAGGACTTTTTAATCTTTTCTCTTGAAGACCTTTCCCCAAGTCTTAAAGCATCCACTGGTGTTATCTGTTTAATTCTTCTTAGGGATGTAAAAACTCCAAAAAGAAGAATTCCAAGGACTCCAAGGCCAACCATTAAGGAAGCCATTATTGAATCCAGTGTTATGGAATATTCCCCACAATATTTCATGGCAATTCTCCCCAAAACCATTGAAAAAGGTAGTCCAAGTAAAACGCCAACCACTAAAGCAATTATGCCAATGAATAAATAACATTTAAAATAAAATCCCATAATTTCTTTATTTTTAAAACCCAAGCTTTTATAGGTTCCAATTGAAGAATACTCCTGGTTTATATTACTTTTAATGAAGAATTTTATAATTACTATTATAATTATAATCATGAAAACTGATGTAACTGTCCCAAGTGATCCTGCCATAGAATTAAGCATTGTTGCATTTAGCTCTATATATTCTAGTGATATATTTTCATAAACCTTCTCTCCATCTAAAACTTTTTCACTTAATAATTTATCAAGCTCCTCTTGAGAATAAGAAGTTTTTATGGTTATGAAATCTATATAATTCTCATTACTGAATTTCTCATAATCCTTTTTATTAATATAAATTGACTGCCCACTTTTCGTAGAATTTGGCTTAATGCTATCATTAACAATGGCTGAAACCCTTAAGGCTTCTCCATCCTCACTTCCAATATTGTAATAATCACCAAGCTTTATATTGTGTGCATCTTCTAATATTTTTTGAACCCAAATTTCCCCTTCCTTTGGGGCAAATCCTAAGGCATTT
>JBOFQV010000191.1:0-10300 GCA_051650705.1 Clostridium sp.
AGACTCCTTTAACCCTTCTGCTCTTCTAATATTAGCTTGTTTCTCAGCTTCTGCTCTTAGAATTTGTGATTGCTTTTCCCCTTCAGCCTTTTCAATTTGAGATTGTCTTTGCCCTTCTGCTTGAAGAATCATAGCTCTCTTATCTCTTTCTGCCTTCATTTGCTTTTCCATAGCTTCTTGAATTTCTGATGGTGGAATTATGTTTTTGATTTCCACTGAAAAAATCTTAATTCCATAAGCATCTGTAACTTCATCAATAATACTTAATAACTCATTATTAATTTTATCTCTTCCTGATAAAACTTCATCTAAACTCATATTACCTAAAATATTTCTCATATTTGTTGTTGCAGAATAAACAATAGCTGATCTATAGTCCTCTATATTATACACTGCATCTCTAGCATTTAAAAGCTTATAGAATATAACATTATCAACTGAAATTTTAACATTATCTTTAGTAATAACTGATTGAGGTGGCACATCTAATATTTGTTGCTTTGTTGATATTTTCTTTCTAACAAAGTCAACAAAAGGAATTAAAAAATGCCATCCTGGTTCTAAAATCCTATGAAATTGACCAAATCTTTCAACTACATATAAATACCCTGTATTTACTATTTTTACTGATGATAGAACTGCAGTAATTATTAATAATACAACTACAATACCTACTATTAATCCTGTAATATTTCCATCCATTTTATTCTACCCCTTTTCCTTTAATTAAAAATTTATTGCCATCAATTCCAACAATTTGGAATTTTTCACCTTTTAAAACTTTGTCCCCTACATTAGTTACTGTCCAATAAACGCCTCCAACCTTAGCTCTACCTTCTTCAAGTATATCTTCATTTGCTATAAAAGTTCTTCCAATATAAGTTTCTTCCATTAGTGGAGTTTTAACTTGCCCTTTTTTGAACTTCTTCTTTGCCCATGGATAACCAATTGCTATAGAAATTAAGGAAACAATACCAAATACAACAACTTGCATTAAGAATGATGCTCCTAAAAACTGAGCAATTATTGCTCCAAAAGCCCCTATTGAAAACCAAACAAATAAAAACGAACTAGTTATAACATCAAGTGCAAATACACCAATGGCAACTATTAGCCAAAATATAACTGCTGCCAAAATCCTCACCCCTTTATTTTTAATATTACCGTCTCTCCTTTGCTGTAAATTCATTATAATATATCTTTTATCTTTTATCAAGTGTTTTTTAACCCTTTTATAAAGTATTTTATACTACTTGTTTATTATTTTCCTTTATTTCCATTGATTTTCTAATATTTTCATCATAATATGGTTATATATAAATATTATATCACTTGAATAGGAGATGAATTTATGGATTTTATTAAGGTTGGTTCTGCTTGTCCTAAAGTTAAGGTTAGTGATGTGGAATACAATGTTTCTAATATAAAAGAATGTATTGATACCGCTGTAAATGATGGAGTGAAAATCCTTTGCTTCCCTGAGCTTTCAATCACTTCTTATACATGCGGAGATTTATTTCTTCAAAGAAAGCTTTTAGAGCAAAGCTATAATGGTATTTTAGATATTATAAACTACTCAAAAGGAAAGGATATTTTCCTTGGAGTTGGTGCTCCACTTTTAAAGGGTTCTACTCTTTATAATTGTGCTTATGTAATTTTTAATGGAGAACTTCTTGGAATAGTTCCAAAATCCTTCATACCAAACTATAGTGAGTTCTATGAAAAAAGATGGTTTACTGAAGGAGTTAACATTCGCTCTTCAAAAGTTAATCTACCTTTTAAAGAGAATGTTCCATTTGGTACAAATTTAATATTCTCTTCAAAGGATTACTCTATTGGCTTTGAAATTTGTGAAGATTTATGGGTTACAATCCCTCCAAGCTCTTACCTTTCATTAATGGGAGCAAATATTATTTGTAATCTTTCAGCTTCAAATGAGCTTGTTTCAAAGGCAAACTATAGAAGAGACTTAATTAAAAATCAATCTGCAAGATGTATGAGTGCTTACATTTATTCCTCAGCAGGTGTTCATGAATCCTCAACAGACCTTTTATTTTCAGGGCATTTACTTATTTCTGAAAATGGAGGTATCTTAAAGGAAAATGAAAGATTCCAAAGGGAAAATGAAGTTATTACAGGATGGGTTGATACATTTAAGCTTAACTCTGAAAGAATGAAAAATTTAAGCTTTAGAGATGCTAACAAACTACTTTGTATAGAACCTGAAATTATTAATTTCTCATTTAACGAAGTTACTTTAAATAATTTTAATAGATATATAGATAAACATCCTTTTGTTCCTTCAAATGAAATTGAAAGAGAAGAAAGATGTAAGGAAATCTTCAATATACAAGCAGCTGCATTAGCTAAAAGAATGGAGCATACAGGCTCTAAAAAGGCTGTTATTGGAATCTCTGGAGGTCTTGATTCTACTTTAGCTCTACTTGTAATTGTTAAAACCTTTAAGTTACTTGGTTTACCAAACTCAAATATTGTTACAATAACAATGCCTGGCTTTGGAACAACAGATAGAACCTACAATAATGCTCTTACACTTTGTAGGGAGCTTGGATGTGATTTAAGAGAAATAAATATTGTTAAGGCTGCTCTTCAACATTTTGAGGACATTGGTCATGATAAGGATATACATGATGTTACTTATGAAAATGTTCAAGCAAGAGAAAGAACTCAAATACTTATGGATTTAGCTAATAAGGAAGGTGGCCTTTTAATTGGAACTGGCGACCTTTCAGAGCTTGCACTAGGATGGTGTACTTATAATGGAGATCACATGTCAATGTACTCTGTAAATCCATCTATTCCAAAAACTCTTGTTAGATACTTGGTTAGATATGTTGCAGAAGAAGAATCCTCTAAGGAGGTTTGTGATACCTTAATTGACATTTTAGACACACCAGTTTCTCCAGAGTTATTACCAAAGGATGCTACTGGAGAAATAACACAAAAAACTGAAGATATAGTTGGTCCATATGAGCTTCACGACTTCTTCCTATATCACTTTATTAAACACGGCTCAACTAAGGAAAGAATTTTCTTCCTAGCAAAAGAAGCCTTTAAAAGTGATTACTCAGAAGAAGAAATTGAAAAGTGGATTAATAAATTCATGTGGAGATTCTTCTCTCAACAATTTAAGAGAAGTGCACTTCCTGATGGACCAAAGGTTGGAAGTATTTCTCTAAGTCCTCGTGGAGATTGGAGAATGCCTTCAGATTCAGTAAACATTTATAAATAATTATATTAAGGAGTACTTTTAAGGCTAAAAAATTTTTGTGCGTTGACTTGGAGCTTGTGGACGGAATAAGTAACAAAAGTTTTTTAGCCTAGTATTCCCATTGATTCCAGCTAATTTATTAATGTGACATCACAATATATTAACATTTTTGCCATTGATTTTGAAATTTGAGAGGATTATAATTTGAACATAGTTCATATTGAAGAGGTGATGAATATGCCAAAGATATTAGATAACCCACAAGAAAGGATTTTAGTTGAGGCTAGAAAAATTCTTTCTGAACATGGGTATAAAAATTTTAGTATGAGAGATTTATCAAAAAGAGCAAATATGGCTCTTGGGACAATTTATAACTATTATGATAATAAAGATTCCATTGTTAATTCTATTTTTTCAACTCATTGGGATTGTATTTTAGAGGAAAGTGAAAAAATTTCTTACCTTAATACTTCTCTTAATGAAAAGCTAACATCTATATATGAGTTAGTTGAAGGTTTTCTAAAAAACAACATGGAGCTGTTTTTAGAGATTAATACAATAAAAAGAAATTCTAATAGCTGTGGTAGACGGGATGTTATTATTCCTCTTTGCACTATTGTCTCAGGAATTTTATCAAAGCATAGAGCTTTAGGTGAGGTTAATAATTCTCTTAATGATGATAAATTGGCTCAATTAATAATTCACAATATGGTAATAATAATAAGAGACCCATTTATTACCTTCCAGGACTTTTTATCAATTATTTAGCTTGGTACTCTTTAATATGAAAAATTTTATAACATTATTTGAACAAAGTTCAGAAAGAGGTGTTTATCAGTGGAAAAGAAAAATCAAAAAGTACTACTATTAATATTTTTACTTGGAATATTTATTGGAGCAATGGATACAGGAATAGTTTCCCCTGCAAGAACAGTTATAGCTGATGGGTTTAAAATCTCATCTTCACTTTCTGTGTGGATGGTTACAATTTACACACTTGCTTACGCAGTTGTAATGCCTATATCAGGAAAGCTCTCTGATAAATATGGAAAGAAAAAAGTTTACACTATTTCAATTGCTATATTTGGTATTGGTTCATTACTTTGTGGACTATCATCATTTACAGGTTCTTTTGAATTCTTACTATTTGCTAGAGTTATTCAAGCAATTGGTGGTGGTGGAATTATGCCAATTGCTACTGCTTATATTGGAGAAAGCTTTCCTCCTGAAAAACGTGGTACTGCTCTAGGCTTAGTTGGAGCTACTTATGGAATTGCAACAACACTCGGACCAACAATAGGGTCTGCACTTTTAAATATATTTGGTAATGAGAACTGGGGAGTTTTATTCTTTGTAAATATACCAATTTGTATCATTGTATTATTACTTTCATCAAAAATTAAGGAAACAGAAAAGGTTAAAAATCTTAAGAAGATGGATACAAAAGGAAGTATAGTTTTATCAGCAATTATTCTTTCATTAATGTATTCACTTACTAACCTAAACTTCCATGAATTCACAGAGTCTTTAAAGAGTACATCTGTTTACCCATTTTTAATATTATTTATAGTATTAATTCCTGTATTTATTTATCTTGAAAAGAAGGCTGAAGACCCAATTTTAAACCTTAATTACTTTAAAGATAGAAATATTGCAATAACATTAATCCTTTCATTTATTGTTGGATGTGGACTTATGGGAATAGTTTTCGTTCCTCAATTTGCTGAAAATGTATTAATGATTAAAACAGGTTCTGGTGGATATTTAGTAACATTAATGGCTATTTTCTCTGGAGTAGCTGCTCCAATAGGAGGAAAAATTATAGATAAATATTCAGCTAAAATTGTATTATTATTTGGTTTCTCTTTAACTATTTTAGGAACTGGACTACTTGCATTCTGGATTAGTAATACAAATAATAAGCTTGGACTATTTATATGTCTTGCTATTATGGGACTTGGAATGGGCTTCACTATGGGAACACCAATCAACTATTTAATGCAAAGCTATGTAGATCCAAGTGAAACTGCTTCAGCACAATCTACTGTATCATTAGTTAGAAGTATTGGAGTTGCTATTTCCCCAAATATTTTAGTAAACTTCATTGCTAAGGCTGGTTCAACTATGCCTCAAAAATTAATGGAAGTTATGCCTCCAATTCCTGGAGTTGATGGAGGAATGAGTGCATTTGCAAGTGGTGGAAATCTTCCTGCTGACACTTTAAATGCCCTTCAAAATGCTGATGTTACAACAATTGTAGATACATTAAAGAATTTTTCAATTAATATGATGGATGGAATGAAGCCTGCAATTCAAGCTTCTATGAATGGAAAGCTTCCTCCTCACACAACCTTTGATGCTGTATTCCAAGGTATGAAGGACAATTATCTTACTAGCATTGATGGTGTAAAATCAACTATTGAAAGTACTTTCCAAAGTGTAATGAATGGTGGTTTTTCTAGCTTATTCATTGGAGCTGCAGTAATTGCTCTATTTGGACTTGTATTTACTCTACTATTAAAAAACAATAAAAAGACTGCATAATACAATAAGGAGAGGTTTAACCTCTCCTTATTTTTTATCTCTTTCATTTATCTTTTCTTGAACTAACTCAATTAATTTCTTCTTATCTTCTTCATTATTTACCACATCCATTTTATCCATATCAATTATTAAAACTTCAGATGCCTTATAATGATTTGATACCCAATTATCATAATCTTTCCAAAGGAACTCATAGTATTCCTTTAAAGAATCATCTATTTCAAATTCTCGTCCTCTTAAATTAATTCTCTTTAAGACGGTATCAAAGGAACCTTTTAAATATACCATTAAATCTGGTGCCTTCTTTGGTAGTTCTTCTAATTCCTCAAGCATGTTATTTAAAAGCTCTTCATAAATTTGCATTTCTAATTCTGATATTCTACCAAGCTCCATATTCTTTTTTGCAAAATACCAATCTTCATATATAGATCTATCTAAAACATTGTTATTATGAACTAATGCTTCCTTAATACTTTTAAATCTAGTGTTTAGGAAATATAATTGAAGTAAAAAAGGATATCTTCTTTTTTGTATTTCTTCCTCTGTTTCACTATAGAATAATGGAAGTATTGGATTATCATCCACACTTTCATAAAAAACTTCAGATTCAAAATGTCCACCTAAAATTTTTGCTACTGAACTTTTTCCAAGTCCAATCATACCACCAACAACTATCAACATGACTCACCTAACCTTACTTTTCTTTTGATTTTATTAGTTTTCCAATAAATATTAATATTTTATAAACATTCTTCTAATAGAATACAAATTAATTGTATTTCAGTCAATACTAAAGATAATTATTATCGTTTACTAACTATATTATCCATATATCCCTATAATAAATATATACTATTTCGTTTATTTACTTTACATTATGAGCACACTAATATATACTAAGTGAGTTGATGTTTTGTTTTAATCACACTACATATTTATGAAACGGAAGTTACACAGATGGAGTTTAAAGCTCCCTCTCAGTTTGTCGACTTAATCTTAGTAATATCCGTTCTAATGCTCTAAGAGTTTTGTGTAGTAGTATTAGAAGTGGGAACATGAGATAAATATATACACGACGAAGGAGATTACATGGAAAACATAAAATTCGAAAATTTAAATTTAAAAAGTTCAATATTAAAGGCGATTGCAGATTTAGGATATGAAGAACCATCTCAAATCCAAGCACAAAGTATTCCTTTAGCTATTGAAGGGTTCGATCTTATAGGTCAGGCTCAAACAGGAACAGGAAAAACTGCTGCTTTTGGATGTTCATTATTAAATAATATTAAAAAATCAAAAAATGTTGGTGCATTAATTTTAGCACCTACAAGAGAATTAGCTCTTCAAGTTAATGATGAGTTATTAAAGCTTGCTAAGTATGAAAACTTAAGTATATTACCTGTTTACGGTGGAGACTCTATTTCAAAGCAAATTAGAGCATTAAGAAGCCACGTAGATGTTGTTGTTGGTACTCCAGGTAGAGTATTAGACCTTATGAGAAGAGGCGTTTTAAAGCTAGATAACGCTCAATTCTTAGTATTAGATGAAGCTGATGAAATGCTTAATATGGGATTCATCGATGATATTGAAACTGTTATAAAAGAAATGCCTGATGAAAGACAAACTCTTTTATTCTCAGCTACAATGCCACCACAAATTAAGAAGCTTGCTAATAAGTACATGAAAAAGGATGCTCAACACATAGAAATCAAAAAGGTTGCTATGACTGTTTCAAAAATAAAACAAGCTTATTTTGAAGTTGCTGGAAAGCAAAAGCTAGAAGCTCTTTGTAGAGTTTTAGATTTTGAAAACCCAAATGCTGCTATCATCTTCTGTAAAACAAAAAGAGGTGTTGATGAATTAGTAGAAGGACTTCAAAGCAGAAATTATGTTGTTGAAGGAATGCACGGAGATATGTCTCAACAACATAGAACAAAGACTTTAAAAAGATTTAAAGAAGGTGCTTTAAGCTTCCTAGTTGCTACTGATGTTGCTGCTAGAGGAATTGACGTTGAAGGTGTTACTCACGTATTTAACTATGACCTTCCTCAAGACGTTGAAAGCTATGTTCACAGAATTGGTAGAACTGGTAGAGCTAACAGAGAAGGAACAGCTTACTCATTTGTTACTCCAAGAGAAAATTCAATGCTTAGAGAAATAAAGAGAGTTACTAAGGGAGATATTCCTAAGGCTCAAATTCCAACTGTTAATGAAATTCTATCAAGCAAAATGGAACAAAAATTACAAACTATTGAAGGAATTTTAAGCAAGAAGGCTTATAAGAAATACCTTCCTCAAGCTCAAAGTCTTTTAGATAACTTTGATGCTGAAGATTGTATTGCTGCTTTAATGAAGCTTGCATTTGATAATGAAATGAGCTATGAATATAAAGATGATAAGCTAGAAGCTCCAGAATCAGATGAAATTAGATTATTCTTCTCAGTTGGTAGAAGAGATAACCTAAGCGTTAAAACTCTTATAAAGTTCATTGCTGATAAGAGTGGAGTTCCTGGTTCAAAAATCAATAAGATTGATATAATGGAAAGTTTCTCATTTGTTACTGTTGATAAGGCATCTCATCAAAAGATTATGGACAAATGTATTGGAACTAGAGTTAACAAAAGAAAAGTTAACGTTGAAATTGCTAATAGAAGATAATATAAAAAGGAATAAGCATTTGCTTATTCCTTTTCTTATATTAGAATGTTAATAATGTTCCCATTAACTTTTCGATTTCTGAATTTGAATCAACATCCCAGTATCCATCTTTTTGAGTCATTGTAATATTAACAGTTTTTCCTGTAGCTACAAGTGGTGCAGCCTTTATGTTCTTTTCATAAGATTCCATGAATTTAACCATGTATTCTTCTTCTTTAATGTTTGGGTTTGAAGTAAGAACGTTTGTAACATCTGTTACTGTATTATTTATTACTTGATTCATATCTAATCCCTTAATTGTAATGTCTAATGTTGCTTTTTTTCCATCAACCTTAGCAGTACCAATTTGGATATCTGATTTTCCTAAAGCTTCAAATACAGTGCTTGTAAATGAATCTAATTGAGCATCTGGAATAACACCTTCTTTCATTTTACTACTTGTCATGAAAGATTTCTTAAATGCAGTATTCTTTGTTTTTGTTAAGATATCAAATTGTGCATCTGTAATCCCAACCTTAGAAATTTCATCCTTCTTTGCAAATATGTTTGCATCCATAAGTATTTTGATACTTTCTTCTGGTGTTAATGATGTTGTTTTCTTGTCCCCACATCCAACCATTAGAGCCATACCCATTACTAATGTAAGTACTAAAGCAATTACCTTTTTAATTCTTTTCATTTATTTTCCCCCTAAGAGTTTTTTTCTCACTCTTATATTATTTCAAATATTTGTTAATCTGTCTACCATTATTTTCAATTTTTAAATGTATTTTCTATTTATTTCTACTACTTGCAATTCCAAAACATATTCCCCATATAAATATTGATGGAATAAAAATTACAAGCATATTTCTGGTAAATAATGGTTGTAGTTCATAACCGGAAGTAATGAATACTGCTATAAAATACATTATTATAAAGCTTCCCCATTCAAAAACAATCTTACTTCTCTTTCTTGTTTTACAAATTTTAAATCTTCTAGATAATACTCTTCCTAATATCTCTGCAAGAGTGAAGGTAATTACGAATAACAGCATCTCTACAGTAAAATCTACCGTAAAAGTTTTTGTATTGAGGTTTATAACTGATGATACAGCAGTTCCTAGTGCCATTTGTGCTAAGACTTGAAAAACTCTATAAATAAATGAATTTCTTTTATAAAAATCATTTATTATATTCTTAGTGAATCCTTCTACATCTTCACCAACTAAATCTCTTGGTAATACGCCATCCTCTTGAGCTGATAAAAACATATCTAACAAATCATTTTCAACTTCAGTTTGGAAATCTAAAGCTAATTCCTCAACCTTTAAATCTGTTACTATTTCATTATAAACAGTTAAATGCTCACCTTTTAAATTTTTCTTATAATTCATAAAACTCATCCCCCTATTCCCACACTTTATCAATATTTTTGTTTATTACATCCCAAGCTTCCTTAAACTCTAGAACCTCTTTTTCTCCCTCTTCTGTTAAGCTATAATACTTTCTATCAGGCCCAAAAGGAGATTGTTTTTTTACTGATTTAATTAGTTTATTTTTTTCAAGTCTTAAAAGCAATGGATAAAGAGAGCCTTCTGCAAATTCATCAAATCCATATTCTTGAAGCTTTTGATAAATTTCATAACCATAGGTTTCTTCCTTTGAAATTACCTTAAGAATTACACCTTCCATTATTCCTTTTAATAACTGCGTTGTTTTTGCCATAATTCCCCCCTCTTAACCAACTATCTTGCAATGCAATATATCTTATGACTATATTGTATTACAACTTACCTTGCAATGCAAGTATGTTTGGTAAAATAACGGAAAAGACTCTATCTTAAATAGATAGAGTCTTTAAAATTACTTATTTTCTTTTTTCTT
>JBOFQV010000192.1:0-8722 GCA_051650705.1 Clostridium sp.
CTCGTTAGATTTAGGAAGTGAAAAATCAGAAAACAATGAAGTAGAAAAGATTAAAGATGAAATTTTAAAGCAAATATTAAATAAAGATAATGAAACTTCTCAAACCGTAATGGAAGAAGAATAATTGTAATAAAAATTGGCCACACTACATATAATTATGTATTGTGGTATTTTTTTTATGAAATATGCGTAATGTGTAATAATAAGTAGTAAATTTGCATTTAAAGATAATAATTTAATTTTAGGTTAACTAAAATTAAATTATTTATAGAAATATAGGGAATAGTTTAATTTTAGCTTTTATTACCAGTAATAATAATGTATAATAATATATATGTAGACAATATTAGGGAATGTGGGAATGATTTTATGGGTAAATGTTTGAAAAAAAATATTTCAAGGTATATGCAAAACGATAACATAATGATTATACTATTAGGCATTTTAGCTTTATTAGTAGATTTAATGAATATTAAATTTGCTTATGGAATTAACTTGACACTAACAACTGTAGTGATTTTTTATGCATATAAAAGGATAAATGGTAAAGTAGCTTGTAAGATAGCTATATTTGTATACTTTGTAACCGTTATTTTAAAGTTTAGGTATGCATTAAATTTTATTCTTCCACTTGAAATTATAGGGGTATATTTAATAAATCAAAAATATAAAAAAATGAATATTATAGTATGTGATTTGATTTTCTGGATTATTGTAGGTATTCCAGTGGAATTTGTAGTTTATTATTTTTCAAATCCAGGATTAGATTTATCATTTTTATATTTTACAATTTTCAAAGACATTATAAATTCAATAATAAATATAGTGGCAATAGATTTGATATTTACTTATCGTCCATTAATAAAGAATAGAAAATATAATGAAAGATTTAGCATTTCATTTAAAGAGTTCTTATTCCATATCTTAATGGTAGCTTTAATTATTCCATTTGTAATAAATACAGCTTTAAAAGGTGTAGCTTATTATGAAGAGAGTAAAGTAAATTATAACGAAGTATTTAAAAGAGTTGCATATAGAGTTGATAGGGAAATTGAATCATGGAAAACTGAGAAGGAAAAATTAAAAGGAAAAGAGAATACTCAGTTTGGACTCCTTAAAATAGGGGGTAACATTCAGAAAATAAAAATAGATAAACTATATGAAGATTTAAAGAAAGAAAATCAAGGTAAAAATATTAATTTTATAATTATGGATGATAGAACTGGTAAGGTGATTTATAGTACAGATTCATCAATAGATTCAATTAATATTGAAAGTGAAGACGTATCAAATAAAGATGTATATGTGGATAGGACAGAAGAACATACTATAAAAAATGTTATAACATGGGCACAGGGGAATTATGTAATTGCTATTGATGAGCTAGATGCAAGTTATGAAGCAACAATAAAATTTATAATTCCAATTGCAGAATTACAACAAAAAATGATTAATGAAAGTTTAAATGAATTAAGAGTTTTATTAGTTTTTTCAGTATTTTTATTTATAGCTGCAATCTTCTTAAATAAAAATATTTTCTCAATAGTTACTAAGCTTGCAGATATAACAACAGATATTCCAGATGAGCTTAATAGTAATGAGGATTTAAATTGGCCACAGAGTAGTGTTTCAGAATTAAATGTATTAATAGATAATTTTAAGAATATGACATTTAAATTAAAATATATGTTCCATAAAAGTAATGTTCTTGATGAAAAGCTTAATATTAGTTTAAGTAAGCTTGAGGAAATGGCATATGAGGATATGCTAACAGGACTTGGAAATAGACATAGCTTTAATGAATATCTTTCTCATCTTTTCCAAAATCATAATGAGAAGAAAGATAAGGTTTCTGTAATGTTTATTGACATGGACCATTTTAAAGAAATAAATGATTTCTTAGGCCATGCTACTGGGGATGTATTGTTAACACAAATAAGTCAAAGGTTAAAAAAGGTTAAGAAAAATAATGTTGAAATATTTAGACTTGGTGGAGATGAATTTGTTGTTGTAATAATCTCAAATGACATGAATGAGGTTAAGGCAATAGGGCAACAAATTCTGAAAGAAATTAATATTCCATTTGAGCTTAAGGGCGGAAAATATGACATTACAGCAAGTATAGGGGTTTCTATCTTCCCTAATGATGGAGAAGACATGGAGACAATAACTAAATATGCTGATATTGCAATGTATAAGTGTAAGGAAAAGGGTGGAGACTATGTCCAATTCTTTAATGAGGAAATAAAAAATAGCTTCCTTGAAACTCTAGCTATTGAAAATAGTATTAAAAGAGGTTTAGAGGAAGGAGAATTTAGATTAGTATTCCAACCAAAGATTAATGTTAAGAATAAGAAGGTTGGTGGACTTGAAGCATTAGTAAGATGGAATAGTAAGGAACTAGGGGCTCTATCACCAGTAAAATTCATTGAAATAGCAGAGGAATCTGGTTTAATAATAGACATTGATAGGTGGGTAATAAGGAATGCTTGCATTAAAAACAAAGAATTCCAAAACAAAGGTATGCAAAAAATTCCTGTAGCAGTAAATATTTCACCAATACATTTTACAAAAGGAAACTTAGTAGAGTGTGTAAAAGAGGCATTAAAGGTTTCAGGTTTAGAGTCAAGATATTTAAAGCTTGAAATTACTGAAGGTGTTTTTATAAATAATAGTGAAAAGGCTGTAAATACAATATTAGAGTTAAATAAACTTGGTGTATTAGTATCAATAGATGATTTTGGAAAGGGATATTCATCAATAAATGAAATAATGACCCTTCCAATTAAAGAAATAAAAATTGATAAGCACTTTATAACTGATATAAATGATGATAAGAAGAGACAAATGGTTGTAAAGCTTATTGTTGAGTTAGCTCATGGCTTCAATCTAAGTGTTGTTGCTGAAGGGGTTGAAACATTTGATGAGCTTAATAGCATATTAGTTACAGGCTGTGATGAGATACAGGGTTATTTATTCAGTAAGCCTTTAGAGGAATTAGAGCTATTTAGGTATTTAAGTAGTAATATTGAAAAACAAATATTTAGAAGAGCAAAAGTTTAGGGGGAAAAAACATGAGAAAAATAACAAAAATATTAGCACTTGCATTATGCAGTATTATGTTAGTATCATGCACAAGTCAAGGGTCAAATAGTGGAAAAACAGAAAAGGAAAAAAGACCAGATAACGAAATATTAATATGGTCACATTTTGATGGTTTTGATGCTGCAATTAAGGAATTTACAGAGAAAAATCCAGAGTATACTGTAAAAGTTGAAACCTTTGAATTTAATGAGTATGTACAAGAGTATTTAAAAGTATTAGGAACAGAAAATGAACCAGATGTTATGATTATTGACTCAACTAATTTTGGAATGTTTAATACAACTAATAGTTTTGAGGATTTATTAAGTGATCCATATAACATTGGTAAATATAAAGAAGACTTTGATAAAGAAGCTTGGACTATAGGGATGTCTTTTGATGATAAGAAAATGATAAGTATACCATATGCATCTGCTCCAGTAGTAACCTTTTATAGAAGAGATATATTGGAAAAGAATGGTATCACTTCAGATCCAGAAGAATTAGGAAAGTTAATGGAGGATCCTGAAGAGTGGCTTAATATAGCAAGAAAATTACGTGACTTTAAAGAGGTAAGTAAGACTGGAAGCTATATTACTCAATGGACAGCTGATCCAGTTTCAATAGTAACAAAGGCATTACCTAAATTTGATGACAAATTAAATTTTGGTTATACAAAAATTGATAAGAGTAATGACAGTGCTGAAAAAGATAATAGAACTAGGTTTACAGAGGCAATAAGTGCAGCGAAAAAGATAGGTGAAGAATATTTAGTTCCAAGAAAGGATATTTGGTTACCACAAGGCGAAGAAGCATTAAGAACGGGTGAAATTGCAATGGTTTATCTAGGGTCTTGGGGAGCAGAAACTATAGAACAAATAGTTGGTGAATCTCAAATGGGGTTATGGGGAATGACAAGACTTCCATTTAACACCTATGGATGGAGTAACTGTACAATGATGAGTATACCAAAAAATGCTCAAAATAAGGATGGAGCATGGAAGTTTATTGAGTATTTTACATTCCAAAGGGAAGTAAATACAATAGGTAGTGTCCCAACTTATAGACCATTAAGAGAGAATCAGGAAGCACTTGCATATAAAAATCCATTTTTAAAGGATCAACAAGTTCAAAGAACAATTATAGATATTATGGATAAAACGGAAGAGTATAAAGTTACAGCTTTAGATGAGGCTGTATTTGATATATGGGAACAAGAACTTAATACAGGAATAGAAGCAGGGGCTAGGCCAGAAGATATTGTTAATAACATAGAAGATAGAGTAAGAGAGGAAACTCAAGAGGATAAAAAAATTATATTAGAATTGATGAATGATTCAAATAAATAAAAGTAAAACCACCTAAAATTTTAGGTGGTTTTAATAATTATTTAATATTAATTTAAGATTAAATTCTCTTAGTATAAGTTATAATTATAATAAAAGTAAACGTATTGAGGAGGGGTTAAAAATGATTAATAATGAAAGTAAATCAGTAAGTACAGTTATATCAGAAAATCAAACAACAGTTGGAGTAGGAATTGGTATAGGAATAGCTTTAGGAGTTGCAGCAGGATTAACAGTTGGAAAACTAAATGGTAATAAAACTATTGGAACTGCTACAGGAATGGGTGTAGGAGCTGCACTTGGAGCATTAGGAGCACTAATTTTAAGCTACAAGAAATCAGAGGATAAATAATTACTTAACCAGTGAAGCATTTCACTGGTTTTATTATTTTTAATAGTTAATATTAAGAGGAGTTATATGAATTCATATAGCTCCTTTTAGCATTGAAGATGAAAAATAACAAAGAAGTAAATTAGAAATTAATTATTGACAATAAATGGTAAAAATGGGAAAATTTATTGAGGGTGGTGAGGTCAGTTTATTTTATTGGTATATCACGGAATTGATATATTTTATTTATTTACTTTGGGGAAATGATAATGCTTTCCTTTGAACTTATGTAGTTATTAAATACAAAAGGTAAAGATAGAAAAGGAGAGTTATAAATAGTAAGGGGGAGAACAAGAGGTATGGGAAAAAAATATAGAAGAAATATTGCAATTATTAGTTTATTATTCGCATTTAATTTAATGGGTTGCACAAAAGATGAGGCGATTGGAGTTAATAGTGATGTTGAAAATAATAAAGAAACAAAAGAAGAGCCAAAGGAAGCGGTAATTGCGGCTCTAAATCCAAATTATCAAACAATAGCAGGATTAAATTACAATATTTTAGGAGATGGAACATTAGGAAAGGGAATAGTGTTTCAAAATAAATATACAGAGTTAGAAGGAATAACAACATTTAGAGGGAATCATTATAGAACTTCACCATCCTATGGAGTTTGTGATGTTACAGAAGAAAAGTTAAATGAACTTTGGCAGTTTAGAACATCAAGCAGCTCATGGGGTGGAGGAGCAGGATGGACTGGACAACCATCCATTATTAAATGGCCAGAGGAACTAAAAAATAAAATGAATATAAAGGATGAGTTCAAGCAAAAGAAGGACTTTACTGAGGTAATATATGCATCCTTAGATGGAAATGTATATTTTTTAGATTTAGAAACAGGAAAGCCTTCTAGAGATAAAATAAGAGTTGGGAACCCAATAAAGGGAACATTAACAATAGATCCAAGAGGTATTCCACTTCTATATGTAGGTGAAGGAATAAATGAAAGTGGAGTTGTTGGATTTAATATATATAGTCTTATAGATGGAAAGCAATTATATGAGCTTTCAGGAAGTGATAAGGATGCCTTAAGAGGATGGCCAGCCTTTGATTCTTCAAGCTTAATTCATGCAGAAAGTGATACTGTTATTCTTGGAGGGGAAAATGGATTATTTTATTTAATAAAATTAAACTCTAATTATGATAAGGAGAATAACAAAATTTCAATAAATCCACAGGTTACAAAGTATAGATATAAAACTGGAACATCAGAAGGAAGACTTGGAATTGAAAATTCAGTAGCTATTTACAGTAACTTAGTTTATTTTGCTGACAATAATGGATATATTCAGTGTATAGATTTAAACACATTAAAGCCAGTATGGATGGTAAATGTGGGAGATGATACAGATGCTTCAATAACAGTTGAGGTTGAGGATGGTACACCATTTATTTATAGTGGAACAGAGGTTGACCATCAAGGCGTTAAAGGAAACTCAGTTATAAGAAAAATAAATGGATTAACAGGACAAGTTGTATGGGAAAAATCATTCTTTTGTGAATCAATTGTAGGAGCAGATGCAACTAATGGAGGAGTACTTGCAACTAATGTAATTGGGAAAAAGAACTTAAAGGATAAGGTTATTTTCTCTTTAGCTAGATATAAGGGCTTTAATAAAGGTGCAACAATAGCCTTTGATAAGAAAACTGGAGAAATACTATGGGAAACACCATTTGACAATTACATGTGGAGCTCTCCTGTAGATGTATATGATGAAAAGGGAAAAGGGTATATTATTCAATGTGATAGTGCAGGTTATATGAGCTTATTAGATGGAGATACAGGAAAGGTTTTAAATAGAATTTTATTAAATGGAAATATTGAATCTTCACCATCTATTTTTAACAATACTGTAGTAGTTGCAACTAGAAATGGAACAATTTATGGAGTTAAAATTAAGTAATTTAGGGGCTGTTTTATAAACAGCCCTCTTTGATTTATTATAAGTATATACGAACTTAAATATTGCAATAATAAATAAAAGAAGGTATACTAAATATAAGTTAAACAAGTGTTTGAAAATAGCGTTTAATAAGTGGAGGAAACATGAAGAATTATATTGAATTTAAAGATGTAAAGAAGATTTATAAAATGGGGGAAGTAGAAATATCTGCATTAAGTGGAGTAGACTTTAGCATAAACAAAGGAGAATTTGTTGTTGTTGCAGGAGCTTCAGGAGCAGGTAAAAGTACCATACTTAACATTTTAGGGGGAATGGACAGTCCATCATCAGGGGAAATATACGTAGATGGAAATGAAATAAGTGCTTATAACGCTAAACAATTAACTACTTACAGAAGATTTGATATTGGATTTGTATTTCAGTTTTATAATTTAGTACAAAATCTAACAGCAATAGAAAATATAGAGCTTGCAACTCAAATTTGTAAAAATCCATTAAATGTGGAGGAAACCTTAGAGGCAGTAGGATTAAAAGAGAGAAGAAATAACTTCCCAGCACAGCTATCAGGAGGGGAACAGCAAAGAGTTGCTATTGCAAGAGCACTTGCAAAAAATCCAAAGCTTTTACTTTGTGATGAGCCAACAGGAGCATTAGATTATAATACAGGAAAAGCTATCTTAAAGCTTCTTCAAGATACCTGTAGAAATCTTGGTATGACAGTAGTGGTTATCACACATAATCTTGCACTTTGTCCAATGGGAGATAAGATTATAAGAGTAAAAAATGGAAGGGTACACTCCATAGAGAAGAATGAAAATCCAGTTCCTGTGGAAAGTATAGAGTGGTAAGCCATGAAAAATATGCTAGTAAAAGACACAGTAAAGGAAATAAAAAAATCCTTAGGAAGATTCTTATCCATATTTGCAATAACAGCTTTAGGAGTATCATTTTTTGCAGGAATCAAAGTAGCTCCTGTTTTCATGAGAAATTCATTAGATAAGTATTATGATTCTCAGGATTTTATGGATTTTACAATTTTATCAACCTTAGGGTTAACAGAGGATGACATAAAATACATAAAGGAAACTACTGGAGTATCAAATGTAACACCATCAAAATCAATGGATGTTATTATAAATTTTGATAACAAGGATATGGTTGTAAAGGCATTAGGTGTTCCACAAAATGTATTTAATGGAACAAATAATGAATATGTAAATAAACCATTACTTATAGAGGGAAGAATGCCTGAAAATCCAAATGAATGTTTAGTTGAAAAGGAAAAAATGGAGGAGCTAAACATTCCACTTGGCACTAAGCTTAAGGTATCATCAGGAACAGATACTGATATTAATGAAAGCCTTTCTGTTAATGAATATACTGTAGTTGGATATGCTCAAACGCCAAACTTTTTATCCTTTGAAAAAGGGAAATCAAATATTGGTAAGGGTGATATAAATAATTTCATCATGATATTTGATGAGAATTTTAAAAATGATATATATACAGAAGCTTATGTTACTGCAAAGGGAGCAAAGGAGCTTAATACCTTTGATGAAAAGTATTTTGAATATTTAAAACCTACAGAGTCTTCACTAGAGGCGCTTGGAAAAGAAAGATCCTCAATTAGATATGACGAAGTTATTGGAGAAGCTAAGAAAAAGCTTAAGGAAAGTGAAGATGAATTAAATAAAGCAAAAGAAGAGGCAAACAAGGGCTTTGAAGAAGGAAGAAATAAGCTTGAGGATTCTAAACGTGCAATTGAAAAGGGAGAAAAGGAATTAAAGGTAAATAGAGAAAAAATAAATGAAACCTTTAGACAGGGTGAATTAAAGCTTGCAGAAGCAGAGGGTAAATTAGAAGCAGGAGAAGAACAATATAAGCAAGCTGAAGATTTATTTAATGAAGTTAAACAAAATATTCTTCCTTATAAAGAAAAGGCTGAAGGTGATAAGAAAAAGCTAGAAGATGAAAAGCTATCTTATCAAAAGGAAATT
>JBOFQV010000193.1:0-5929 GCA_051650705.1 Clostridium sp.
TTAACTTATTGAAAAATAATTCTGAATATATTTCTGGTGAAGAAATTAGTAAGACTTTAGGAGTTACTAGAGCATGTATTTGGAAGCATATTAACTCACTAAAAAATGAAGGATATTCTATTGAAGGAATATCTAAAAAAGGATATAAGTTATTATCTTCTCCAACGGAGTTATCTTTAATTGAAATTAAAAATAATTTAAATCAAAATTCTTTTGGAGAAAATTTATATTTCTTTGATGAAATAAATTCTACTAATTTATATGCAAAAAAAATAGCATCATCAGGAGCTCCAAATGGCACTTTAATTGTTGCTAAGTCTCAAAACAGTGGTAAAGGACGTCTAGAAAGAGCCTGGTCTTCTCCAAATGGTGGACTATGGTTTTCCTTAATTTTAAGGCCAAATCTTTCACCAATGGAAGCTAGTAAGGTCCCTTTAATTGCAGCAGCTTCAATTTGGAGAACATTAAACAAATATAATTACAATTGCAAAATAAAGTGGCCAAATGATATACTTTTAAATAATAAAAAAGTTTGTGGTATATTAACTGAAATGAATTGTGAATTAGATAAAATAAACTATTTAATATTAGGCATTGGACTTAATGTTAATATTTCATCCATTGATGACACTTTAAAAGATAAGGCTACTTCATTATTTTTGTGTGATAATAGAATTCATAATTTAAACTTACTATTAAGTGAAATATTATCTGAATTTGACCCTCTATATAATGAATTTTTACTAACCGAAGAAATACCTTCTTCATTAGAAGTTTGTAAAAATAATTCTTATTTAATTGGAAAAGAAATAATTATTACTACATTTAATAAAAATGAAGTTGTTGAATGTATTGATATTTCCTCTGATGGTTCCCTTTTAATTAGGGATTCTCACGGGAATATAAGACCTGTTCTTTCAGGGGAAGTTAGTTTAAATAAAAACTATTAAAAATGTGTTCCTTAGGATATAAGGAACACATTTTTTATTATAATAATGTTATATTATTTTCTTCACAAAGTCTTGTATTTTTTTCATCCCATACTGATGCTTGTACTTCACCTATATGAGCCTTATTTAAGAAGAACATACACATTCTTGATTGACCAATTCCTCCACCTATTGTATAAGGTAACTCTCCTTGCAATAGAGCCTTATGGAATGGTAACTCTCTTCTATCATCACAGCCTTCAATAGTAAGTTGTTTATCTAGCGCCTCTTCATCAACTCTAATCCCCATTGAGCTTAATTCAAATGCTCTATCTAATAGTGGATACCAAACTAAAATATCTCCATTTAATGTCCAATCGTCATAATCTGGTGATCTTCCATCATGTTTCTCTCCTGACTTTAGTTTTCCACCAATTTGCATTAAAAATACTGCTCCCTTATCCTTACAAATAGCATCTTCTCTTTCTTTTTGTGAAAAAGTTGGATACATATCTTCAAGTTCTTGAGTTGTTATAAAGAAAATTTCCTCTGGAAGTGTTCCTACCTTTTTAATTAAGTTCTCACTTACATATTTTTCAGTATTTTTTAATACACTATAAATTTCGTTTACTACAGCTTTTAACGTGTTAATATTTCTATCTTCTTTTTTGATTATTTTTTCCCAATCCCATTGGTCAACATAAATTGAATGAAGGTTGTCTAAATCCTCATCTCTTCTTATTGCATTCATATCTGTATATAGACCTTGCCCTATTGGGAACCCATATCTGTGTAAGCTCATTCTTTTCCATTTAGCAAGAGAATGAACTATTTCAACATTTTCATTTGTTGCTTTTAAATCAAAATTAACTGGTCTTTCTACCCCATTTAAATTATCATTAATACCAGTGTTACTTGCAACAAATAATGGTGCTGAAACTCTTACAAGGTTTAGTGCATTAGAAAGATTATTCTCAAAATAATCCTTTATTGCTTTAATGTTCTTCTCTGTTTCTATAAGAGTTGTACTACTCTTATAACCTTCTGGAATAATTAATCCTTCTACTTTCATAGATTTTGCCCCCTTTAATTTTATATACTTCCCATTATACTTAATTACCTTAAAAAAACAAACCCCAAATAGGTAAATAATTCAAAAAATCTTGTAAATTATTGTTAATGGCTTTTATATATTACACTCTTCTAAATGCCCCTTTAATATTTGGGCTGATTTTTTAAATTTTTCTTCTTCATTTTGAGAAAGAGGTATATTTATTATTTTTGTAGCACCCTTCATGTTAACAATAGTAGGTAAAGCCAAGTAGACATTGTTTATTCCATACTGCCCACTTAATAAAGTTGATACAGTTAAAATACTATTTTCATTTCTAAATATAGCCTCAACAATTCTATTAACAGCTAATGCTATTGCATAATAAGTTGCACTCTTTCTACTTATTATTTCATATGCTGCATTTTTAACATCACTCTCTATAACTCCTTCAATTTCCTCATCCCACTCTAAATTTTCTTGTTTTGCAAACTCTTCTAATTTTTCACCACCAATTGTTCCGTTGCTCCATGTTACAAGTTCACTATCACCATGCTCTCCAATTACATAAGAATGAATATTTGAATTATTTATATCAAAATATTTTCCTATTACATATTTTAATCTAGATGTATCTAATACAGTTCCAGAACCAATTACACGCTCTCTTGGAAATCCTGAAAGCTTATAAGTTATATATGCTAATATATCTACTGGATTTGATACAACAAGAAAAATTGAATCAGGACTTAGCATTGCAAGCTCTGGAACAAAACTTTTAAATATTTTATAATTTTTCTCAATTAAATCTAATCTTGTTTCTCCTTCTTTTTGTGCTGCACCAGCAGTTATAATTATTATATCTGAATCCTTAGTTTCACTAATTCCTCCTGCATAAATTTTTACTGGTTTTACAAAGGAAGTACCATGAACAAGGTCCATTACCTCTCCTTGAGCCTTCTCCATATTTATATCATTAATACATATTTCAGTAGCAATCCCACTATTTAATAATGCAAAAGCCGTTGCAGCTCCTACATATCCTGCTCCTATTATAGAAACTTTTCTCTTACCTTCAGTTAACATTTTATCACTCCATTTACATTTATTTCTTTGAATGAATTATACTCTAATTGAAAATAAATTTCAATTGCTTTTTTGTTAATATTTTAATGTTATCTTTTCACTCATGGTGCATATACTATTCATATAATTTTAATTTTATTATAAAAATTTTATATTTACTTTCTACTAATTAAGGCTTAATATTATATCTGTGTCAAAAGAGAAGATAACTTGGAGGTTTGCTATGAAAATTAATATTTTAGGTGTACCTATATTTTATGGGTGCGATAGGAAAGGTGTAGATAATGGTCCAAGAGTTTTAAGAGAAAATGGTCTTTTAGAAATCTTGAAAGAAAATAATGAAGTTAATGATTTAGGAGATATTGAAGTATCAAATGTAACAGAGGAATTTAAATTTAATTCTCATGCTACACTAAAGTATCTTGACCAAGTAGTAGATTGTAACACATTACTTGCTAAAGAAGTTTATTCTTCTTTATGCAATAATTCATTCCCATTAATAATTGGTGGAGATCATTCAATTGGACTTGGTACTATTGCTGGTTCATCAAAATACTTTGGACAAGATATGGGTGTAATTTGGGTTGATGCCCATGGAGATATAAATACTACAGAAAGTAGCCCATCTGGTAATATTCATGGTATGCCACTTGCTGCATCCTTTGGATTAGGTAACGAAAAGCTTTCTAATATATTTTTTAATGGTAAAAAAATTAATATGGAAAATATTTTTATACTTGCAGCTAGGGATTTAGATGAGGGAGAACTTAAATTAATTGAAAAAGAAAATCTAAATGTATGGACATTTAATGATATAAAAGAAAAAGGATTAGACAAATGCTTAAATGAACTGCTTAATAAAGTAGCACAAAGAAATATTAAGAACCTCCATTTAAGTTTTGATATAGATTGCCTTGATCCTATGTTTGTTCCTGGAACTGGAACACCTGTAGATGACGGTCTAACTTTAGAAGGTGGATTACATGTTTTAAAGACTATTCTATCTACTAACTTAGTACGCTCAATGGATTTTGTTGAATTTAATCCAATGTTGGACAAGAGTGATACAACATTAAATAGTTGTTTAACTATGCTAAAAACTATTAGCAAATCACTTTGTGAAACTGAGAGATAACTCTCAGTTTTTCTTTTAAAGAAGATTACTTTAGTATATAATAATAATTAATACTTTCATAATGGAGGATTAGTAATGAAGTTATTATTTTTCGATACAGAAACAACTAGCATTAAACCTGGTCACATATGTCAACTTAGTTACATAGTCGTAGATGCATCTAGAAAGCCTCAAAAAACTTGGGGGAAAAATTATTTTTTCACAGTAGATGAAATGGATCCAGGTGCTGAGCAAGTTCATGGATTTTCACTAGAAAAACTTTATGAATTATCTGAAGGATCTTATTTTGAAGATACTGTTTGGAACTTTATAAATGACTTTATGGAGGCTGACTTTGTAATTGGTCACAATGTAAACTTTGATATTCGTTTCCTTAAACATGAATTAGAAGGATTAGGGGAAGAGTATACGCCAAAAAATACATTCTGTACTATGGCATACTATAAAGACATATGTAGAATATTAAAGCCAAATGGGGATATAAAAAATCCTAAACTAGAAGAAGTTATATCCTTCCTTAACATAACTAAGGAACAAATTTCAAAGAAGTCTGATGAACTTTTTGAAGGAAGTGGAGATTATCATGATGCAAGATTTGATACTACTGCAACTTACCTTACAGTTATAGAAGGTCTTAAAAAAGGAATGATTCCTGCTGGATACTTTACAAACATCTTAAAAAACAAATAATCACCTATTTGGTGATTATTTGTTTTTTTCCTTCCACTCTAAACATTTTTCCATTCTTTCTTTTGGAGTTGGATGCGTATAATAAATCCATTTCAACATTCCCTCTCCACTTATTGGCATAACTGAATTTTTCAATGTTTTTAACTCTAAGTTTAAACTCCACTCACTATTCTCTAATAAATTCATTGCATAACTATCAGCTTTAGTTTCTTGATATCTTGAATATGCTAATTTTATAGGGGAAGTTAAAAATAAGAATACATTTATAATAAAAATCAACCTAATCATATCTATATTTCTTCTTTTATCCTTTTTATAGATTTTAACAAACACCTTGTGAGATATTAGTAATACAAATAAATTTATGATTTGAGAAAAAATTATATCTTTAAATATATCCTCATTTACATAGTGCCCTATTTCATGAGCTATAAGTGCATTAAGTTCATTTTGTGATAATGTTAATAAAGAAGTATCCCAAATTACTATTTCCTTACTATTAAATATTCCTGATAGATATGCATTTATTGAACTAGTGCTATCACTCATCTTAATTTCTTTAAAGCTTATCCCATTCAACTGTGACTTATCTACTATTGCTTTTAAATTCTCTTGAAAGTCTTTATTTTCAATTGTTTTTGTATTATTAGTTATTCCCTCATAATATGGATATAAATAATTTCCGATAAGCATCATTATTGATATTATTGTCCAAATAATAATATTCCAATATTTCTTAGTCTTATAAATATAATAAAAAATTATTATATTTGGTATAATCACCAGTGATGAAATAAAATTCTCCTTAAAAAATTCAAATGCATAATTCATAAATGTAAATTTACTTATTCCAACTAGTTTAATCCTAATAAATGTTGAAAATATATCAGTAGCAAAATTAATTATAACCGTAAATATTACATATGAAATATATATTAATACACCTCTTTTTATAATCCTTTCTAACCCACCCCCCTTTATTTTCTTTTCTATTAATGGTAGTATTCCAATATATATAAATAAAATTGGTGTGCATAA
>JBOFQV010000194.1:0-2750 GCA_051650705.1 Clostridium sp.
GAAAAAAACAAGAGGTTTATCGTGGAGATAGCTCCTTGTGTGTATATTTTAGAAGTAATGCTTATTATAAAAGAGTGTACTAAAAATGCTATGTGGTATTATTTAATTTATGATGGAAGATGTAATAAAATAATAGTAGGTAAATTTGACCCAATTTATTATAATAGAAAACTTAAGGTGAAAAAATACTATATAAAATAATAAATAATGGAATGCTGTACATGGAAGAGGTTCCAATTTAACATTTCATAGAGTTTAATTTAAAATACTTTATTTATTAAACAAATATGCATGTTGTGATATAAATGGAAATAAAGTAAAATATAAGTATAAATATTAGTATGTAGAGGTGTTAAATGGAAAAGAAGCAATTTGAATGTCCAAAATGTCAATGTAATGAGTTTACGCATGATCAATTCCAAGCAACAGGTGGGAATTTTGCAAAGATTTTTGATGTGCAAAATAAAAAGTTTATTACTATTAGCTGCAAAAGATGCGGGTTTACAGAGCTTTATAAGGGGACAACATCTGATGGATGGAACATCCTTGATTTCTTAATGGGTTAAACATAATACAAAAGGGAAAAGAAGGATGCTATATGGCATCCTTTATTCTATTAGGGAAAGAGCAGCTTCTTCACTTACAGGATGGGAAAATAAATATCCTTGCATTATATTAACATTCATATCCTTCAAAATTTTAAGTTGTTTTTCAGTTTCAACTCCCTCTGCAATTATGTCTAGGCTTAGAGAGTGAGAACAATCTATAATTAGCTTTATTATGCTTTTGTACTCAGTTCCTTTTTCTAAATCATTAATGAAGCTTTTATCAATTTTTATAATTGATAATGGGAATTTAACTAAGTAATTAAGTGAGGAATATCCTGTTCCAAAATCATCTAGTATAATTTTAATACCAATATCCTTAAGTAGTTGTAGCTTTTGAATATTTTCTGTTATATTTTCTAAAAGAATACTTTCTGTAACCTCTACTCCAAGAAGAGAAGGGGAGACATTGGTTTTTTCTAAAATACTTTTAAAATCAGAAAGAAAAATTCTATTCATAATTTGAATGGAAGAAACATTAAAAGAAATAATAATGGGCTCTGTTCTATTTTTATTTATTTTTTTTGCAAAAAGGCAAGCCTTTTCTATAATAACTCTCCCAATATCTATAATTAAATTACTTTTTTCCATGATACTTATTATTTTTATTATTGGTATTTTGGAATATTTCTTATTTTTCCATCTAAACAGAGCTTCAAAGCCAATAAGCTTTCTATCAGTTGTGTATTGAGGTTGGTAAAACAGGGAAATTTCATCCCTTTCCAAAGCGAACCCAAGATCTTTTGCAATATTAAACATCAGGTGTCTTTCTTTATCTAAGTCTTCACTATAAAATTCATAACAGTTTTTGCCTTTTTTCTTAGAGGCATAAAGTGCAATATCTGCTCTACGTGTGATTTTACAATCTTCACTATTACATTTTTCTTGTTTGCAAGCAATATCATTACCGTTACAGAAATTACAAGCATTGCTTAGCTTTAAGTTACAATCACAGGAGGCTATTCCAATACTTAGAGAAATTCTCTCATTTGGGATTTTAGAAATAGTTTGTGAATGAACACTCTGTAATAGCTTTTCAGCATGTTCAACAAGGAAGGCTTTGGTAGATGCATTTTTAAAAATTACAACAAATTCATCTCCACCAAGCCTAAAAACACTTTCATATCCAAAAAGTTTACTTAATGTTTGTGCTACATTAAGTAAAACAAAATCACCAATATTATGACCATAGTTATCATTAATGTACTTAAAATTATCAATATCCATTAAAAACATAGATATTATATTATCTTTTAAATTCTTATCCAAATAAGCATAAAGAGCTCTTCTGTTTTGAAGATTTGTATTGTAATCTGTAAATGCTTGCTTTTCAATATTTTTTCTAGTTTCAATAATTTCAGTAACATCTACAACAGTACCAACAATGCCCATTACCTCATTACCAACATTAATTACAGGAGTTTTATATATTTCATAATGATGAAGAGTATCTTGAATTTTATGAGTCATATTAAATTTCACAGTTTTATTTACTCTTATTGCTTCATTATCTTGGGCGGATATTACTTTTGCATCAGTTTTATTGAAAAAATCTCTGTAGGTCTTACCAATTAAATTAGCTACAGTTGTATTATTAAAAGAAGCAAACTTAGTATTTGAATTTAGATATCTTCCATCTTTATCGTTATACCATACCATAAAAGGAATATTTTCAATTAGAATTCTAAACTTAGTTTCCATATTGACTTTATCAGTAATATCAATTCCAACAGCGATAATACCAATAATATTTTTCTTATCATCAATAACAGGAGATCTATAAATCTTAAAATGCTTATGACCATCCTGCCCATAAATTATTTCCTCAGAAGAATAGGGTGCTTTAGAGGTAATAACAATAGAATCATTTTTATAACATTTCGTTGATATCTGTTCACCCCAAACCTCCTTATGGGTTTTACCTAAAATTTCCTTAAGTTCTTTTCCACTTTGTACTATGAATGTATCATTAACATCAATATATTTACTCTTTTTATCAACAAACCAAGCTATTGAGGGAATTGTATTTAGTAGTGAGTTGTATTTTAAGTTTGATATATATAAAGCTTTTCTTAAATCTACCATAATATACTCCTAATTTTCTAACCTTATTATGTTAGTATTTCTAATTTGATAAAAATTATT
>JBOFQV010000195.1:0-3090 GCA_051650705.1 Clostridium sp.
CAAACAAAAGCTAGGAACCTATATTGGAGGAACAAAAGTTTTGGGTAACAGAAACCAAATAAGAGAAATAGTAAAAGAAAAGAAAATAGATGAAATCATCATTGCAATAGCTCATTTAGATAAGAGAAATAAGCGAGAAGTAATTGAAGGGTGTAAAGAGGCAAGTGTAAAGGTAAGCATAATGCCAGGACTTTCAGAAATAATAGATGGACACTTTTCAATTAATAAAATAAGAGAAGTAGATGTAAAGGATCTTCTTGGAAGGGAAGAAGTGAATTTAGATTATACAGGTATAGCTGATTATATAAAATATAAGGTAGTTTTAGTAACTGGTGGTGGGGGCTCCATAGGTTCAGAACTTTGTAGGCAAATTATTAGATTTAATCCAAAAGAACTTATTATATTAGATATTTATGAAAATAATGCCTATGATATTCAAAATGAACTGAAAAGAGCATATCCAGAACTAAAATTAAGGACCCTTATTGCCTCAGTTAGAGACAGGAAAAGACTAAAAAGTATATTTGAGGAATTAAAACCGCATGTTGTTTTCCATGCAGCAGCTCATAAGCATGTTCCATTAATGGAGGATAGTCCAATGGAAGCAATAAAAAATAATGTTCTTGGAACATTAAATGTTGCAGAAATGGCTTCAGCATATGAAGTGGAGAAATTTGTACTTATATCAACAGATAAAGCAGTTAATCCAACAAATGTAATGGGAGCAACAAAGAGATTATGTGAAATGATAATTCAAGGAATAAATAGGGAAAGCAAAACAGAATTTGTTGCAGTAAGGTTTGGAAATGTTCTTGGGTCAAATGGTTCAGTAATACCATTATTTAAAAAGCAAATAGCAGAAGGTGGACCAATTACATTAACACATAAAGATATAACAAGATATTTTATGTTAATACCAGAAGCAGCACAGCTTGTACTTCAAGCTGGGGCATATGCAAAAGGTGGAGAAATATTTGTATTGGATATGGGAAGTCCAGTAAAAATATATGACTTGGCATGTGATTTGATTAAGCTTTCAGGTTTAGAGCTTGGAAAAGATATAAATATAGAAATAACGGGATTAAGACCAGGAGAAAAACTTTATGAAGAGCTTCTTATGAGTGAGGAAGGGTTAAGTGAAACAATGCATGAGAAGATATTTATTGGAGCGCCTGGTGAATTTAAACTTGATGATGTAAAACATAATATTAATGAACTTATAAGGGTAGCAGAAAAAAACAAAGGGGAAAAATTGAGAGATAAGTTAGGGGAAGTTGTGCCAACTTATAAAATAACAGAAGAGGATAGAGCAAGAAGTGAGGTAGCAGCAACTAAAAAATAAAGTTCATTAGAGGGGTATGGGAATGGGTATAAAAAGAATATTTGATTTTATTGTGGGGTTGATATCACTTGTAATATTATCACCTGTAATAGTTGTGCTTTCAATTGTTATAAAATTAACATCAGAGGGACCAATTTTATTTAAACAAAGAAGAATTGGTAAGGATAACGTAGAATTTGATATTTATAAATTTAGAACAATGAGGATAGATACACCAAATGTTCCAACTCATTTATTAGAAAATCCAGAACAATGGATTACAGGAGTTGGGAAGTTTATGAGAAAGACAAGCTTAGATGAGCTTCCACAATTATTTAATATTTTAAAAGGTGAAATGAGCTTGGTTGGACCAAGACCAGCTTTATATAATCAATTAGATTTAAAAGAAATGAGAACAAAAGTAGGGATTCATAAATTAGTTCCAGGTCTTACAGGATGGGCTCAGATAAATGGAAGGGATGAAATACCTTTAGAGATTAAGGTTTCATTAGATAAGGAATATTTAGATAGAAAAAGCTTCATATTTGATATGGAAATTATATTTAAAACGGCGCTAAGTGTTGTAAAGAGAGATGGAGTTCAAGAAGGTAAAGCAGATAATAATCAAAGTATAGATTTATAGGAGTTTGAGATATGAAAAAGGATATTGTCATAATTGGCTCAGGTGGAATTGGGAGAGAGGTAGCATACTTTATTGAAGAAATAAATAAAGAGAATGATCAGTGGAACATACTTGGATTTATTGATGATAATAAAGATGTTCATGGAAAAATACTAAATGGATATAACGTGTTGGGTGGAGTAAATGAATTACTTTCATTAAACTCAAAGCCATATGTGGTTATAGCTATAGCTAATTGTGAAGTGAAAAGTAAAATTGCTAAATTATTAAATAATGAGTTTGATTTTGCAACTATTGTACATCCAAGTGTTAGAGTTGGGGAGCTAATTAAAATTGGTAAGGGTAGCATCATATATCCTGGAGTAATTTTAACTGTTAATACAGAAATAGGAGAGCATGTTCTTATTAGTGGAAATTGTGGGATTGGGCATGATAGTTTAATTGGGAATTACACAACAATATTATGGGATTGTAATTTATCAGGATATAACACTATTGGAGAAGCATGTTATTTAAGTATTGGTTCAATATTAAATCAAATGGCTAAAGTAAGTGATAATACTAAAATTAATCAAGGTATGATAGTAAAATAAAGTATTTAGTAGGTGAAAAAATGAAAATATTGATTACAGGTATATGTGGTAACATTGGTAGTTTTTTATGTGATAAATTAAAAGGAAATCACGAAATAATAGGTTTAGATATGAACAATAACTATGAAGAGTGTGATGAATATTATAGTTGTGATATAACTGAAAAAAGTCAAATTGAAGAAGTATTAAAAATGAATAGTGATGTAAATATCATAATTCATTGCGCAGCACTTGCACATAAAAAGGGAAATGATTTATCAAGAGAAAAATTTATGAAAGTAAATTATGAAGCTACGAAATATTTTATTGATTTAAGCAATAAATATTTAAAACTTAACAATTTTATATTTATAAGCACTATTTCTGTATATGGTGAAAGGCTTGATAAAACGTATTATTTGGAAACAGATATATGTGAGCCAAAGAGTCCATATGCGGTTGCTAAAAAATTATCAGAAGAGTATATGGAAGAAAATTGTTTAAGTAGCTATAGTATATTGAGGTTAGCTCCAGTTTATTCAGATAAGTTTAAG
>JBOFQV010000196.1:0-28365 GCA_051650705.1 Clostridium sp.
TAACAAAAAGTTTTAACCTAATTCACATATGTGGAAAGGGAAACATTGATAATTCATTAACAAAGATTAAAGGGTATAATCAGTTTGAATATGTAAATAATGAGCTTTCAGATTTAATGGCTGCTTGTGACTATGTAATTTCAAGAGCTGGGGCAAATTCGATTTTTGAATTTCTTGCTTTAAACAAACCAACACTTTTAATACCACTTTCTAGAAGAGCTAGTAGAGGGGACCAAATATTAAATGCAAATTCTTTCAAAAAGGACGGATATGCTCTTGTTGTAGAAGAAGAGGAGCTTCAAAAGGGAATTCTTTTAGAAAATATAAAAAAATTAAAGGAAAATAAAAATTTACTCATAAAAAATATGAAAGAGAGTAAAGCTAATGAAGGTAGCGATAAAATTGTTAGTTTAATTATGGAAAGTATAAAAAATAACGTTTAAATTTATTAAAATTGATATGGAAATACTGGAAAATTATTAAAAACAAAATTTGCCTATTAATTAACTATATTTTGTAAGACTGTTTACAATTTAACATTACTTGCAAAATAAAATGAAAGTACTATAATAAAAAGGTAGGGAAAAATAGGGAGTTAAGAGTTTAAAATTTATGTTGAGAGAGGTGTTAATATATGAAAAAAATATCAGTAATCTATTGGAGTAATGGTGGGAATGTTGAAGTATTAGCAAATACAATTACTGATGCTTTAGAATTAGCTGGAGCAGAGGTGAAAATAGTTCAAGTTGCAGATGCAAAGGTTGAGGATGTAACATCAGCTGACGCTGTAGCATTTGGAAGTCCTTCTATGGATAATAATAGAATTGAACAACATGAAATGGAGCCTTTCATTAGGGAATTTAAACTAACACCAAACAATAATAAACCATGTCTTCTATTTGGATCTTATGGATGGGATGATGGAAAGTTTATGGTTGATTGGGTTGATAGAATGAAGGACTATGGCTTTGATGTTGTTGGAAACATAGCAGTTAAAGAATCACCAACTGATGAAGAATTAGAATTAGCAAAAGAATTAGCAAAGAAATTAATCTAATTAAAAAATTAAAGTCGCTAAACAAATGTAGCTTGCTACAATTTGATATAAATTAAAATTTGAAAGAGGGGTCAACGCGATGAGAAAAATGAAAACTATGGATGGTAATACGGCAGCAGCTCATATATCATATGCATTCACAGAAGTTGCAGCAATATTCCCAATAACACCATCATCACCTATGGCTGAACATGTAGATGAATGGGTAGCACAAGGAAGAAAGAACATATTTGGGCAACCAGTTAAGGTTATGGAAATGCAATCAGAGGCAGGAGCAGCTGGAGCAGTTCATGGATCATTACAAGCAGGAGCATTAAGTACTACTTATACAGCTTCACAAGGGTTATTATTAATGATACCTAATATGTACAAAATTGCTGGAGAATTACTTCCAGGAGTATTCCATGTAGCAGCTAGAGCATTAGCTACTTCATCACTTAACATTTTTGGAGATCACCAAGATGTTATGGCAGCAAGACAAACTGGATTTGCAATGCTTGCAGAAAGTTCAGTACAAGAGGTTATGGATCTTGCGGCAGTAGCACATCTTTCAGCAATTAAAGGAAGAGTACCTTTCTGCAATTTCTTCGATGGATTTAGAACATCACACGAAGTTCAAAAGATAGAAGTTTTAGAGTATGATGAATTAGCAAAATTAGTTGATCATGAAGCTCTTGATGCGTATAGAAAAAGAGCATTAAACCCAAATCACCCAGTTACAAGAGGAACAGCTCAAAATCCTGATATTTACTTCCAAACAAGAGAAGTTGTAAACAAGTACTATGATGCAATTCCAGATATAGTTGAAGGCTACATGGCTGAAATAACTAAGTTAACTGGTAGATCATATAGCTGTTTCGATTACTATGGAGCACCAGATGCTGATAGAATAATTATAGCTATGGGATCAGTTACAGATGTAATTGAAGAAACAATTGATTACTTAAATGCAAATGGAAATAAAGTAGGGGTTGTAAAAGTAAGACTATTTAGACCATTTGCTATAGATAAATTCTTAAAGGTTATACCAAAGACAGTTAAGAAAATAGCTGTACTTGATAGAACTAAAGAACCAGGATCAACTGGAGAGCCATTATTCTTAGATGTTAAGAACACATTCTACGGAGTAGAAAATGCACCAGTAATAGTTGGTGGAAGATTCGGATTAGGATCAAAGGATCCAAACCCAGGTCACATTGCAGCTGTTTATGAGAACTTAAACAACGAACAACCAAAGAATGGATTCACTATAGGAATAGTAGATGATGTTACAAATACATCATTACCAGTTCATGAAGATATAGATGCTACACCAGAAGGAACTAAGTCATGTAAGTTCTGGGGTCTTGGATCAGATGGTACTGTTGGAGCAAACAAGAGCGCTATCAAAATCATCGGGGATCACACAGACATGTATGCTCAAGCATACTTCTCATATGACTCTAAGAAGTCAGGTGGAATAACTGTATCTCACTTAAGATTTGGAAAACAACCAATTAAGTCACCTTACTTAATTAATAAGGCTGATTTTGTTGCTTGTCACAACCAATCATATGTATATAAATACAATGTTTTAGACGGATTAAAGAAGAACGGTAAGTTCTTATTAAATACACTTTGGACTGCAGAAGAATTAGATGCAAAGTTACCAGCTTCATACAAGAGATATATTGTTGAAAATAATATAGACTTATATACAATTGATGCTGTAGGAATAGCTCAATCAATTGGTCTTGGTGGAAGAATCAACATGATAATGCAATCAGCTTTCTTCAAGATTGCTAACATTATCCCAGTTGAAGATGCTGTTAAATACTTAAAAGATGCAGTTGTAACTTCATATGGTAAAAAAGGTCAAAAAGTTATTGATATGAATCATGCAGCTATTGATAAGGGAATTGAATCAATAGTTAAGGTTGAAGTGCCAGCAGAGTGGAAAGATGCTGTTGATGCTGAAGTTGTAGAAACAAAGAAGCCAGCATTCATTAAAAATATAGTTGACCCAATTAACAGACAAGAAGGATTTGATTTACCAGTTTCTGCTTTCATAGGTATGGAAGATGGTACATTTGAACCAGGTACTGCAGCTTATGAAAAGAGAGGAATAGCTATAAATGTTCCTGAATGGCAAGCAGATAAATGTATTCAATGTAACCAATGTGCATTTGTTTGTCCACATGCTACAATTAGACCATTCTTAATAAATGAAGCAGAAAAAGAAAATGCTCCAGAAGGAATGAAGATTGTACCAGCTAAGGCATTAAAGACAGAAGAACCAATGTACTACACTATTGGAGTATCTCCATTAGATTGTACAGGATGTGGAAACTGTGCTCAAGTATGTCCAGCACCAGGAAAGGCTCTTATCATGAAGCCACAAGCTTCACAACATGTTGAAATAGAACCTTGGAACTACGCTGTTGAAGAAGTTTCAGCTAAGAAGAACCCAATGAGCAAGACTACATTAAAGGGTAGCCAATTTGAACAACCACTATTTGAGTTCTCAGGAGCTTGTGCAGGATGTGGAGAAACTCCATATGCTAAGTTAATAACTCAATTATTTGGTGATAGAATGATGATAGCTAATGCTACAGGATGTTCATCAATTTGGGGAGGATCAGCACCTTCAACTCCATATACAACTAATAAAGAAGGTCATGGACCAGCTTGGGCAAACTCATTATTCGAAGATAATGCTGAGTTTGGATTAGGTATGTACCTTGGAGCTAAGGCTATTAGAGAAAGAATTGCTGATAATGCTAAGAGTGCTATAGAAGCTGGTGTTTCAGAAGAAGCTAAGGCTGCTTTAGAAGATTGGTTAGCTAATATAGAAAATGGTGATGGAACTAGAGAAAGATCAAACAGAGTAATAGCTGCGCTTGAAACAGAAAGCAACGAATTTGCTACTGCTATCTTAAAGGATAAGGAATTCCTAGTTAAGAGATCACAATGGATATTTGGAGGAGACGGTTGGGCTTATGACATCGGATACGGTGGTGTAGATCACGTACTTGCTTCAGGTGAAAATATAAATATATTTGTATTTGATACAGAAATTTACTCAAATACTGGTGGTCAATCATCAAAGTCAACTCCAACAGCTGCAATAGCTAAGTTTGCTGCTAGCGGTAAGAGAACTAAGAAGAAAGACCTAGGAATGATGGCAATGAGCTATGGATATGTTTACGTTGCACAAATAGCAATGGGAGCAGATAAAAACCAAACTCTTAAGGCTATAGCTGAAGCAGAAGCTTACGATGGTCCATCATTAATAATTGCTTATGCTCCATGTATCAGTCATGGTATTAAGATTGGAATGGGGTCAACACAAGAAGAGTCTAAGAAAGCAGTTGCTTGTGGATATTGGTCATTATATAGATACAACCCATCATTAAAGGGTCAAAAGAATCCATTCAGCTTAGATTCAAAAGAGCCAAAGGAAGACTTCAAGGAGTTCTTAATGGGAGAAGTAAGATATGCTTCACTTGCTAAGGCATTCCCAGAAGCTGCTGATGCTTTATTTGAAAAGACTTATGAAGATGCAATGGAAAGACTTAATGGCTACAAGAAGCTTGCAGCTCAAGAGTAATTCATAGCATTTATATAAAAGGAGCTGCAAAAGCAGCTTCTTTTTTTACAAAATAGAAAATTTACTTTTATTTTTATATAAATAAGGGTAAAATTATAAAGACGGTTATGTCATAAGGAGGAATTTAATATGAGTAACGAATTAAACAAATGTGGATGTCACGGTGAAGAAGAGCAAGGATGCGGATGTGGAACAGGTTGTGGATGTAATCACGATCATGACCATGATCATGATGGATGTGCATGCTCAGAAGAAGAAACTTTTGTAATAGATCTAGAAGATGATGATGGAAACATATTATCATGCCCAATAGTTGATGCTTTCCAATGTGAAGGAAAAGATTATGTGTTAGCTATGAATGAAGCTGATGATTCATACTACTTATTTAGAGTAGAGGGAGAAGAAGGGGAAGACCTTGTAGTTCCAGATGAAGAAGAATTTGATAGAGTATCACAATTCTACAATGATACTTTAGCAAACGAAGAGTAAAATTTAATAAAAGTTATTTATTAAATAAAAATAAAAAATTTGCGTATAAAAGTACGCAAATTTTTTTTTGTTTGTTTGACTAAGTCAATAATAAAATGATATATTTTTATATATAAGTATTATAAATTATTATATGTAGCATTATATAAGTATAATATTTAAATGAAGTGAGAAGGAAGAAGGTGGCCATATTGAAATATGCAGATTTACATATTCACTCTTCCTATTCAGATGGGAATATAACACCAGAGGATATAATAAAAACAGCAAAGGATAAGGGGATAAAGTGTATTTCAATAACAGATCATGACACAATTGATTCTCAATATATCACAAGGGAAAAAATAGATGGATTAAAGATAATACCAGGTATTGAGTTTAGTACAGAATATGAGGATTTAGAACTTCATATATTAGGATATTTTATAGATATAGATAATGAAAGACTTAATAATACAATAAATAAATTAAAGAAAAGTAGATTAAATAGAGGGAAAAAAATTATTGAAAAGCTTCAACTTCAAGATATAGCAATAACATTAGATGATGTAGAGTTAAGAAACTCATCAACCTTAAGCAGAAGTCATATTGCAAATGCCATTGTATCTAAAGGATATGAAGAAAATTATAAAGAAGCTTTTACTAATTATTTAGTAAAAGGAAAGGCTGCATATGTTAGGGGAGATAAACTACATTATAAAGAGGTAATTGAGGTTATAAATGAGGCTGGAGGAGTTGCTGTATTAGCACATCCAGGCAAGATATATAGAAGTATGGAAGTAGAAAGTGTAATAAGGAAGTTAAAATGCTGTGGCTTAAGAGGGGTTGAAGTTTATCATCCAAGCCATACAAGTAAGCAAATAAATTATTTTTATAATTTATGCAAAAAACATAAATTATGTATTACAGGTGGTAGTGATTATCATGGTATAATAACAAAAGAGGTATTCTTAGGAAGTCAAGGCGTAAATGAGATATTATTAAATAAATTAATAAATATAAAATAATTGGGGGGCAATTATGGAGCTATCAAGAAAAGCATCATTAATTAATGAATCTGTAACATTAGAAATTACGGCAAAGGCAAAAGCTTTAAAGGAAGCAGGGGTTGATGTGGTAAGTTTTGGGGTTGGAGAACCTGATTTTAACACACCAAACAACATCATTGAAAGTGCAATCACAGCAATGAAAGAGGGTAAAACAAAGTACACACCAACAGCAGGTATTCTTGAATTAAGACAAAGTGTTTGCAAAAAACTAGAAGAAGATAATGGTTTAGTTTATAAGCCAAGCCAAATTGTAATATCAACAGGTGCAAAGCAAAGTTTAACAAATACATTTATGGCTATTTTAAACCCAGGTGATGAGGTTATTATTTCAATACCTTATTGGGTTAGTTATCCAGAGTTAATAAAACTGTTTGATGGAGTACCAGTATTGGTGGAAACTTCAGAAGCAAATAGCTTTAAATTAACAGTTGAGGATTTAGAAAAATCATATACAAGCAAAACTAAAGCAATTTTATTAAATAGTCCAAACAATCCAACTGGAGCTGTTTATACAAAGGATGAATTAGTTGCTATTGCAGAATTTGCAAAGGAAAAAGACATTTTAATAATCTCAGATGAAATTTATGAAAAATTGGTTTATGGTGATGTTGAGCATGTTAGTATAGCTTCATTATCAGAGGATGCATATAATAGAACAATTGTAATTAATGGGCTATCAAAATCATCAGCAATGACAGGATGGAGACTTGGATACTCTGCATGTAGTGAAGAAATTACAAAACTAATGGTAAGTGTTCAAAGTCATATGACATCAAATGCTTGTTCAATAACTCAATATGCAGCTTTAGAAGCATTAAATGGACCAAAAGAAGATTTAGAAAATATGGTTCAAGAGTTTAAGAAAAGAAGAAATTATATGATAAATAAATTAACTAAAATACCTGGAATATCAATAATAAGACCCAAGGGTGCATTTTATGTTATGATTAATGTTTCATCATATTTAAATACAGTATATAATGGTACCAAAATTACAAATTCAGTTGAGTTTGCTAAATGTTTATTAGAAGATGAAAAAGTAGCTGTTATACCAGGAAGTGCCTTTGGATTAGATAATTACATTAGATTATCATATGCAACATCAATGGATGTAATTGAGAAAGGTATAGATAGAATAGAATTATTCTTAAGTAAAATTAAGTAATTAAAGGGCTAGAGTTTATATTAAAACTCTAGCTTAAATAATATATAAGCAATAAGGGAGTTAGACATGAAGAAGAAATTAGCAATTTTTGATGTGGATTACACATTAACTAAAAAAGAAACTTTAATGGAGCTATTTAAGTATGTAGCTTTAAAGGAAAAAAAGAATATGATATATATTCCGAGAGCGTTATTTAGTGGATTGATGTTTGTTGCAGGAATATATGATGAGAAGAAGGTTAAGGAAACATTCCTAAAGTTTTTACATGGTAGAGATGAAGAGAATTTTAGAAAGTTAATAAAATCATATTATGATGAAAGATTAAGTAAAATACTATATGAAGATGGAATGAACATGTTAAAGAAATTAAAAAATGAAGGATATGATGTTTATTTAATATCAGCTTCTCCAGAATTTTATTTAATGGAGCTTTATGCAATTAAAGAAGTAGATGTTATTATTGGAACTAAATTCTCTTTTGAAGAAGGTAAGTTTGCAAGAAGAATGGTTGGAGCAAACTGTAAGGGAGAAGAAAAGGTAAGAAGATTAAAGGAATATCTAAAAGAAAATAATGTTGAAGTAGATTATGAAGAAAGTTATATGTTCTCGGATTCATTATCAGATAAACCATTACTAGATTTAGTTGGAAAGCCATATTTAATAAACTACAAGAAAAAGGGAGATTACGAAATATTAAATTGGAGGTAGTTTTATGGAATGTGTTAATAAGTATTTTATTAAAAATAATGAAAAGAAGATATCAAGTGAATTAAATTACTCAAAGGATGGAGAAATTATTTATGAAGTTTTAAGAGTAATTGATGGAGTACCATTATTTTTAGAAGAACACTATGAAAGAATGAAAAATACATTTAACAAAAAATCAGTTGAATTAAAATTTACTTTAGAAGAGTGTAAAGAATCAATTTATAAGCTTTGTAAAGTGAATGATGTTTTAGTAGGAAACGTTAAAATTATATACCCAATTAATGAGGGGAATATATATTACTTTTTCATACCACACTCTTATCCAACAGCGGAAATGTATGAAAAAGGAGTGAAAACAATTCTTTATTTTGGAGAAAGAAATAATCCAAATGAAAAAATAGTTAATAATTCCTTTAGAGAAAATGTAAATAAGGAAATAAAAGAAAATAATGCATTTGAAGCAATATTAGTTGATAGAGATGGATATGTAACAGAAGGGAGTAGAAGTAATATATTCTTTATAAAGGGAGATGAATTAATAACATCTCCAGTTGAAAATGTTCTTCCTGGAGTAACTAGAAAGAATATAATTGATGTTGCTAAAGCAGAAGGCGTGAAAATAGTAGAAAAGAGAATTCATTATAAAGAATTAAAAGAATATGATGTGTTATTTATTTCAGGAACTTCTCCAAAAATTTTACCTATTAGTGAAGTTTTAATAGAAAAGTTCGATATTAATAATAGACTGTTAAGATGTTTAATGGATAGCTTTAATAAGAAGATAAGTAATTATATAATATTTACCAAAAAAACTAGATAAAAAAGTAAAAAAAGATAAAATTTCTATAAAATATTACAAAATTCATCCTATTATGGTATACTTAAAGAAAATGAGATAATGGTATAAAATTAGAAAAGGTGGAGGGAAATATGAGACATCTATATACATTAGGTGATTTGGAACTTTGCTGTGAAAAACTTAAATCAGAATTGAATTTAAAAGAGGTAAAACTAGAAAAAATAAATGAGGATGGATTTATTTATTATATTTCAGGGGTAAAACCAATTAGAAATTTAAATATTACTTTTGAAAATAATAATCTAGAAGCATACGGTGAAATACATTATCAAAATGGTGTGAACTATTATATTTCAGAGAGAGAAGAATCTCTCTTTGAAATATGGGAGAAAAATGGAGTAGAACCAGAACATCATACTGTTGATAGTATAAAGAAAGTGTTGCTATCAAATAATATTAAGCTTGGAGTTAGTGAAGAGGGAATTGAAGCTTTACTTAATGTTAATGGAAAGGTTTTGATTGCAAAAGGGGTTGCACCAATTGATGATGAAGAGGACAAGGTTAAAAGTAATTTTGAAAGTAAAATAAAAAATTACAATGAAGAATCAGTTGGAAATGTAGACTTTAGGAATTTATATTCAATTACTAATGTAGAGCCAGGAACAGTTATTGGGGAAAAAATCATTGGTAAAGAAGGAAAAGATGGAATTGATGTATTTGGAAACATAATACACAGAAATAAAAAGAAAAAAGTAAATATTTCATGTGGACAAGGATGCAAACTTAGTGATAATAGGGCAATATCAACAGTTGCAGGAAGACCATCTCTAAGCGGAAATACCTTTAGTGTTAATTCAGTTTACAAAAATCCAGCAAATGTAGATATTAAAACAGGTAATATTGATTTTATTGGAGATGTTGATATTGATGGTTGCATTCAAGAAGGTATGAAGGTGAAATCAGGTAGTGTGGTTAGAGTGAATGGAAGTGTGGAAAAGGCAGAGGTTGAAGCACAAGGTGGAATATATATAAATGGAAATATTATTGATTCAACATTAAAAGCAGGAGCTAAAGATGTATTAAAAAATAATTGTTTAATTATCTTAGAAGAATACAAGCTAAATCTAGAGAATTTATTAAAGTCATTAGACCAGTTCAAAGAATATAATATGAAGGCTTCTATGAAAAGTGATGGTGAATTAATTAAGTTATTAATAGAAACTAAATTCGGCTATCTTTCTAAAATGGCAATGAGTATTATTACAAACACAATTACAGGTATTATAGAAGAAAAAATGATTTCAGAAACTGTAAAAGGAAAAATAATGGGACTGGCACCATTGAATATTAAGTTTGCAAATGAATTATATAACTTGATTGAGCTTATTGATGGTGAAATAAAAAGACTAAAAAATGAAATCAATATCAAGGTAGATGTTAACATAAATTATTGTCAGGACACTAAAATAGAGGCGTCAGGAGATATTAATATATTAGGTAAGGGACAATATGTTTCAAATATGAAGTCATTACAACGTATTAATTTTAAAAATAAAAACTCTGTATGCAGAGGGGGAACTTTAGAAGCGAAGCATTCTATAAATGCAGGTGTTATAGGAACTAAGGCAGGCGCTGCAACTACTTTGAAAGTTGATAAAAATGGTTTGATAACTGCAGAACGAGTTTATCATAATACAAACTTTTGTATAGGGGAAAGAGTTCATACTTTTGAATATGAATGTAAAGATGTAAAGGCATATTTGAATAAGTGTGGAGACTTAGAAATAGAGAAATTTAATGTTTAGGAGATTTTTTTATGATGAATGAAGAAATAAAATTATTAATATTTAACTTAAATGGGGAAAGATATGCAACAGACATAAGTCATGTTGAAAGAATATTGGGGTATGAAGAGCCAACAGAACTTCCAGATGCACCAGCTTTTGTTAAGGGAGTAATAAATCATGAGGGGAAAATACTTCCTATTATAAGTCTTTATAATAAGTTTGGTTTTGGACTAGAAACCTTTGATGAAAATAAAAAAGTTGTTGTAATAACAAGAGATGATAAAGGTTATGGAATAATAGTCGACAATGTATATGAAGTTAGAAGCGTAAAGCAAAAGGATTTTGAAAAGGCTCCAACTATAGCAACAAAAATATCAGCTAGATATATGAATGGCCTTATAAAGTTAGAAGATAAAATAATTATATTATTAGATTTAGCTAAGATTCTATCTGAGGATGAAGAGGAATTTATTTAATGAATATGGGGGATGTTAGGGTAGGTATTGCAGACTTAAATATTGTAAAACCACCTAAGAGAATTATGACAGTTGGGCTAGGTTCATGTATTGGAATAGCCATTTATGATAAGATGAACAAGGTTGCAGGTCTTTCTCATATAATGCTTCCAGATAGTTCTCAATTTAAAACTGTTGAGAATAAAATGAAGTTTGCAGACTTAGCAATACCGATGTTAATTGAATTGATGCAAAAAAATGGAGGAAACAAAAGGTACTTTACGGCTAAAATTGTTGGAGGGGCGTCAATGTTTAGTTTTTCTGATAAGAATTTAGTAAGTGATATTGGGAAGCGTAATGGTGAAGCTGTGAAAGCTAAATTAGCAAGGGAAGGCATTCCGATTGTTGGAGAACATATTGGTGGGAATAAAGGGCGAACTATGGTCTTTGACCCGCAAAATGGGGATGTAATAATAAGGATAGTTGGACAAGGTGAAGTACAACTATAAGAGGTGAACTATGGATAAGAAAAAAGTGATTGTTGTAGATGATTCAGCTTTTATGAGAAAAATGATTGGAGATATGATAGATACATATCCTAATTTTGAAGTTGTAGCAAGACTGAAAAATGGAAAAGAATTAGTAGATAAAATTGAGGAACTACAACCAGAGATAGTTACGTTAGATGTTGAAATGCCAATAATGGATGGTCTAACTACACTAAAGGAATTAAAAAATAAGAAACATAATGCTAAGATTGTAATGGTAAGTTCATTAACATCAGAAGGATCAAAGATGACAATTGAATGTTTGATGAATGGAGCTATTGATTTTATACAAAAACCATCAGGTTCAATTAGTTTAGATATAGATAAAATAAAACAAGAGCTGCAAGAAAAATTTAATACAATTAGTAAAGTAAGAGCAGTGCCTGATAGATACATAGAAAAAAAACCAAAACAAATTGAGAAGAAAGAAGTAGTAGTAACTTCAACTCCAAATAGAAATGTTAAGGGAAATAAAATTGAGGCTGTTTTAATTGGATCTTCAACAGGGGGACCTAAGGCAGTACAGAAGGTTTTAACACCACTTAAAAATTTAGGAGTACCAGTAATTATTGTTCAACATATGCCAAAGGGCTTTACAAAAGCATTTGCATCAAGATTAAACAATATATGCTCATTAAATGTAGTTGAGTGTGAAGATGGGATGACATTAACACCTGACACTGTATATATAGCTCAAGGGGGTTACCATCTTGAAATTAAAAGAGATAAAACAACAAGTTTAACTGATGGAAAGACAATCTGGGGTGTAAAACCAGCAGTAGATAAAATGTTAAGCACAGGAGCTACTGCATATAGAGGGAATGTGTTATCAGTTATATTAACAGGAATGGGAAGAGATGGAGCTGAAGGAACAGCTATGGTAAAGGATTTTGGAGGAACAACTATTGCAGAAGATGAGTCAACAAGTGTAATATTTGGAATGCCAAAGGCTGCAATAGAAACAGGAAAAGTTGATTATATTTTACCTCTAGATGAGATTGCAAATAAAATAATGACGTTGGTTAAGGGAGAGAGATAATGAATTTTGAAGAATTTCATAAATGGGTACACAGGGAGTTAGGTGTAAATTTAACAGCTTATAAGCCAGATCAATTAAATAGAAGAATTGAATCATTAATGACAAGAGTAGGTGCTAAAAACTTATCAGAATATAGCACAATGATAAAAACAGATTTAGAACAAAAACAAAAGTTTTTAGATTTCATTACAATAAATGTTACTGAATTTTTCAGAAATCCAGAACTGTTTAAGCAACTTGAAGATCAATTAAGAGATAACTTGCTTCAACCAGGTAAAAAGCTTAAAATATGGAGTGCAGCTTGTTCAACAGGATGTGAGCCATATAGTATAGCAATGATACTAAACAAATTAACTCCTGGAGTTAGGCATACAATAATAGCTACAGATATAGACAACACTATATTAAGCAAAGCTAAGGCTGGAGAATACATAGAGAATGAACTTAAAAATGTTCCAAGCAGTGATTTCCAAAAATACTTTGAAAAAAAAGATAAGGTTTATTGCTTAAGTAATGACATTAAATCTAAGGTTACATTTAAAAAGCATGATTTAATCTTAGATAGATATGATAGCGAATTTGATTTAATTGTCTGCAGAAATGTAGTTATTTACTTTAAAACAGAGGTTAAAAATGAAATTTATAACAAATTCAAAATGGCTTTAAAACCCGGTGGGTTACTTTTTGTAGGTGCTACAGAAAGTATATATAATTACAAGGAATTTGGATTTGAGAAAATATCAACTTTCATATATAGGAAAATTTAAGGGGGAGAAATATGGATACATCACAGTATTTATCAATGTTTCTAGAAGAGTCTTTTGAAAATCTTCAAACATTAAACCAATCACTATTGGATTTAGAACAGACACCAGAGGATGTTGATAAAGTAAATCAAATATTTAGAGTTGCACATACAATTAAGGGGATGGCAGCTACAATGGGATTTAGTGCAATGGCTGAATTAACTCATAAAATGGAGGATGTTTTAGCTAAGTTTAGAGAAGGTGAGTTAAAAGTTACTCAAGAAGTGGTAACTGTATTATTTGATTGTCTAGACACACTAGAAAAGATGGTAAATAATATAGAAGATGGCACTGAAGAAGAAGAGGATGTTTCAGGTATATTAAGTTCTCTAGAAAAAATAGGAATGAAGGAAGCAGAAACTCCACAGACTACTGAAGTAGTAGCAACAATAGATGAAAATCAAGAAGTTGATTATCTGAATTTAAATGAGTATGATATTTCTTTAATAAGAGAAGCTGTGACAAGAAATTTCAATGCTTTTAGAATAAAGGTAACAATTAGTGAAAATACATTATTAAAGTCAGCAAGAGCATTTTTAATAGTTAAAGAACTAGAAGAAAAAGGTGAAATAGTAAAATCACATCCTTCAACTGAAGATATAGAAAATGAAGAATTTGACTTTGATTTATACTTCTTATTGTTAACTGAAAATAATATTGATGATATAATAAAAATGGTTCAGGGAATTTCAGAAGTTAAAGAGGTTGAGGTTACACCAGTATCAATAAGTAAAGCTTCAGAAGAAAATGAAGAGGCTAAACCTGTTGCTGTTGAGGAAACTAAACCAGTTGAAAAGGCTAGTGAAGATAAGAAGGTTAAAAAGCCTGCGGCACCAAAAAAGGAAGTAGCAAAGAAAGCACATCAATCTGTAAGAGTTGATTTAGATAGAATAGACAAGCTTATGAATATGGTTTCTGAACTTGTGATTTATAGAACAAGATTAGAACAAATAAGCTCAGAGCAACAGTCACAAGAATTATCAGAAACTTTAGAGCAGGTTGGAAGAACAACAACTGATCTTCAAGATTTAGTTATGAAAATAAGAATGCTTCCTTTAGATGTTGTATTCAATAGATTCCCAAGAATGATAAGAGATGTTTCAGTAGAATTAAATAAGGAAATTAACTTTGTTATTGAGGGTGCTGAAACAGAATTAGATAGAACTGTTATTGATGAAATTGGAGAACCATTAATTCATTTATTAAGAAATGCTGCAGACCATGGTGTTGAAAGCAAAGAAGAGAGAATCAAAAATGGTAAAAATCCAGTTGGAACAGTTAAGCTAATAGCTTATCAAGAGGGAACAAAAGCATTAATAAAGGTAACAGATGATGGTGCTGGAATTAATGTTGCTAAGGTAAAGGCAAAGGCTGAAAAGCTTGGAATAAACACTGAAGGTATGAAGGACAATGATATTAGAAATCTAATATTTGCACAAGGTTTTAGTACAAATGAAGTTGTTACAGATATTTCAGGTAGAGGGGTTGGAATGGATGTTGTTAAGACAAAAATTGCATCCCTAGGAGGAACAGTTGATGTAACTAGTGAACCAGGTAAAGGATCAGAGTTCGTTATTAAATTACCACTTACATTACAAATTATACAAGCCTTATTAGTTAAGGTAGGAGAGGAAACTCTAGCAATCTCTCTTGGATTTATTGATAGAGTAATAGACTACGAAGAAGAAAATATTAAGAGCACAAATGGAAGCGAAGTTATTATAAACAGAGGAAATGTAATTCCATTAATAAGAGTAAATGAAAGACTAGGCATTACTGGAAGCGATGGTGGAAATAAGTTTGTATTAATTGTTAATATTGGTGATAAAACAGTAGGATTGCTAGTAGATTCATTAGTTGGTCAACAAGAAATAGTTATAAAACCACTAGGAAAGACATTAAGTAACTTAGATGAATACATCGGAGCTACAATTTTAGGTAATGGACTTGTAACATTAATACTTGATGTAGCAACACTACTTTAAGTATTATATAAGGACAAGTGGGGGTGATTATTAATGAAAAATTTTAATACAACTCAATTGGATGCATTAAAAGAAGTTTCAAACATTGGTGCAGGAAATGCAGCTACTGCATTAGCAAGTATGCTAAATAAAAAGGTGGACATGACAGTTCCAGCAGTAAATGTAATAAAATTAGAACAGTTATATAATTTATCCAATGAAAATGAAGCAGTAGCAATAATTATTAGAGTACTTGGTGATGCGCCAGGTAACATATTGATTCTTTTTGAAGAAGATTCAGCAAAGGATGTTATTAAATCATTAACTGGGATGGATGAAGGACCATTATCTCAAATGGGTTCATCAGTATTATGTGAAATTGGAAATATAATTTCAGCATCCTATATGAATGCAATAGCACAATTTACAAGGCTAAATATGTATCCGTCAGTTCCGGGGTTTTCATATGATATGGTTGGTGCAATATTAAGCACAGCATTTGTGGAAGTAGGACAATTTGATGAATACATTTTAGATATAGAAACAGTATTCCTTGATGGAGTAGGAAAAAATCTTGGAACGCATTTTTATTATATACCAGTTCCAGGAGCGTTAGAAAAAATACTAGAGTCACTAGGTGTGAATTAATTGGAGGAGAAAGAAAATGGCAAAAGTTTTAATCGTTGATGATGCAGCATTTATGAGAATGATGATAAAGGACATATTAGAGAAGAATAGTTTTGAAATAGTTGGGGAAGCTAGCAATGGGTTAATTGCAGTTGATATGTACAAAAAAGAAAAACCAGACGTAGTTACAATGGATATTACTATGCCAGATATGGACGGGATAGAAGCTGTAAAGCAAATTAGAGCTTTCGATCCAGATGCGAAAATAATTATGTGTTCTGCTATGGGACAACAATCAATGGTAATGGACGCTATAAGAGCTGGGGCAAAGGACTTTATAGTTAAGCCTTTCCAAGCAGATAGAGTACTTGAAGCTATTAAGAAGGTTGTTGGATAATATATTAATTTAAAAGATTAAGGGGGACTTAAATATGCAAATGGTAGTATTTAAGTTAGGCAATGAGCATTTTGCAGTAGAAACTGATAAAGTGCAAACAATTAAAGAGATTATGGGAATAACAAAGGTTCCAAAGGCTCCTGTACATATAAAAGGTCTTATAAATTTAAGAGGGAGCATTATTTCACTAGTTGATTTAAACTTACTTTTAAATGTAGCTGCAAGTGAGGAGCAGAAAAACATAATTGTTCTTTCAGTAAATAATGAGGAAATAGGAATTACTGTTGATGAGGTTGAAGAAGTAATTGATATAGAAGAAAAATTACTTAAGAAATTAGACTCAACAGAAACACAAAATTATATCAAGGGAATTGTAAATTATAACGAAAAGTTATTAACAATTATAGATATTGATAAGTTATTATACTAAAAATGAAATGAGGGATAATGATGGCAGACGTACTTTCTCAAGGTGAAATAGATGCCTTATTATCTGCCCTTTCTACAGGGGAACTTGAGCCTGAAGAGTTGCAAAAGGATGAGGAAAAGCAGAAAGTTAAAGTATATGACTTTAGAAGTCCTCAAAAATTCTCTAAGGATCACATAAGAACACTTGAGTTAATTCATGATAATTTTGCTAGAGTAATGGCAAATTATTTAACAGCACAAGTTAGAAAAAATGTTAAAGTTAAAATTGAGACTGTAGAGCAGATAACCTATGAGGAGTTCATTCATTCAATACAAAACCCTACATTTTTAACCTTATTTAAGATGCCACCTTTAAATGGAACAATATTATTTGAAGCAAACCCAAACTTTTCGTTTCAAGTAATAGATATTCTTCTTGGTGGAACTGGTGAAAAACCAAAGGTTAATAAGGAGTTTTCTGATATTGATAAGAATATAATGTTTCAGGTGAGTTCAGGTGTTATTTCAAATCTAAAGCTTGCGTGGGAAGATGTTTTAGAGGTTGAAATTGAGGTTGAGGGTATTGAAACAAACCCAGCGTTAAACCAAACACTTGCACCAAATGAGCCAGTTGCATTAATTACTTTTTCTGTTGAAATGGGTAAATACAGTAGCTTTATAAATTTATGTATTCCATATTTAAGTATAGAAAAGGTGTTAGATAAGCTGGTTGTACAATATTGGTTTAAGAACGAAGATGATGGGTTATTAGAGGAATCAAGAACAAAGATGGAAGATGGGTTAAGAAGTGTTGAGATTGATATTCATGCAAAACTTGGAAAAACTCAATTGACAGTGGATGATTTCTTGAGATTAAATTGTGGGGATGTTATCAAGCTGGATAATAATTACATAGATCCAATCAAGCTATATGTTGATGAAGAAGAATGTTATTATGTGAAGCCAGGAATAGTTGGAAAGAATATGGGAGTTGAAATATTAGATATAGTAGATAAGGAAGTGAATAATAATGAGTAGTGGTTTTCTATCCCAAGAGGAGATTGATTCATTACTAAATGGTGGAGGTAGCGCACCGAGTAATGATGTTATAGAGGAAGCTTCCGTTGTTTTTAGTGACGTAGAAAAAGATTTGCTTGGAGAAGTTGGAAACATATCTATGGGATCAGCTTCAACAGCTTTATATCAGATAATAAACCAAAAAGTTAATATAACAACACCTGTTGTTTCAATTACAAGTTTAAAAGAGATAAAAGATACTTTTGAAACTCCAAATATAGTTTTAGATGTAGAATATACATGTGGAATTGTTGGAAGAAACATGTTAATTATAAAAACAACTGATGCAGCTGTTATTGCAAATTTAATGATGGGTGGAGATGGAAGAGTTGATACGCATGAACTTTCAGAAATTGAAATAAGTGCAGTTCAAGAAGCTATGAACCAAATGATAGGTTCAGCTGCAACGTCTATGGCAACTATGTTTGCTAGAAAGGTTGATATATCACCTCCAAATTCAAAGATTTGGCAAGATAAAGATGAGCTTCTTTCAAGTGAGATTCCAGAAGAAGAGCAAATTGTAAGAGTTAACTTTAGAATGACAATAGGGGATTTAGTAGATAGTAATATAATGCAAATCCTACCTGTTCCTACTGCTAAAAAGATAATATCAATTATGATGGGAACAGAAGAATCAGGTGAAACATCACCAAAAGAAGAGGTTGTAACTAGTCATAGTGAACCGGCAGCTCCAGTAGCTCAACAAAGTCATTATGAAGAAACTATAGCTCCAAAGACAATTAATGAAGCACAAGCACCTTCACCACAACCAGCTCCAGTTTATCAAGAACCTGTTAGAAGACAAGAGCCAGTTGCTGTACATAATGCTGCTTTTGATACTTTAGGTGATAAGGAAGCAATACATTCTTCACATAAAAATATTGATTTAATTTTAGATGTACCATTAGAAATTTCTGTTGTACTTGGTAGAACTAAAAAGAGTATAAAGGATATCTTAAATTTAGGAACGGGTTCATTAATAGAGCTAGAAAAGCTTGCAGAAGAGCCAGTTGAAGTTTTAGTTAATGGTAAGAAAATTGCCTTTGGTGAGGTAGTTGTTGTTGATGAAAACTTTGGTGTAAGAATAACAAGCATTGTTTCAGGTGCAGAGAGAATAAAATCTCTTAAATAAAAGAAAAATAAATTAATATATATTATTAGATAAAAATAATAAAAACTTAAATGTTATAAGTTTATATTAAAGGTAGAGGATTTTTATGGTCTTCTACCTTTTTGCAATGGAAATAAAATCTTAAAATGGAAGTTTAATTAAGGATATAGTTGAGTTTAAATAATAAAAGAAACAATAGTCTTAATTTGTCAAGAACTTTTTTAAATTAGAATTTAAAAAGGGGTAAATATTTATAAAATTAAGACGATAACTATATTAAGATAATTTAAAAAAGAAATGGGGTTTTTAAACATGAACATCAAGGGGATTAACACTCACAGGGTAAATAGTGCATATCAAAGTAACAGGGCAAATTTAGTTAATAAAGCTAACGAAGTGAAGAAGAAAGATTCAATAGAAATATCTTCACTAGGAAAAAGCTTAACTAATTATGCAGTAGGGGATAAGTTAGTAGATAATACAAAGAAAATAGAAGAAATAAAAAGCAAAATACAAAATGGAACTTATAATGTAGATGCTAAATTAACTGCTCAAAAGATGATAGATTATATAAAGGGGAAAAATCTATAAATCTAGTTTTAATTTTTTATAATAGAGTTAAATAAGATGAAAGGAAGAAGTCTATAAGCTATGATAGAGTTAACAGAAGTTATTAGAGAAGAAGAACAAGCGATGAGACATTTACTATCATTATTAGATAAGCAATTTAAATTAATAATGGATAAGGATGTATTTGCCTTAGAAGATTTAGTAGATGAAATAAAGGATGCTAACAAGGTTTTAGCAGAAAAAGAAGTTGAAAGAAGAAAATTAACAGGACATAATACAATGACTTCAATTTTAAATAATACAAGAGATGAAAATCTTGATAGAGCTTTTAGAGATATGAAAAAAGTAATTGAAGAAGTTAAACTTCAAAAGGATACAAATGAGCTATTATTAAAGCAAGAAATAAGCTTTAATAATAGAATTTTAAATTATATAAACCCAAGAAGAGAAATAAACACCTATAATTCATACGGTAATTTAAGAAAATAGGTGCAAAAGAGGACAGACTGTGACTGACACGTGTCAGGCACAGCTTGCCAAGAAAGGAGATGAAAATATGTCAGGATTATTTTCAACATTTAATGTAGCAAAAAGGGGAATTGGGGTAAGTCAATATAATATTGATGTAACTTCACATAATATTAATAATGCTAATACGCCAGGATATTCAAGACAAAGGGCGAAAATTGTAACATCAAGACCACAAAGTGTTCCAGGTGGAGTGGGACAACTTGGTACAGGAGCTCAAGTTCAAGCAATAGAAAGAATTAGAGATTCACATTTAGATTACCAAATTAGAAATGAAACTAGTACAATTGGTAAGTATGATGTAAAGAACAAATTCTTATATGAAGTAGAAACAATATTCAATGAACCATCAGATACAGGGATATCAACACTTCTTGGTAAATTCTTTGATTCATTTCAAGAATTATCAAAGCAACCAAACTCATCAAATGCAAGAACAGTAGTAGCACAACAGGCAGCAGCATTATGTGATGCATTAAATGCTACAGCTACTCAATTAGAAAAATTAAAAACAAACACTCAAGATATGTTAAGAGCTGATGTAAAAGATATGAATAGTCTTTTAGACCAAATATCTCAATTAAATAAGGAAATAGCATCAGTAGAATCATCAGGACAAGCTCCAAATGATCTTCTTGATAGAAGAGATATGCTTTTAGATGAATTAAGCTACAAATTTAACATACAAATAGATAATAAACAGTTTGGAACAATAGAGGTTAAACCAGGAGACCCAATGGGAATGAAGGTTAACAATCTTGTAACACAAGATGGTAGTGAGGAAATGAGATTCTCATACATATCATCAATAGAAGAAGACCCAAGTGATCCAAATCTACATATAATAACATATTACAAAAATGGTGATATGGAAAGTGATAAAAACAAGCAAACAATTAAGGTTGCAGGTTTAACACCTACTCAAGTAAATGATTTACAAGCAAATAGAATACTTTGGGCAAATAGTAATGGTCAAGCTGTTAAGCCAGATGGATATCCAATAAAAGATGGGGATATAATTCATGCACAAGAATTAATGATGCTAACACCAACAACAGGAACAGTTGCAGGAAATGTAGCAGTTCAAAAAGATATTCAAAGCTATATGGACCAATTAGATAGAATAGCAATGAGTATGGCTTGGTCAGTAAATGCAATACATAGTGGAATGCCAGATTCAATAAATCCAGGTGGACAACCAGATAAAGACTACATGCCATTCTTTGTTAATAAGGATATTAGCCAATATAATGGTAGTAACCAATTAAGAAATCTAGATGAAACACTATTTGCAGAAGATAAAATATCAGCAAAAAATATTTCAATAAACATGGAAATATTAGAAGACCCAATGAAAATCAAAACAAAAACTAATGACTGTAATTATGCATATACAACAGAAAATACAGTGGATGGAGAAGGTGATGGTGCAAGAGCACTTGCAATTGCCCAATTAAGAGATTCTCTATTAATGGTTCAAAACTTCGGAGTTACAATAACATCAAGAAGTGATATGTTTGATTTATCAAAAGGGGGAACAACTCTTTCAAACAATGGTATGAAAATTGAGAATTCAAATTCAGGTATAAAAATAGATGGATACTTTAAAGACACAATTGATAGATTAGGGGTTCAAGCTCAAGAAGCTAAAAGAATGGTTGAAAACCAAGAAAACCTATTAGGAAATCTAGAAAGTACAAAAGATTCAATATCAGGGGTTAGCTTAGATGAAGAAATGGCAAACCTTATTCAGTTCCAACATGCATATAACGCAAATGCAAAACTAATCTCAACAATAGATGAATTGCTAGATGTTATTGTAAATGGATTAAAGAGATAGGAAGTGAGAAAACATGAGAATTACAAATAGAATGTTGGCTAACAACTACATGAGAGATGTAAATAAAAACTTAAACAGAATGCAAACATTAAATGACCAATTAACATCAGGTAAGGAAATCAGAAGACCATCTGATAATCCATTTAAGGTTGCAAGAAGTATGCAATTACATGCAGATATACAAGCTAATAAGCAATATAATGAAAATATAAAAGATACAACAAATTATCTAGATACAACAGACGTTGCATTAGATCAGCTAACAAACTCATTCCAAAGAGTTAGAGAACTTATGGTTTCAGCAGGAAATGCAGCCTATGGTGAAGATGAAAAAAGAGCAATAAATAATGAAATAAATGAGAAGGTTGCTGAAATTGGACAAATACTAAATACAAGCTTTGATGGTAAATACATATTCTCAGGGAGTAGTACATCATCAAAACCAATGGATGTTAAAACAGATATAAATACAGGAAACAAATATCTTGTTTATATTGATAAAAATGGAGTTGAGCTTCCATTAGATTCAGAAGATACATATATTCAAAGTCAGTTAGGGATGATTGGTGAAAAGTTACCTGTAGAGGTTTCACAAGGGGTAACAATTGAGTATAACTTCAATGCTAAGGAACTATTACAATTCAAGGATGAAAAGGGTAATGAGGTTAACGTATTTGATTTATTAACAGAAATAACAAATAACTTAAGCTCAGATAACCAAGCTGACAATGAGAAGTTAGTTAATGAAAACCTTGAAACAATTGATGCTGTTATGGGTAACCTAATGAAGAAGAGAGCAGAAGTTGGAGCAATGCAAAATAGAATGGAAGCAGCACAGGTTAGAAATGAGGAAGAAAACTTTAACCTAAAGGATATACTTTCTAAAACAGAGGACATTGATTTCACAGAAAAAACAATGGAAAACGCTATGGCTCAAACAATATATATGGCTTCACTTCAAATAAGTGCCAAAATATTACCACAAACAATAATGGATTTCATTAGATAGAGAGGTTGATTGAAATGGAGTTTATTTCAAAGGTCCATGGAAAAATAACATATGAAGAAAATCAAAAGGTAATCTTTAAAAAGGGAATACCAGGCTTTAAAGGATTAAAGGAGTTTGTATTAGTTGATTTAAAAGAGTATGAACCATTTAAATTACTTCATTCACTAGAGGATGAAGAAATAGGATTAATTTTAACATCACCATTTAATGTTGATGAAGCATATGAACTAAAGCTTGGTGATGATGTAGTAAAAAGTTTAGAAATACATTCCCCAGATGATGTTATGGTATTAAATTCAGTAACTTTAAACTCAAAGGTTGAAAACATAACAGTTAATATGAAAGGGCCGTTTATTATAAATATAAAGAGCCTAAATGGGGAACAAATAATATTAGATAATGATAAATATAAAACTAAGCAGCCCTTAATATAAGGAGTGATATTATGCTAGTTATTACTAGAAAAAAGGGAGAATCACTATTAATTGGTGAGGATATTGAAATAACTGTAATAAAGCTTGAGGATGGAAGTGTTAAGCTTGGAGTTTCAGCACCAAGAGATGTTTCTATTTTAAGAAAAGAACTTTATACAGAAGTAGAGGAAGAGAATAAACAAGCAACAAAGGTGGACTTAAGCATTTTAAATAAACTAAAAAAGTAAATCGAGGTGTAATAATATGGAGATTAGAGGATACAGCCAAGGAGGGCAAATTCCTACCCAAGAGGTTTACAAAGGAGAAGGGGCTAATAAACCACAAAGTGAATTAAAAAATAATCAAAATAGTGACTTTACTAAAAAGGATTTAGATAAGGCATTATCAAAGCTTAATAAATTCCTAGAGGATGACAATGCCTATGCAGAGTATAGTGTCCATGATAAATTTCCTGATGTTATGATTAAGGTTATTGATTCAAAAACAAAGGAGGTATTAATGGAAGTACCTCCAAAGAAAATTTTGGACATGGTAGCTAAGCTTTGTGAAATGGCTGGAGTTGTCTTTGACAAGAAAGCATAATTAAAAACCACATGATTTATTTATATGGGGTGGGTTTATGGAATTTAGATTAAATAAGATTGATACTGACTTAAGAAGGAAGATGAAGGCGAAAACTAAGGGTGGCAAGGTTAATAAGTTTGCTGAGGTTAGTATTGAGCCAGATGTTAAGAGAGCACTAAAAAATAAAGATGAAAATCAAAAAAATAAGATGAGAAAAAATAAAAAGAGGTTTGTGATGGTGGATTCTGTTAAGGCGGGGGATGAAATTAAGGTTGATGCAGAGCTTAAGGCAGAACAAGGACAAGCTTCTAGAGGAGTATTTCTGGACACGAGAAAGTAGGAGGACTAGGTTATGTATCAAAATAATGCTTTTAATATATATAAGAATAATAGTGTAAATCATGCTTCAAAGGAACAATTATTATTAATGCTTGTGGATGGAGCAGTAAGATTTGCTAAAGTAGCACGAGAAGGCTTAATTGAAAAAGATGTAAAGAAATCTCATGTGAATCTAATAAAGACACAAGATATTTTTACTGAACTAATGGTTAGTCTTGATACAAGTGCTGGAGAGTGGGCAATTCAAATATACAAGGTTTACGAGTTTATTAAAGAAAGATTAGGAGTTGCAAACTTAACAAAGGATGTTAAAGTTTTAGACGAAATTATGCCAGTAATAGAAGAGGTAAGAAATACATGGCATGAAGCTGAAAGAGTAGCAAAAGCAAAAAGATAAAAATAAATATATTTTAAAGGAGTGGGAGATTTGAGAATAACAGGTTTAGCAACTGGTCTTGATATGGATCAAGTAATAAGAGATAGTATGAAGCCTTATAGAATAAAAATTGACCAACAACAACAAAAGAAAGAGATTGTTGAGATTAAACAAAAGTTATATAGAGAAGTAATAAATGACTGTAGAAGCTTTTATAATAAATATTTTGATATTTCATCAAAGGATAGTTTACTTCTATCAAGCAATTACTCAACAACTAAATTTACGTCAAGTAATGAAAATATTTTAACTGTTACTGGTGGGGCAGATTCTAAGGTTGATAATTATAAAATTACTGGAACAACTGCAAAGGCTGCAACAGCAACTGTTACTGAAAATATTAAAGATGGTGAAAAAATAGTAATTAACGGTAAAGAATTTACTATGAAGGGTTCAAGTCAAAAGGAGATTGCAACAAATTTAAATACTGAACTGAAAAATGCAGGGATTAATGTTTCAGTAAATTATACAAGCTATGCTGGAAATACTACTGAGGGAAATAAAAGTGGACTTATTTTTGAATCTACAGTGCTTGGAAAAGATAATAGCTTTACAATAGGTGGTACTGTTTCTCCAATAGGAAGTCAAGTTGTTGGAAAAGATCCAACAGCATCGAAATCTAATGTTTTTACAATGGATGAATTAAAAAATTCAGGTGGAAAAATTTCAATTAATGGTGAAGAGATAGATTTAGAAATTAAAGATACAGACACTAATGAAGATATTAAAAAGAAATTAAATCAAAAATTAAGTAGTTCAAAAATAAGAGCTGATATAGATGAAAGTGGAAATATAACTTTTTCTAGCACTGAACTTGGAAGTAAACTACCAGAAAGTAAAATTTCTATTGGGGGAAAAGAGGCTACATTTACAGCTGGTGAAGATGGAACAAAGACAATAAATACATTAGCTTTAAATGATGTAAAAGGACAAAAAATTTCAATAAATGGAACATTAATTGACTTATCAAAAGCTGAAGCAGGTAAAGAAGTAGAATACATAAATAAAATGTTATCTGGTAAGGGGATAGAAGCTAAGCTTGATGGAGAAAAAATAGTTTTTGAATCATCAAAAATTGGTTCAGCTTCAACAATAGAGATTAATAAGGTTGATAGCAGTGGTGGAGTTGAAGTTAAAGAGGGAACAGATAGTAATATCATATTTACAGACAGTAAAGGTGGAGTATATGTTCATTCTGGAAACTCTAATACAGTAACTATTGATGGGGTAACATTTAAATTTACTGGAGAAATTCCAAAAGATACAGAGATTACTGTAAACGGTAAAAAAGATGTTACTCAATTAAAAGATAAGATTGTTAATTTTGTTAATGATTATAATAACTTAATAGAAAACTTAAATACTATGGTTAAGCAAAAGCCAAATAAAGATTTCATGCCTTTAACAGATGAACAAAAGAAGGAAATGTCTGAGGATGAAATTAAACTTTGGAATGAGAAAGTTAAACAAGGTCAATTAAGCAGGGATTCTGATATAACTAGAATAATAAACAATTTAAAAAATACTATAGTTACACCTGTAAGTAGTAATGGATTGAATTTTGAAAAAATAGGAATAATGCCAGTTGGTGATTATGCTGGAACTAAAAACGGAACATTTACAATTGATGAAGAAAAGTTAACTAAAGCGTTAGAAGAAAATGCAGAAGAAGTAATGAATTTATTTATAGGACAACCTGTAAATAGCTCAGGAATGAATGATGCTGAAAAATATAATTCAACTGGTGTATTTCATAGGATGAAGGATATTTTATATAAAGAAACTGTATCAGTTTCATCATCATTGATTAAAAAAGCAGGTATAGAAGGCAGTTCTTCAGTAAGTAATAATACATTAACAAAAAGTATTGAGGCTCATGAAAAAAAAATAAAAGATATGGAAAAAGATTTTAAACGAAGAGAGCAAGATTTATATTCAAAATATGCAAGATTAGAAGTTATGATGAATAAGTACAATTCTCAACAAAGTTATTTAATGTCACAAATGGGTGGGATGTAATGATATATGAAAAGTTTAAAAAGTATGAAGAAATGAGTCGTAGGATTATAGATGAAATAAAATTAGAAAATAATACAATTTATTTAATGGATGAAAGAGAAGCTATTATAATAGATATTTGTAGTACAGAAAAAAAAGATGAAATAAAGAAAATATATTTTGAATTAGGTTTGAATTTATTAGACTTAGAGCTTAAAACTAAAATAGAAGAAGAGATGGCATTAACAAAAAAAGAAATAGATAATGTTCAAAGAAGAAAAAATGCATCAAGAGGATATGCAAATGTAACTAGACTATCAAACACTTTTTCAACAAAAATTTAAAAATATTTTATGAAAAGTATAAAGTGATAAAAAAAAGTAACGATAAATTAAATATAAAGGGTACCCAAAATAAAAAATAAAAATGACAAGGATGTCAGTTAAAAATCAAGGAGGAATTTTATTATGATTATCAATCACAATATGAATGCGATGAACGCGCACAGAAACATGTCAATAAACAATAATGCTGCAGGGAAGTCAATGGAAAAGTTAAGCTCAGGTTTAAGAATAAACAGAGCAGGTGATGATGCTGCTGGTCTTTCAATTTCAGAAAAAATGAGAGGACAAATCAGAGGTTTAGATCAAGCTTCAAGAAACTCTCAAGATGGTATCTCAATGATCCAAACTGCTGAAGGAGCATTACAAGAAACTCAAGCTATTCTTCAAAGAATGAGAGAGTTATCAGTTCAAGCTTCAAATGATACAAATGTTACTGCTGATAGAGCTGCTATCGGAGTTGAATTATCTGAATTAGGAAAAGAAATAACAAGAATTAAAGATAACACTCAATTCAATGAGCAAAAAATACTTGATGGATCAGCAGGAACTGTAAATATTCAAGTTGGTGCAAATAAAGATCAAAAAATGGAATTAGATTTTACAACAGCAGGTATAAACTTAACTGATATAGAAACAGCTGTTGGAAGTTTAGATGCAACAAGTATTGCAGATCATGGTACAGCAACAGCGTTAATTGAAACTATAAATACACAATTAACATCAGTTTCAACTGGTAGATCAACACTTGGAGCTTACCAAAATAGATTAGAGCACACAATTAAGAACTTAGATAATGCATCAGAAAACTTAACTGCAGCAGAATCAAGAGTAAGAGATGTTGATATGGCTAAGGAAATGATGAATTTCTCTAAGAACAACATATTACAACAAGCTGCTCAATCAATGATTTCACAAGCAAATCAACAACCACAAGGTGTATTACAATTATTAAGATAATAATATTTAAGAAAAGTGAGAATTTATTTCTCACTTTTTTTAAGTTTCTGGAGAAATACTCGAGAAATAATATATGAGTATAAATTAAGAAAGGTAAAAATATGAAAACTAGTATAGTAATTGTAACGTATAATCAATTAGATTATACAAAAAAATGCATTGACTCCATATTTAAATAGACAGAAGAAGGCACTTATGAAATAATAGTAGTTGATAATGACTCAAGAGATGGTACTAAAGAGTGGCTAAAGAACTTTAAAAATATAAAGGT
>JBOFQV010000197.1:0-3686 GCA_051650705.1 Clostridium sp.
AAGAATTCAATAAATAACTCCTGTGATTTAGTTAATTCTACTGTGTATTCTTTATCATACTTTGATAAAAATTTATGATAAGATCCTAAATTACTGTTTTCAAATATTCTTAAAGGGTCTAAAGCTTCATAATCATCAAAATCTTTCAGCGTTGGTATTCTTCCAATCTTTTGTTTTAATGAGTTATAGCTTTCCTTAATTAATCTAACATCACTAAATTTAGCTGCATCAATGGAATCAAAAATACGCTTTTTAGATATTTCATCAAAATTAATTGTTGAACATCCTGGTATAACCCTTGACCCTTCCATAACATATCTTCTTATGGTATCCTTATTAAAAGTTCTATCTCCTGATAGAGCAATTGGAATTAAAAAGTTATTGTTATAGTTACCTACAAAGTCTATTATTACAACATATTCCTTTGAACTACTCTTTCTAAGTCCACGTCCTAATTGTTGTACAAATACAATAGAGGATTGAGTTGGTCTTAGCATAACCACTTGGTTTACTGCTGGAATATCCACACCTTCATTAAATATATCCACAGTAAATATATAATCTAAAGCATTTTCTGTGTCATCTTGCTCTAAACGTTCAATGGCTCTATCTCTAGATTCTTGTGAATCATCCCCAGTTAAAGCAAGGGTTTTATATCCACGTTCATTGAAGAGCTTGGATAATTCATAGGCTTCATCTTTTTTACTACAGAAGATTAATCCTTTTACCCTATCCCCATAATATCCATAGAAATTTATTTTCTCTATTATATGGTTAACTCTTTCCTCAGCAACTAGGAATCTAAATTCAGCAAACTCAGTTAAATCCTCACCATCTATGGTAATATCACTTACACCAAAATAGTGAAATGGACATAATAAATCCTCTTTTAAAGCTTCTTGAAGTCTAATTTCATAGGCTATATTGTAATTAAACATGTTGAATATATCAAAGTTATCGCTTCTTTCAGGTGTAGCTGTCATTCCAAGTAGGAACTTAGGAGTGAAGTAATCAACAATTTTTTGATAGGTATTTGCCCCTGCTTTATGAACCTCATCTATAATAATATAGTCAAATTCATCTCTATTAAAGCTGTGTAAAACATCATCCTTTGATAGGGTTTGTATAGTACAAAATATAAAATCTCTATCAGTTTCCTTATGATTTCCTGAAAGAATTCCCATGGTTCTTACATCACCAAAAACATTTTTAAAGCTTTTAAGTGCCTGCTTGGCTATTTGCTCTCTATGCACAATAAACAAAGCCTTTTTAGGATTGTAATTTCTAAGCTCAAAGGCTGATAAATAAGTTTTTCCTGTACCAGTTGCAGATATTAATAAAGCCTTATCAGCACCAGTTTCTCTTAATTTATTTAATCCACTCATTGCTTCGAGCTGCATTTTATTAGGCTCTAATTTGTATTGCTTTAGTGATGGAACCTTAGTTTTTCTTACATATTCTATTTTTTGCTTATAATATGTTTCATATGTTTTTATCCAATCTAAATCTAAATAAGTAGCTTCCTTCCATAAATCATGGAATTCACCAATAACTCCATCAGTAAGCTCCCCTTCTTCAAGGGATGATACTTTTAAGTTCCATTCTTTATTTTTAGTTAAAGCACTTTGTGTAAGGTTTGAACTTCCTATAATTAATTTGTAATGATCATCATGCTTAAATATGTAGCCCTTTGTATGGAAGTTTTCCTTATTGTATATTTTAACCTCTAAGTTAGAAAACTCTAGAAGCTTCTTTAAAGCCTTTGGCTCACTAAAGGTTAAATAATCTGTTGTTATGATTTTTCCCTTTATTCCTTTAGCTTGAAGAATTTTTAAAGTCTCAAGTAGTGGTGTTAATCCACTTGTTGTAATAAAGGCTACTGATATATAAAACTCCTTACATTTGGTTAATTCTGAAATTATCTCATTTAAAACCTTATTTCCTTTGGAATAGTCATTTACTATTAGCTTAGGTCTTAAAGCTAGATTTGAATCAATATATCTATTTATAAAGCCTGTCCTACTAGCATTAAGTATTTCATTTTCAAGTGTTTGATTGGTTGTTGTTATTGATTTGTGGGTGATATTTGGTGTTTGGATTATTGTTTTTGTATCCATTTTAATTCCTCCAATACCTTTATAGTAATATTTTACCACAGAGAGATTTTATTTACATCAGTTACATATCATTACCATAAATTATTGAAATCTTGTCTATAAGCAACAAAAATTTTTTAACCTAGAATGCTCCAAATTTTAAATGCACACTTGGAAATAAAGCAAATATATTAATAGAGGACTTAACAAAAAGGAGCTGAAAAATGTGACAAAAGCAAAAAAAATCATAGCACTTATAGTATGTACTTTATTAACAGTAACCATTGTAGCCTGTGGAAAAACTACAGAAGAAGAAAAACCTACACCAAACAAACCAGAAGAAATTACTACACCAGCAAAGCCAGAAGAGGTTAAACCAACCAAACCAGTAGAGGTTAAACCAACAAAGCCAGCAGAAGTTACAACTCCAAATAAACCACAAGTAGTAAGTTATAAAACATTATACAAGCAAGAGTTAGATAACCTAATTAAAAAGTATGGAAAGTTCGTAAAAGAAAAACCAGAAGACCTAGTAAAAGGAGTTAAATACGCACAATTAGTTGACTTTGATAAGGATAAAGTACCAGAGATGATAGTTATCCATGATATGAAGGTATTACTTTATACAATTAAAGATAACAAAGCTGTATGTATTTATGAAAAAGAGATAGGAAGTAGATATGGTCAAACAGATGTATCTTATAGGCTTGGTATAAATACAAGTGGTGAAAAAGTAAGCCTTATAAATTATGGATCAAAAAAGGAATGGTCAGAGGAACGTATCTCAATAGTAACAGTAGAGAATGGCAAAGTTGTTATTAAAGAACTTTATGCAAAGGCAAAAGAGAATAATGACATGCCTAGTAGAGAAAATTTGGTATCATATTATATAGATAATAAAGCTACAACCCAAAGTGAGTATAACAAAATATATTATTCAACTGTTGAGAACGCATTAAATATTGATGCTTGTTGGAATGAAGAACCAGCAACAAAAAGTAATTTAGAAACCTTTTTATCCACTTTAAATAATTAATTAGCATGAAAAATCCATGACAGAAATGTTATGGATTTTTTTGTTCATAGAAACTGCTTTAAGTTTACCATTTTTTAAAATCTCTAAGCTCCTAAACCCTATATACAAAAGAAAGAAAAAGAATTAAAATATATTAAATATAAATACAAAAAATGGAAAGAGTCTTATTCCTATATAAGGTGGCAAAAGAATGATAACTAAAAAGCAGTCCTACAAAATATCCAAAATAACTCTACTATCCATAATTTTAAGCCTAATGCAAGTAGTGTTCATAACAATCTTCATCTACTACAAAAAGCAAAACCCAGAAATAATATATGGAGATTATCTCATTTATCTATTAGCCCTAATCATAGGGGTTAACAGCATAATTACAGGGGTAATATTCTACAACTTCCTATTCAAAAAAGGGAGTAATAATTTAATAGATACCTTAAAGCATCTTGAGGAATTAAATAAAACTCTAAGAACCCAAAGACACGATTATCTAAATCACATTCAAGTTATTTACTCCTTAATAGAGCTTGAGGAATTTGAGGAGGCAAGAAAATATA
>JBOFQV010000198.1:0-11366 GCA_051650705.1 Clostridium sp.
CTTAGTGTGCCAGCTTTTGGCATTGCATAATATTCTTCACTAAACTTAGTCCCTAATCCATATATTGTGAATTGAGAAGCACTGAATACTTTTACAAAGTCTAAATCTTTTTCTAAAATTAAATTTGGTGTTATTAAAAAACACCCTGGAATATCTAATTCTCTTACCTTAAACATACCCTCACCTATTCTTTTATCTAAAGTTATTAGATGTAATAGTTTATATACTACAATATATTACCTTTATTAAAATAGGTGTAGATATTTTAAAATATATGTAAAAATTTATCTCATAACAACGCCTGCTTCTTCATCTGATATTGGAATTAATACAGTTGATAATAACCCTCTTTCTTCCTTTGCATAAAAATGGTAATCTAATCCCACTTTAAAGCTTTCTGAGAATTCATTTCTCAAAATTTTATATTTTTTATCAGTAAATGTTTTCCCTACAAAATACTTGCCACTTTCTTTGGTTATAATTACTCTATAAGTCATTAAAGCTTTCTCTCCTCTGATTAATAGTTTAATACTCCCGCTAATTTATTATCGGTAATATTTAATAAAACTTAATTGTATAAAATTTACTATTTTTATACTGTCCACTATTAAATGTTTTTATCCAAAACAAAAAAGTGGTTTCCCACTTTTTAAATTATTAACCTTATAGCTTTATTTCTATACCTGGAAATAATTTTTTATAAAAATCATCAAACCCATCATCATTTATTTCAACTTTTTCTTCATCATTAACATAGAATTTGTTCATTGTGTTAACAATAAGCTCAAATTTTTTTAAATCATTTTCCTCTAAAAGTACAGTATAAAGGTATGCTAAATGATTTTGCATATAAACTTGAATAGACTTCATATCTTCATCAGTTAATTTACCTTCTTTATACATATCCTTAATTGGACCATTTCTAAAAATGAAATAGGCTGAAGCCTTAGTAATATTTTGAATATATTCTTTAGGCATTTTATTTTCCATATTTCACACTCCTAATCATTTAATATATTCAATTTTACTTTACTCTACTATAATTGTCAAACCTTTCGACATAAAATATTCATAATTTGGGATTTTTATTATCCATTATAAAATCTTATCATATCTATTACTATAACCATAGAAATCAGTAAAACTTCCTTCTCTTCATTTTCTAACAAAAGTTTATAGGAATCATTTTTTAAAGTCATGACCTTTGTTATTTCTCCCAAGATCTCAGTATCTTTTTTAATAACATATCTTCTATCTTCAATATCAAGTAAATTTATAAATAATTCCTCTTCTCCCCCTAAGAAAATGTAATTGTTTTCTTTTGGTAGCTTTTTAACCTTACCCATTATAACATTATTTTTATCATACAAGTTATAGGTTAGCCATTCACTATTTCTTTCTTTTTTAATTATAAGAAGTTTTTCACTTTTATTTCTATTGTATATTATTATACCTTTTCCTAATGCTGCTGCATCTCCGTTTATTGAATATTTCTTATATCCCCTTTTATCATAAACGTAGAATTTTGAGCCTAAGGTCATTAATTGTTCTACTATTTGTAATTCTTTCATACTACATCTCTCCTAGTATAGTGTAGACTCATTATATCAAACTTTACCTTTCCTTTTTTCAAATTCTTAGTTATTTATTAATTAATTTACAAACTTTACACTTTAATAAACGAATTTATACAACCGTAATACTGTAACTATTTTGTATACAATTAATTTTGAAAAGGTTTATAATAATAATTGTTAACAATAATTCATTATATTGTAAATTTAGGAGGGATAAAAATGATAAAAAAACTGATACCTATACTTTCTTTATTATTAACTTTAACCTTAGTTGGATGTAATGAAGCTACCAGTGAAACACCAAAAGATCAAACTACAAATTCACAATCCTCTCAAGATAATAATAAAAATACATCTGATAATGAAAATTCTTCAAATAATAATGAAAATAAAACACCTGTTACAAAAGAAGATATAAAATTATCCTTATATGATGTTGATATTAATACCTATAAAATTTTAAAAGACGACTCCATTACCTTTAAAGGTGACACACCAATAGAAGATATTTTAAAAGAGATTTCAAAAACTCTTTCAACTAAGTATTTTGATAATTTACCAATTGAATTTATTAAAATTGAAAAGGAAAATAACAAAAAAATTGCTGTTATAAATTTAAATGAGTCCGCTGAAAACAAAGGAAAGTCTATTGAAAATTTTACTAACTCAAGCTGGGCAAATGGGTATTTTCAAGGCTCTACTGGTGGAATTATGACATCTAAAAGATTAATTGAAAACTTCCTTCAAAATGATTATAAAGGAAATTGGATTGATGGGGTAAGATTCACTTATAACAATAAACCTATTGAAGAGGGTCATGTAGAACCACTAAGTAAAACCTGTTATAGATATTAATATAAAATAGGGTTGTCTTGTAGACAGCCCTATTTTCATTTTGCTATTTTTATTATTCTCCACAATGTTTACCTATTAATTCTATAGGTTAATTACATCGTTTCCATTATATCACAGCAATAATTATTGAAAAAATCATAAGCATTACCCCAACAGAAATTAAAATAGTTGGTAGCTTATATAAATTACTTTTAGAATGAATAATTATATTATTGGGACTACTTCCTGGATAAATTATGTTTATTTTATCCCCTATATTGAATTCTCCCTCTTTTTTTATAATATCTAGTAGTACTTTCTTTTCTTCTCCATCTTCTGTTGTAAATTTAACCAATGGCTTGTACACCGTTATTGTAACTAGGTGATTCAAAGGATTTATCATTTGCTCTTTATCTTCAACTATATCAATTACTTCCCCTTCGCCCTTCACACCAAGCTTATCTAAATTAACTTTCGAAATTAGTATTACAATACCTAATGCAATTAAAATTAAACTTAAAAATACTAGAAATGTTAATTGCATAATATCTCCTCCACCCTCCTTAATACTTTAAAGTTATTAAGCTATAATGCTCTTAACTTTTTATTACTTTATAATATGTCTATTAATAAAAATTGTTAATATAAAAAAATGAATTATCCTTAATCAAATCTCTAAATTAGATTAAAAATAATTCATATCTCTTACTTTTTGCTTTCAGACTTTATACTTCCTGTTTTTTCTAAATAATTAGTTTGATTCACCATATTCTCCTCAAAATTTTCTACTGCATTTTTTGTAAAATTCCCAACAGCAGCTATTGGAATATGTGCTTTCTTATTACTCATCATTCTCACCTCTTTATTAATATAATTCTCTTAAACTTAAAAATTATGTTATAATAAAATTGGTATAATTTTCTAGGAGGTTTTTATGTTTTCTTTATCAAAAATTTTAGAGTATGAAAAAATAGTTATTCAATGCCATGATAATCCAGATGCTGATGCCCTTGCCTCAGGCTTTGGTATTTTTAAATATTTAAAATCCCACAATAAAAATCCACTTTTTATTTACAGTGGGATTTATCCAATTTCAAAACCTAACCTAACTCAAATGATAAACTCATTAAAAATTAACATAAACTTTGTTGAAAAATTAGATTTTATTCCTGACCTACTAATTACGGTAGATTCACAGTATGGAGAAGGAAACATTAGAAGATTTGAAGCTAATGAAATAGCTATAATTGACCATCATGTTGGAAATGAAAAAGCTATCATACTTAGTGATATTAGACCTTATTTAAGTAGTTGCTCTACTTTAGTTTGGCAACTACTACTTGAAAATAACTATAATTTAAAGGAAGATCTAAATCTTTCTACTGCTCTTTATTATGGATTATTAACAGATTCAAATAATTTAGCTGAACTTAGACATCCTCTAGATAAGGATATGAAGGATTCATTAAAATTTGATAATGGTATCATAAGAAAATTAAAGAATTCAAATCTTTCATTATTGGATTTAGAAACTGCTGGAATTGCACTTTTACGTTGCTCTCATATTAATGGATATTCCTTTGCAATCTTTAAATCTAATCCATGTGATCCAAATATACTTGGTTTTATTAGTGATTTAGCAATTCAGGTAAATACAATTGATTCTTGTGTTGTATACCATGAAACTCCTGCTGGAATTAAATACTCAGTTAGAAGTTGTACTAAAGAAGTAAAGGCAAACGAATTCTCAGAATTCATTGCAAAAGACTTAGGTTCAGGAGGAGGCCATATTGATAAAGCAGGTGGATTTATCAGTTCTAATGCCTTTAACACTAACCATTCCACCTTAAATATTGATGCCTATCTTTTAAATAAGGCAAAGGAATACTTTGAAAGCTTTGATATAATTGATGCATTAGATTTTGAAGTAGATATAAGAGATTTTGAAATATACAAGAAAAATATAATTACAATAGGATATATTCCTTCTACTGAATTATATGAAGAAGGCACCCCTCTTCTTGTAAGAACAATAGAAGGAGATTTAGATATAATTTCTTCTGAGGAAGTTTATATTATGATTGGTATAAAGGGAGAGGTATGGCCAATAAGTAAAACTAAGTTTTTAAAAAGCTATTTACCTATAAATGCCCCTTACTCATTAGATTTTGAGTACAATCCTCATGTTAGAAATAAAATTACTGGCGAAACTATTTGCATTACAAAACTTGCTTATCAATGCAAAGCTACTAGTAGTATTCCTATTTATGCTAAGCCATTACTTAAAAACACTAAGGTTTTCACAGCATGGGATAGAGAGAATTACATGTCTGGTCTAATTGGAGACATGCTTGCATTAAGACATGATGATTTAAAGGATCTATATATAATAAAAAGAGAAATTTTTGATGAGACATATCATAAACTTATAATTCCCTCAAAAAAGATTCTCTAATTATAATATGGGGCTGAATATATACAGCCCCATGTTAAAGTTCATTTTAAACTACTTATTGAATCCCTTTAAAAGATCTGCAAAAGGATTATTCATCTCTTCTTCAGCCTCTTTCTTCATTTTCTTCATTAAGTTATTAACTTCTTTTTTATTAACCTTATCTGACTTCTTATCAAATCTTTTATTAAATACTGATGCTTTTTCTCTAAAATTACAATTTGTATTTACACAAACATAAATTTGTCCATCGCCCTTTCCTCTAAGCTCTAAACGCTTTTTACATTCAGGACATCTTGCATTAGTTGTTCTTGCTACATTTTCTCTATAGCCACATTCTCTATCTTGACACACATTAAGTGTTCCATTTTTCCCCTTAACCTCTAGAAGGTATTTACCACAATTAGGGCACTTCTTTCCTGTTTTATTATCATGTACAAACTTACTTGCATCATGTTTTATTTCTTCCACTAAAGATGACGCATATTTTTTAAGTTCATTTACAAAGTCCTTTGGATTTCCATTTCCCTTGCTTATTTCTTCTAATCTTTTCTCCCACTTTGCAGTAAGTAATGGTGATTTTAACTCCTTAGGAACCAGCTCTATAAGTTGTTTTCCCTTTGATGTTGGTACAATATACTTATCCTTCTTCTCTATTACAAAGGAATTAAATAACTTTTCAATAATATCAGCTCTAGTTGCAACAGTTCCAAGTCCACCAGTTTCATTTAAGGTTTTTGAGGCATCCTTTCCTAATGAAACATACTTTTGAGGATTTTCCATTGCAGATAACAGTGACGCTTCTGTAAATCTTTGTGGTGGAAGAGTTTCTCCCTCAGACACTGATAGAAATGTAATTAAAATTTCATCACCTTTATTTATTTTAGGTAACTTTTGTGACTCTTCCTTGTCTACTGATTTATATAGCTTTTTAAAGCCTAAATCCTTAACTACCTTTCCTTTTGCCTCTAAAGCTTCTCCATTAACCTCAGCTTTAATTTTTGTTTCTATATATACATATGGAGGAAGCATAACACTTAAAAATCTCTTTACAACTAACTCATAAACCTTTCTTTCATCACTGCTTAATAATGCAACATTTCCTCTCTCCTCTGTTGGAATTATGGCATGATGGTCTGAAACCTTATTATTATCAACAAAATGCTTTCCAGCTCTTATTCCATCCTTTAATATTCCATCCTTTAATATTCCATCACAAACTAATCTATTTTCGCCTATTGCAACAGCTTTTATTCTATCCTTTAAAGTCCCTACTATATCATCTGAAATATATCTTGAATCTGTTCTTGGATAAGTAAGTATTTTGTAATTTTCATAAAGTCTTTGCATAATATTTAAGGTTTGCTTTGGAGTAAATCCATAAAGTCTATTACAATCTCTTTGAAGCTCTGTTAAATCATATAGCGCTGGAGAGAATTCCCTCTTTTCCTTTTCAATTACATCAATAATTTTTCCACTACCTGATAGTTTATTTTTAATTTTTTCAGCTTCTTCTTTGTTCCAGAATCTATCCTCTCCACTTTTGTTCTTAAAGGAATAGTGAACACCATTAGAATCACCTGCTCCAACAGTATAGAATTTTTTAGGAACAAATTTTCTTATTTCCTCTTCCCTTTCCACTATTATTGATAAGGTTGGAGATTGTACTCTTCCTGCTGAAAGCTGAGCATTATATTTGCAAGTTAATGCTCTTGTAGCATTTAATCCCACAATCCAGTCTGCCTCTGCTCTACATACAGCAGCCTTATAAAGATTTTCATAATTTGCTCCTGGTTTTAAATTCTTAAATCCCTCAATAATTGCCTTATCTGTTTGAGAGCTAATCCATAATCTCTTAATTGGCTTTTTAACACCAACCTTCTCAATTATCCATCTAGCAACTAATTCCCCTTCTCTCCCAGCATCAGTTGCAATAACAATTTCATTGACATCTGCTCTTAACAATTGTCTTTTAACCTCATTAAATTGCTTTCCTGTCTTCTTTAACACAGTTAATTTCATGTAGCTTGGTAGCATTGGTAGAGTTTCCATATTCCACTCTTTATACTTATCTCCATACCCTTCAGGATCCATTAATCCCACAAGATGACCAAGTGCCCAAGTTACAATATATTTATCTCCCTCTATAAAAGCTCCCTTATTATTTCTACACTTTAATACTCTAGCAAGTTCCCTTCCCACAGAAGGTTTTTCAGCTAAAACTAATATTTTTCCCATAAATTTTATTTCCTTTCAACTACTTAATTAGCTCATATATTTCTTTTTCTAACTCTTTACTATACTTTCCATTTCTAAATTCTTCAACTATTTTCTCTTTATTATCTTCATTTTTATTTATATCTTCTTTAACTCCCTTTGGAAACTCAATAAAGCTTTTTATGGCTTCACCATTTTCATTTACTCTAATAAATGTTGGAATTCTTTCTTCTCCTGAAAGATTTTTAAGCTTTTTCTCATTTCCTTCTTTTCTTAATATATCTACTATAATATTGTTGTTTTCCTTTACCATATCCATTAAATATGGAATAGCAGTAGCTGCATCTCCACATCTAGTTTCACTAAAAACAATAATATTAACTTTTTCATTAATATTTTTAACCTTATCTTTAATTTCCTTAGATAACTTTGCTATTTCTCTTCCCTTATTTATTTTTTCTAAATGTTCATCCTCAGCTAGGCTTAAATATTCTTTATAATTCATTTTTTTCTCCTAAAACACTTTTGTAATTTTCCAATTCTTTTAATGGTAAAAGTTCCTTATCCTCTATAGCATATTCCCTAAAAAATTCATTACACTTAATACTTATAGCTACATCCATCAATGCATCTCTATAATTCTTTAAATGAACTAAAAAACAGGCTCTATTATAATATAAAAAACCCTGTTCAGGATTATTTAATATTCCATTTGATAAAATATCTATACCTTTTAAATAATCACCTTCATTTTTATAAAGAACAGCTAAATTCAAGTATGAATAAGGATAAAATTCATCCTCTTCAATTGACATTTCATAATACTTTTTTGCTTCTTCTATTTTATTAAGCTTCCCCAAAACAACTCCCATATTAAATAGAATTCTAAAGTGAGTTGGATTTATTTCTAATGCCTTTTTTAAATACTTTAATGCATCTTCATTCTCTCCCACTTCCTCTAATATACATCCAAGGTTAGCATTTGCCCACAAATCATTTGGAACTAATTCTAAGGTCTTTTTATAAAGCTTAATAGCTGTTTCTTTTTCTCCCATTTCATCATAGGCATTTGATAAAAAGAAATATGCTCTATCATATTTATCATCAATTTCGATTGCTCTCTTATAATATTTTATTGCTTCTTTATAATCTTCTTCCTCATCAAAAATTGTTCCTATACCATAATAAGCTCTTGCTTCTTTATTATCAATTTTTAAAACTTCTTCATACTTTTTCTTTGCAAGATCTCTTTGGCCTAATTTATCAAACATTAAAGCCAAATCATAAATTAGCTCAATGTCTTTTTTCCCAAATTCAGTATTATAGGCCTTTTTATAAAACTTTAACGCTTTTAAATCATTTCTTTCATCCTTAAATCCCCTTGCAATGCTTATATAATTCATATATAAACGATTATCCTCCAAAAGATTCACCACCTTCCTTCTCATTATACATAATGTTTATGAAAAAAAGCTATGAAATTTAAAATTTCATAGCCTTAAACTTTACAGATGTCTCTTAGTAGCTGTAAACTTTTCTGTATTATCCCCTTTATAGCCATGCTTTGACTTTAAAGATTCATTTGATTTCTTATCCATACTTTCTAAAATAGTATCCATATTCTTTTTCTTTGACATAACATTCTCTCCTTATATTATTATTCAAAGATATTTTTCTCAAAAAATATAAAATTAAACCATGCAAAATTTGCATGGTTTAATTAATTACTTTTTAAATATACCAAATGGCTTTCCAACTGGTAAGAATACTCTTCCAAAATGCTTATTTAATACTGCAGCAGCAGATCCATAGAATGAAAGTATTGCAATAATAAGCTCTGAGTATGCAGCTAAGTTATGCATTGCATGTGGCATTACTCCAAATGCATTTAAAGCTAATCCTATAAATAGGAAGTCTATGAAAACAAATATTGAGAATAATACCTTATGAGTTTCCATTGCTCCAATAGTCATAAATAGTGTAAAAATTAAGTAAGCTAAGAAAGCAAATCCTAATTGCTTAGCATCAGCTGTTTGTGCAAGCTTTTCTCCAAAAACACCATTTTGAATTAGCCATGTCATTCCCATTGAGTACCAGAAGAATGCATATGCACCAAATGCTGTAGCTCCAAATGTGTTATCATGCTTAAAATCATTTATACATGCAAATAATTGAGCTGTTGCTCCTAAAAATATTGCCCAAGGTAGTACTAGAGATACACCCTCTGTTAATCCTAACTTTTGTGATGAAGCAACTAGTGTAATAACTGCTAGTCCAAATAATCCTAAAGCTGATGGATCTGCAGTAACAATTTTAACTTCTTTTCTATCCATTATTAATTTCCTCCTTAGTAAAAACATACTTTAATAAGTTAACAGTTTCTTATAATGTTGTCAATGGTAAATCAATGCATTTTAAAGCTTGAAGCATGTACATAATATTCCTTTTCCCCCTTTGTCAAATTTGAAGATTTTTGACCCTAAATTCTTCTGCCATAATTTGTTTATGAATATTTTTTGTGATAAACTTAATATATTAATATAAATAATTTAACATTTAAAGGGGGAAAACCTAATGGACGCAAGCCCGAGTGGCAGTTTTATCTTAATTTTTATTTTAGTTTTTGTTAATGCATTTTTTTCTAGTGCAGAAATGGCGATAGTGTCACTAAATAAAACTAAAATCAATCTTTTAGCTGAAAATGGAAACAAGAAAGCTCAATTAATTAATGAATTAATTAAAGAGCCTAGTAACTTTTTAGCTACAATTCAAGTAGGCATTACTCTTGCAGGATTTTTTGCTTCTGCATCTGCTGCAACCTCCATTTCTGGAAGCTTTGCAGAAACTTTAAAGGACTTTAATGTTCCTTATGCAGATAATATTGCACTATTTTTAGTTACAATTTTAATTTCCTACATCACATTAGTTTTAGGAGAATTATTACCAAAAAGAATAGCTCTTCAAAAAGCTGAAGCAATAGCAATGTTTTCTGTAAAACCAATTACCTTCATTTCAAAACTTGCTAAACCTTTTGTTTTATTTTTATCTGGATCTACTAATATTTTATTGAGAATTATTGGTATGAAGGCTGAAAATCTTGAAGAAAGAGTCTCTCGTGAAGAATTAAAATCTCTTATTGAGCTTGGTGAGGAACAAGGTGCAATAAATGAAATTGAAAGAGAAATGATTGATAGTGTAATTGAATTTGATGATAAATTGGCTAAAGAAATTATGACTCCAAGAACAGAAGTATTTATGATTGAAGCTAACTGTTCATTAAAGAATAATATAAATTTAATTCTAAAAGAAAACTTTTCAAGAATACCTGTTTATGAAGAGGATATTGATAATATAATTGGTATACTTTATATGAAAGATTTATTTAGCTCTGTTGTAACTAAAGGTGTTGAAAATATCTCAATTAAGGATTTGCTTAGAAAACCTTTTTTTGCACCTGAAACTAATTCAATAGATAAGTTATTTAAGGCTTTAAAGGAATCTCAAAACTATTTCTCAATTTTAATTGATGAGTATGGTGGTTTTTCTGGTATTGTTACTATGGAAGATTTAATAGAAGAGGTAGTTGGAAACATTTCAGATGAGTTTGATGAAGATGAGCCTGAAATCGAGAAATTGGACAAGTCATCCTATGTAGTAAGCGGACTTTTAACTATTGATGAAGTTAATGATGCCTTAGGTTTATGTCTTCAATCAGAATCTACTGACACTATTGGTGGATTTATTATGGAACTTTTAGGAACTGTTCCTAGAGAAGAGGATATAATTGAAATAAAACATGAAAACTTATTATTTAAGGTTTTAAAATTAGATGAAAAAAGAATAGAAAAAATACAAATTTCAATTAATTAAAAATAAAGTGAGTAGAAATTTTCTACTCACTTTATTTTATTAATATTTATTTATATAATGTTTGGAGGTATTCTAATATTAGTATATGCAAATCTCAATATTTTGTTACTGTTGTTTTGCAATTAAAAATTTAGTTTTAATACCCATACCAGTAAACATTTTTTCATGCTCTGTTACAACATTTCCCTTAAATCCACTTTTATGAAGATCGTAAGTAATATATTCAATATTAAATCCACTTTCCTTAAAGTATTCAAGTGATTCCTCAAAAAGAGGATCGTCATCTGTTTTAAACCAAATCTCTCCTTCTGGACGTAAAAAGGTTTTATACTTCTCTAATTGTCTATTATGCGTTAACCTTCTTTTTTTATGTCTTTCCTTTGGCCATGGGTTACAGAAATTAATATAAATTCTAT
>JBOFQV010000199.1:0-3177 GCA_051650705.1 Clostridium sp.
AAATCAAAACCATTGAAAGAAATTAATTGGGAAGAAGAAAATAAAAAAGCTTTAGAGCAAGCAAAGAAAAAAGGATTAAATGAGAAATACGGAATAAATCAAGAATACTATTTAAACAGTATTGCAAAAATTGAAAATAGTAAAAAGGATTCTCAAAAAAATATAAAACTTATAGAATCTAAAGAATTTCAGGATTTAGAAATATTCTTAGATACTTGTGATGACCAAGGAATAAAGCCATATATAATTTTGATGCCAACATGTGGGAAGTGGTATGACTATGTTGGATTAACAAAGGAAAAAAGAGATGAATTTTATAACAAAGTTCAGGAGATTTCAGAAAAGAGAGGCTTTAAGGTTTTAAATTTAAAGGATAAAGAGTATACAAATTACTACATGTATGATCATGCACATTTTGGATGGGAAGGATGGTTAGAAGTAGATGAAAAACTTTATAAAGAATTTAAAGACAAATAAAGAATTGAAATTTAGTGTAACACTTACAATAGTTCTAATCATAATAGTAGTTTTTATGGTATTTGTGCCATTGAAGCAAATTCCATTTGTATATAATCAATTTTAAGGAGAACAGGTATGAGAATAATTGAGGCTATAAAGAAGTATTCAAAAGAAGAAAGAATAGCATTAATATGCAATGGAGAAGAGCTAAGCTATAGAGAATTAGAAGAGGTTTCAGAAGCAATAGCAGTTTATTTAATAGAAAATTTTAAGAGTGATAAAACACCAATTATAGTATATGGAAATAAGGAAAATCTAATAATGCCATGCTTAATTGGGGCATTAAAGTCAGGAAGAGCATACATTCCAGTGGATATAAGCTATCCAAAAGAAAGAGTACAAAAAATAATAGATGAAGTTAAAGGGAATGTTATTTTCAATTTTACTGAAGAGAGATTTGAAAATATTAAAGAATTAAATCCACAACACATTGAAGAGGTAAAAGAAAAATTTAGTGGACAAACAGTTGTAAAGGAAGAATGGGTTAAAGGAGATGAAAATGCATATGTACTTTTCACATCAGGAAGTACAGGGAATCCAAAGGGAGTTCAGATTTCTCCAAACAACTTAGACAAATTTGTGGATTGGATTAGTGAATATTTAAATTTAGATGATGCTCCAGGAAGGATAATGAATGTTGCTGCATACTCTTTTGATTTATCAGTTACATCAATTTATCCAGGGCTTATATATGGGAAAACACTATATAGTATTCCTAAAAAGACTTTAGAAAATATGAAGCTATTATTTGAAGAATTAAAAAGAAGTGAGTTAAATATATGGGTATCAACACCATCACTAGCTAATTTATGTATAAGTAATGGAGAGTTTACTCAAAATATGATTCCAACACTAGATGCAATGATTTTTATAGGAGAAGTTTTACCAAAAACTTTATGCAAGGAGTTATTATATAGATTTCCACTAACAAGAGTAATTAACGGATATGGACCAACAGAAGCGACTGTTGCAGTAACAATAAATGATATGAATTATACACATTTAGAGGATGAAAAAAGCTTACCTATAGGATATCCACTAGAAACTTCATTAGTTAAGGTTGTTGATGAAGAGGGAAGGGAAGTTAAGGATGGGGAAAAAGGAGAAATAGTAATAGTAGGTCCAAGTGTAAGTAAAGGATATTTAAATAATGATGAAATGACCCAAAAGGTTTTTTATAAGGAAGAATATAATGGAGAAGTTCATAATGCATATAAAACTGGTGACTTAGGATTTTACTGTAATGGGAACTTATATTATTGTGGAAGAAAGGATTTTCAAATTAAGCTAAATGGCTTCAGAATAGAAATTGAGGACATTGAAAATAACTTAAATAAGGTTGAAAATATAAAAAATTCAGCGGTTGTTCCAGTTTATAAGGAGGATAAGCTATCTCATTTAACAGCCTTTGTAACTTTAAAGGAAGAAAGTACATTAGGAAATTTGAAAAATTCAATAATGATTAAAGAAAAGCTAGGAAAGCTAATTCCATCATATATGATTCCAAGAAATATAAAAGTAATTAAAGAGTTTCCAACTAATATAAATGGGAAAATTGATAGGAAAAAGCTAGTGGAGGAGACACTATGACTTTTGTTCAATATGGTGACTTTTTTTATTTGTATATCTTAATTTTATGTCTTATTCCAGCAGTGATTTTAGGCTTAAGAGGAAAGTCAACTAATTTATATGGTGGAATAGTATCATTATTTATGTTATTTCTAATTATAGGAATGACTGTGAATATGAGATATTTAGTTGGTTATGTAGTATTTGAAATATTTATTATTTTTACTTATCTAAAGATTAGAAAGAAAAATGAAAGTAAGTATGTATATTGGGGATATTTATTTTTAGCACTTGCACCATTAATTTTCTGTAAGCTAGCAATAAAAATTACAGGGTGGACAACAGGCTTTGGGTTTGTAGGAATATCTTATTTAACCTTTAAGGTGCTTGGAATGATTATTGAAATTTATGATGGAGCAATTAAAGAGATAAATTTAAAGAAGTTATTTTATTTTACAACTTTTTTTCCAACCATAAGCTCAGGGCCAATAGATAGGTGGAGAAGATTTGAAGAAAATTTAAATAAGAAGATAGGAAGAGAAGAATATATTAATGAATATTTGTTGCCTGGAATAAGGAAAATAGCTCAAGGCGCTTTGTATAAGTTTGTGCTTGCTTTTATTATTGATACCTATTGGTTGATGAATATAAGTGATGGAATAACTTTTGGAAATTCAATAAGTTACATGTATGCTTATACATTGTTTTTATTCTTTGATTTTGCAGGATATAGTTTGTTTGCAGTTGGTACAAGTTATATTTTAAAAATAAAAACTCCAGATAACTTTAATAAGCCATTTTTAAGTAAGGACATGAAAGAGTTTTGGACAAGATGGCATATAAGCTTATCAAGATGGTTTGGAGACTACATTTTCTCAAGATTTGTATTAAGCTCAATGAGAAAGAAGAGATTTAAAAGTAGAGTTCAAGCTTCACATGTGGCTCAAATAATAACAATGTTTATTATGGGGGTGTGGCATGGACTAACTGTGTATTACTTATTGTATGGAGTATATCAAGGTGTAGTATTAGTTTTAACTGATATTTATCAACGTAAATCAAAATTTTATAAGAAATATAAAAAGAATA
>JBOFQV010000200.1:0-2381 GCA_051650705.1 Clostridium sp.
GTCAAAAGCATTTTGACCTATATGCAAGTATGCTTGATGAATAAAAGATTTAAAGTGTGAATTTAATTTAGAGAGCACACTGGGATAAAAGTTTTTCTTGCTTTCTCCGTCGCACGCTCCAAGTCGACGCCATAAAAACTTTTATCCCTATTGCTGTCTTTTCTCTAAATTGATGGTTTATTCATTTCAATCATTGAATTCAGCTGTGCTGAATAGATTTTAAAAAAAACTCTTAAGAGTTTTAAAGTTGTAATTGATAACTTTTAAATTAGGGAAAGAACATGATGAAGGTTAAAAAAAATTTGGTGCGTTGACTTGGAGTGCATACGACGGAATAAGCAACAAATATTTTTTAACCTAGTGTGCTCCCTTTTTTAGTGCACACTTTAAATCTAGTATGCTCCTAATTTTTCATTATCTTTTACAGTAGCAATATTATTGGCATGATCACCAATTCTCTCAAGATTTGAAATTAAATCAAAGAAAATACTTCCAGACTTAGCATTACAAGCTTTCTCATTAAGTCTCTTAATATTATTCTCTCTATACACCTTTTCAAGCCTATCAATCTTTTCCTCAATCATATCAATTTCATCATTAACAACTTGATCTCCATTGCCATAGCTTTCATAGCTTTCAATGGCAAGCTCTAAGGATTTAATTGCTGCTGTAGAAATTTCCTCAATTTCCTTTAAAGCATCTCCAGTAATTTTTATACCCTCATTATGCTTTAAAGCTGCAAGCTCAACTATATTTTCAGCATGATCACCTATTCTCTCTAAATCATTAATAACATGATAGGTTTCACTAATAAGCTCTGCATTCACCTTTGGTAAATCACATTGAGAAACATCTATTAAATATTCTGTAATTTCTTTTTCTAATCTATTAATCATTTTTTCATTTTCAACAACTGTATGGAACTTGTCCTCATCCCCATTAAAGAAAGCATCTATTGCAAGCTCAAAGTTTGCCTTAGTTTTGTTTGCCATTCTTAGAGTTTCCTTTGCAACTTGTCCACAAGCTAAAACTGGTGTATCTAATATCTTCTTATCAAGATAAATAGCTCCATCCTTCTTCTCTTCCTCTACATCAGGAAGGATTTTATCAACCAACTTAACCACATATCCTGAAACAGGTAACATTACAAAGGTTATAACAATGTTGAAGATTGTATGTGCATTTGCAACTTGTCTTCCCACATTATCTGGTGTCATATTTGTAACTATATCAACCACTTGAGCTGCAAATGGTAAGAAAATGATTGTCCCAAATATCTTAAATAGTAAATGTAATAAGGCTGCCTTTTTAGCTGTTCTATTAGCTGTAATTGCTGCAATAATTGCTGTAACACACGTTCCTATATTACATCCTAAAATTATAGGGAAGGCAACATCTATTGTTATTGTTCCCACTGAAGCTAATGCAACTAATATTCCAGTAGTTGCTGATGAACTTTGAAGTATTGCTGTCATAACAATTCCAACTAACACCCCAAGGAAAGGATTATTTCCAACTAAAACAATGAATTCTCCAAATATAGGTAGCTCAGCTACTGGCTTCATTGATGATGACATCATACCCATTCCCATGAATAATATACCAAAGCCAACTGCTATTATTGAAATTTCCTTAACCTTTTTGTTCTTAGTGGACATCATTGCTATTACACCACATCCAATGAATATTGGTGCTATTACCTCAAGGTCAAAACTAACCATTTGTGCTGTGATTGTTGTCCCAATATTAGACCCAAGAATAACTCCTGTTGCTTGAGTTAAGGACATTAACCCAGCATTTACGAAGCTTACAACCATAACAGTAGTGGCACTAGAGCTTTGAATAATAGCTGTAACAATTGTTCCAACTAATGCCCCCATAATCCTGTTACCAGTGATTTTCTCAAGTATTGCCTTCATCTTTTCTCCAGCAACCTTCTCAAGACCATCACCCATTTGCTTCATTCCATAAAGGAATAAACCTAAGCCTCCAAACACTCCAGCAAAAATTTCAAAATTGCTCATTACTGACGACTCCTTGCATATGTTTTTGCAGTGAATACTGCATATTAAATTATGTATTATGTTAACTTCATGTTAAAAGGTTGTTAATTCCCCCTTAACACATATTGATTATACCTATAAAACTGTTAATTTTGCAAGGATTTTGTATAAAAAAAAAGTGGCAAAAGCCACTGTTATCAGTTCCCAATTACCCCATCCAAAACCTTATTATGTTCCTTCTCCTTACTAAAGCCTTGAATTACCCTAATCATAATTTCCTCATCCACCTGTTTATCAAGGCTTAAGGCAACTCCAATAGCGTACCCCTTAATTATTCTATAAGTATTAATAAGATAATTTATACTCTCGCTAAGGTTC
>JBOFQV010000201.1:0-4701 GCA_051650705.1 Clostridium sp.
AAGTTTTATGTATAACTCATCTACCTCAAATTGCAATACTATCTGATGAACATTATTTTGTGTCTAAACAAGTAGAAAATGAAAAAACATTTACTAAAATAAAAATTCTTTCAAAAGATGAAAAAATATATCAAGTTGCTACAATGCTTGGTGGAGATAATGTTAGTGATGCAACCTTAGAAAATGTCAAAGAAATGTATGACCTTTCTGAGAGAAAAAAGGAAGAAATTAAAAGTTTTTAATAGGAATAATTTAGTAAAATTTCGGAAAAAATAAAATCACAATACAGTGGTTTTATTTTTTTTGTGCAATTAAATATTTTATGTGAAAAACTTACTTTTATAGAAAACAACTAATAACATAAATAGCTTGTCATAAGGCAAACTAAAAACAAAGCAAAGGAGGAGATGAAATGAAAAGTAAAATATTCAAAGGTCTTAGTATTATACTAACTCCATTGTTAATTTTAGTTTTAATGACATGTTTAGCTTTAAAAAAAATACCAGATAAACTTTATGTATCAAGTGGTAAAGATGTTGCAACCTTTGCAAGTACTTTAGGCCCTTTAGGAAAAGCTAGTGAAACAGAAGATGGATTTAATATTAGTATATTAGGTTTAATTCCAGTAAAAAGTGTGGAGGTCCTTAAAGTATCAAATTTGGAAGTAGTAGCTGGTGGAGTGCCAGTTGGGGTAAGAATATCATCTGAAGGGGTTTTAGTTGTTGGTTTTTCAGATATAGCAATAAATAATGATAGAGTTGAATCACCTGCAAAGGGTGGAGATATTAGAATTGGTGATGTTTTATTGTCTTATAATGGAGAGACAATAAAAAATTCTAAGGATTTAGTTAAAAAAGTAAAAAATACAAAGGAAGAAAAAGTTACAATAGAGATTAAAAGAGAAGATGAGAAATTAAAGAAAGAAATAAATCTTATAAAGGAAAAAGATGAAGAATATAAATTAGGGTTGTGGGTAAGGGATTCAATGGCTGGAGTAGGTACCATGACTTTTTATGAAAAAAATTCTGGAAAGTTTGGTGCATTAGGTCATCCAATTACAGATGCAGATACAAATAAAACCTTTGGAATTAAAGAGGGAGAATTATTTGACTCATCTATAATTAGTGTAAAAAGAGGGGAGAAAGGAGATCCAGGTGAGTTAAAAGGGATTTTTATGAATGAAAATATCCCAGTTGGAAATATAGCTAAAAATACGGAATGCGGTATTTTTGGAAAAGTTAATGATAGTTTTAAATGTGATAATAAAAGTTATAAGGTAGGGTTTAGGGACGAAATAAAAGAAGGTAAAGCAACTATTATAACTACTGTTGATGAAAATGGCCCTCAAGAGTATGAAATTGAAATAACAAAATTATTACAACAAGAGTCATCAGGGCCTAAAAGTATGGTAATTAAAGTAACAGATGAAAGACTTTTAGAGAAAACTGGAGGAATTGTTCAAGGAATGAGTGGAAGCCCTATTATACAAAATGGGAAAATTGTTGGAGCTGTTACTCATGTATTAATTAATAAACCTGACACTGGTTATGGAATCTATATCGAGTGGATGTTACAAGATGCTGGAGTAATAAAATAGAAAATTTGCTCAAAGCATATGCTTTGGGCAAATTTTTAAAGAAAAAAAGGAAAAAAATACAATAAATCACTTTACAGAATGATATAAAAAGTGTATAATTTACAAATGATGGTAATTATTTTATACAAAATTTTATTTAAATTAATTTATTTTTAATTATCTGTTTAATATGTATTTAAAATTTGCTAAAAGTATGGTATATTTTAAGTATAATATAAATAGGTTGAAGTAATTTAAAGAAAAAATGAATTAGTCATAAATAATTTGTTAAATAATTAGAAAAAAAGAGGATTTTAATAAGCTGTATGGAATTGTACAGTGTGGAAAAAAATGGATTAAGGGGAGAAGAATATGGTAGATTCAAAAATATCAGTAGTAATTGCTGATGACAACAAAGAATTTTGTAGCATTTTAAGCGATTACTTACTAAATCAAAAAGATATTGTTGTTACAGGGATTGCAAAAGATGGTAGAGAAGCTTTAGAGTTAATTCAAGAAAAGAAGCCAGATTTAGTTGTTTTAGACATAATCATGCCACATCTTGATGGGTTAGGTGTGCTTGATAAGTTAAATACTATGGATTTAGAAATAATGCCAAGAATCATAGTATTATCTGCAGTTGGACAAGATAAAATAACTCAAAGAGCTATAAACTTAGGTGCAGATTATTACGTAGTAAAACCTTTTGACATGGATGTATTTACAACAAGAATTAGAGAAATGTTCAATAATGTAATTACAAATGAAGGTGTAAAGAGAAGTTCTACTAGTGAAAGTATAGAAAGACATATATCAACACCATCAGCAAGAAAAGGTCCAGTTGATTTAGAATCAGAAATAACAACTATTATTCATGAAATTGGTGTTCCAGCTCATATAAAGGGATATATGTATTTAAGAGAAGCTATTACTATGGTTGTTAATGATATGGAATTATTATCAGCTGTAACAAAGGAATTATATCCTTCAATAGCTAAGAAATACAATACTACTGCTTCAAGAGTTGAAAGAGCAATTAGACATGCTATAGAAGTTGCTTGGGGTAGAGGTCAAGTTGATGCAATTAACAAATTATTTGGGTATACAGTTCAACATGATAAAGGAAAGCCAACTAATAGTGAGTTTATTGCAATAATAGCTGATAAGCTAAGACTTAAAAATAAAGTAAGCTAAATTATAATATATAACTATTTATTTATTAAGTAGTAAAAAACACTTTGATTTTATATCAAAGTGTTTTTTTGCTTTTAAATTTTAATAGTATATAGAGTTTTTAATTAAAAAGGGTGAAAACTATATAAAAGTTAAACACCCTAAAATATTTTATTCTATTATCATAACAGTATTTTCTTTTCCAGGAGGAACCATTGGTAAAACATTATCATCCTCTTTAATATTAATATTAATTAGAAGAGGTCCTTTTTTAGTTAATGTTCTTTCTAAAGTTTGTTCTAAAGTGTCATCTTCTAATATATCGATAGCTTCAATTCCAAAGCCCTTAGCTATTATAGTGAAATCAGGATTTGAAATAAATTTTGATGCCATAATATTGTTATCATAGAACAGTTCTTGCTGTTGACGTACAAGGCCTAAATGATGATTATTTAAAATGATAATTTTAACATTTAAGTTGTGATCCTTTATTGTTGCTAATTCTTGAATATTCATTAAAATTGAACCATCTCCAGTAAAGCACATTACATCTTTAGCTGGATTTTTTAGTGCAGCTCCAATTGCAGCAGGTACTCCAAATCCCATTGTTCCAAGTCCACCAGATGTTAGGAATGTTTTATTTCCTTTAAATGAAAAATGTTGTGCTACCCACATTTGATGTTGTCCTACATCAGTAGTAACAATAGTGTCATCAGAACAAAGTGAGGAAATAGTTTTAATAATATTAACTGCATGAAGCTTATCTTCCTTTGGAGGAAGTATTTCTTTAAAGTCGTTTTTATATTCATTAATAGTATTTAGCCAATCCTCTCTAGGGTTTTTATCTATAAGAGGAATGATTGAAGTTAAAAAGGCATCTAAGCTACAGGATATTGATATGTGGGTAGATTTTAATTTATTTATTTCAGCACCATCAATATCTATATGAATAATTGTTGCATTTTCACAGAACTTACCAATTAGTCCTGTAGCTCTATCATCAAAACGTGCTCCTAAAACAATAATAACATCAGCCTTATCAACTAGATAATTAGTATAGGGTTGACCATGCATCCCAAGCATTCCTAAATTTAATGGATCTTCTTTTCTTAATGTATCAAGTGCCATTAATGTTAAAACTGTTGGAATAGAATTTTTATGGCTAAGCTCTGATACTAAGGATGATGTGTTTGAAAGCTTAACTCCTCCACCTGCATATATTAAAGGCTGCTTGGCATTATTAATAATACTTGCAATTTTCTCTAGTTTTTCTATAGAAGGGGAAGGTGATTTTTTAAGAGTTATATTAAACTCTGGCCATTCTTCAATTTCATATATTTGATTTTGTATGTCCTTTGGTATATCAATTAGTACAGGGCCTGGTCTTCCCTCTAAAGCAATTTCGAATGCTCTTGGTATTACATAAAATAACTCTTCTACATTTGAAATTAAGTAGTTATGCTTTGTTATAGGAAGTGTCATTCCATAGATGTCTATTTCTTGAAAAGCATCAGTTCCAATCATAGGGTAGGGAACTTGTCCAGTAATAGCAATAATAGGGATGGAATCAATCATTGCATCAGCTAAAGCTGTAACAAGATTTGTAGCACCAGGACCTGATGTAGCAAAGCAAACTCCAACTTCATTTGAGGAACGTGCCATACCTTGAGCTATAAATCCAGCTCCTTGCTCATGTCTTGCTAAAATATGATTTATATTACTTTTATAAAGTGCATTGTAAAGTGGGAGGTTTGAACCACCAGGAATACCAGCAATGACTTTTACTCCTGCATCCTCCAATAATTTAATTGTAATTTCTGCTCCTGTTAGTTTCATATTATTCTCCTCCTTATTTTATATATAAAAAAACCCTTGTCCTAATTTTTAGGACGAAGGGTTAAGTTTCGCGGTACCACCTAAATTTGTATTAAAAATACACACTCAATTTAATA
>JBOFQV010000202.1:0-6548 GCA_051650705.1 Clostridium sp.
ATTTTATAGATAAAGTTATTAGAAAAGAGGATGAGGCTTATATTATAGGGTGGGCTTTTAAAAGAGGATGCAAAAAGGTAGAAATATCGGTTAAAGATGTTGATAATGTAAAGTTTAACAAAGTAGAAAAAAGAGTTGATTTATTTAATAAGTTTGATCAAGAAGAGGGATCAGATGACTGTGGATTTCAAGTCGTAATTCCTTATAGTAATAGAGCAATTTTGATATTTAAAGCAGATAATGAAGTTGAAAAAGTTAGTTTAAATATTAAAAGCTTAGCTTTAGGAATAAAGAATAATAAGATGAAAAGAGCCCTAGGATTACTTAATATGATGAGTATTAAAAAGGGTATAAAAGAAGTTCAAAAGAATGGAGTTGCTTATACTTTTCATAGAACTAAAAATAAAATAATGAAAGGACATGAAGTTGAAGCAGGCATAGATTACAATACATGGTTTCTTCAAAATTGTGCAACTGAAGAGGAATTAGACTTACAAAGAAAACATAAGTTTGAATATAATCCTAAAATAAGTATAGTTGTACCAACTTATAACACTAAGCCAGAGTTTTTAAGAGTTATGATTGAGTCTGTTAGAAATCAAACCTATACCAACTGGGAGCTATGTATTGCTGATGGAGCAAGTAAGAGTGAAGAGACTCTTAAAATGTTAAATGAGTATATAAAGATAGATAACAGAATAAAGGTTAACTTTTTAAAAGAAAATTACATGATTTCAGGTAATACAAATGAAGGATTAAAAATCATAACAGGAGAGTTTGTAGCTTTGCTAGATCATGATGATTTATTAACTCATGATGCACTGTTTGAATATGTTAAGGTCTTGAATGAAGATAGAGATGTTGAGTTTATGTATTCAGATGAAGATAAAACTGATGAAAATGATTTAGAGTTTTTTGGGCCTCACTTTAAGCAAGATTGGGCACCGGATACTTTAAGAAGTTATAATTATATAACTCACTTTTCAGTTTTTTCAAAAGCGTTGTTAGATAAGGTAGGATACTTTAATAGTAAGTTTGATGGAAGTCAAGATTATGATATGATATTAAGATTAACAGAAAAGGCAAAGAAAGTTATTCACATACCAAAAGTATTGTATCACTGGAGAGTTCATAGTGAGTCAACAGCAGCAGGAATTGATGCTAAACCATATGCATTAATTGCTGCGGAAAATGCATTAAGAGCTCATTTAGAGAGAATTGGTGAAAGTGGAATAGTTAAGCCAGGTAAATTTAGTGGATCATATAAGGTAGACTTTGACATTATTGGTGAACCTAAAGTATCAATTATTATTCCTAACAAAGATGAAGTAAATACTTTAAAAACGTGCATAAATTCTATAGTAAATAAAACTGAATATAAGAATTATGAAATTGTCATTGTAGAAAATAATAGTGAGAAAAAATCAACTTTTAAATACTATGATGAACTTTCTAAAAATAAAAATATAAAAATTGTTAAATGGGAAGAGAAATTTAATTATTCAGCAATAAACAATTTTGGGGTTAAGCATGCAACAGGAGAATACATTTTGTTGTTAAATAATGATGTAGAAATAATTACTGAAAAATGGATAAATGAAATGTTAATGCATGCTCAAAGAAAGAGTGTAGGAGCAGTTGGAGCAAAATTATATTATCCAGATAACTCAGTTCAACATTGTGGTGTAATATTAGGAGTAGGTGGTATTGCTGATCACTTAGGTAAAGAATCAGATAGATATGATGTGGGACATATTGGAAGGCTTATGATAACTCAAAATTTAAGTGCCGTAACTGCAGCATGTATGATGATGAGAAAAGCAGTTTATGAAGAGGTTAGCGGATTAAGTGAAGAGTTTGAGGTAGCCTATAATGACATTGATTTATGTATGAAAATAAGAGAAAAGGGCTATTTAATAGTACTTAATCCATTTGCTGAACTTTATCATTATGAATCTAAGTCAAGAGGGCAAGAAGATACTTCAGAAAAAGTAGAGAGATTTGTAAAAGAAGTAGAGCTATTTAAAAGTAAATGGGGAAATAAGTTATTAGATCCGTATTATAATGTTAACTTCTCAAAAGAAAGTGCTAGATTTAAATTAGCTAGAAAATAGGTGATATATGAAAATTTCAATTATATGTCCTTTGTATAATGGGGAAAAATATATTAAAAGTTTGCATAATAGCCTTTTAAAACAAAAACAGATTGAAAGTTTTGAAATTAGATATATACTTACTGATACTAATGATAAAAGTGAGGATATTTTAAAAGAACTTAATGCAATTTATCATAAGATTAAGCCTATAGAATTTTCACACAGCTTAACAAGAGAGAATGAAATTTATAAATCAGAGGGAGAGGTAATTGTTTTTATAACACAAGACATAATTATTAAGGATGATGAGTGGTTAAATAAGTTAACTAAAGATATTTTAAAAGGATATTGTGAAGCAAGTTTTGCAAGGCAGATTTGTGACAATAATTCTATAGAGAAATATACAAGAATGAATAATTACCCTTCAGAAAGTAGGATAGTAAGTAAGAATGATATTCAAAGACTTGGAATAATGACATATTTTTATTCAGATGCAGCATCTGCAATAAAAAGAGAAGTATTTATTAAGTTAAATGGGTATGATAAAAAGGACTTATTAACCAATGAAGATATGTATATTGCATACAAGCTAATAAATTCAGGATATAGAATAAAGTATTGTGGGGATGCAGAAGTAGTTCATTCTCATGAATATAGTTTTAGTTCATTATTTAAAAGATATTTTGATCAGGGGGTATTTTTAAAACAACATGAATATATAGAGAGTTCTGGTGCTGGCAATAGTGCATTAGAATTAGCTCTGTTTGTCTTTAAAAATGCTATCAAGGAGATTAATATTAAAGTTTTATTAAATATGATTCCTAATTTTGGTGTTAGATTTGTTGCAAATAAGATAGGACATAGGTATGAAAATATGTCTGAAGAAAGTATTTTGAGGTGTTCAGCTAATAAGAATTATTGGCATAATAATTTGAAAAAATAGGACTTTCTACATGATTTCCTAATTTGAATAAGTATGATATAATAAAATGAAAATTGGAATGTTAAACAATTACAATATGTTAAATTTAAGAAGAGGTGAGTTTATTGAAGGGAATTATTTTAGCTGGAGGATCAGGAACAAGATTATATCCAGTAACAAAAGCAATGTCAAAGCAAATGGTACCGATATACGATAAGCCAATGATATACTATCCTATGTCAGTATTAATGCTAGCAGGAATAAGAGAGGTGTTAATTATTTCAACACCAAGAGATATAGTTAATTTTAAGGAACTATTTGGTGATGGAAGTGACCTAGGATTAGATATTCAATATGCAATTCAAGAGCAACCAAATGGACTTGCAGAAGCTTTCATAATAGGAGAAGAGTTTATAGGTAATGACAATGTAGCAATGATATTAGGAGATAATATATTCTACGGACAAAACTTCTCATCTCACTTAAAGGCAGCAGCTAACTTAGAAAAAGGTGCATATGTATTTGGATATTATGTTCAAGACCCAAGAGCTTTTGGAGTTGTAGGATTTGATGCAGATGGAAAGGTTACTTCATTAGAAGAAAAACCAGAGCATCCAAAATCAAAGTATGCAGTACCAGGATTATATTTCTATGATAATTCAGTAGTTGAAAAGGCAAAAAATTTAAAGCCATCAGCTAGAGGAGAATTAGAAATAACTGATTTAAATAGAATTTTCATGGAAGAGGAAACTTTAAAGGTTCAATTATTAGGAAGAGGTATGGCGTGGCTTGATACAGGAACTCATGAATCAATGCTTCAAGCATCAAACTTTGTAGAAGCTGTACAAAATACTCAAGGTACATTTATAGCTTGTTTAGAAGAAATTGCGTATAGACAAGGTTGGATTAGTGGAGAAAGAGTTAAGGAGTTAGCTAAACCACTATTAAAAACTGGATATGGTAAATATTTAGTGGATATAGTTGATGAATTAAAATTATAAAATATAGTAAGGTGGATTAAACTATGAAAATATTAGTTACAGGTGGTAAGGGTCAACTTGCTAATGAAATTAAGTCAATAATTGAAACAGGAGAGGCTGAAATAGGTAAATGTCCTATTGATTTAGCTGGTGTAGAAGCTGAATATATTGATGTTGAAGAATTAGATATCACTAAAATTGATGATGTTAAAAAATATTTCAATGAATATAAGCCTGATGTTGTAATTAATTGTGCAGCATTTACGAATGTTGATGGTTGTGAATCAAATAAGGATGGAGCTTTTAAGGTTAATGCTTTAGGTGCAAGAAATTTAGCTATATCTTGTGAGGAACTTGGAGCAAAGCTAATTCATGTTTCAACAGATTATGTTTTCTCAGGGGTTGGTAGTGAACCATTAAAAGAATATGATGAAACAAGACCAGCAAGTGCATATGGTACAACAAAGCTAATGGGAGAGCAATATGTTAGGGATTTCTGCTCTAAATATTACATCTTAAGAACAGCTTGGTTATATGGATACAAGGGTAACAATTTTGTTTATACAATGATTAAACTATCAGAACAAAGAGATAGTATTAGTGTTGTTAATGACCAAAGAGGAAACCCTACAAATGCAAATGATTTAGCATATCATATTTTAAAGTTAATTCCAACTGAAGAGTATGGGGTATATCATTGTACCGGTGAGGGAGAATGTTCTTGGTATGACTTTGCTAAGAAGATAATTGAATTATCAGGAAATGACTGTGTGGTAAATTCTTGTACGTCTGAAGAGTATAAGAATATGTATCCAAATTCAGCGAAGAGACCTGAATATTCATCATTAGATAATATGATGCTTAGAAGTACAGTTGGTAATGATATGAGAAATTGGGAAGTAGCAATAGAAAATTTTATGAGAAATATAAATAAATAATAGATTGGAGATATCAATATGAAAACTTATTTAGTTACTGGAGGAGCTGGATTTATAGGCTCAAACTTTGTTTTATATATGTTAGAGAAGTACCAAGACATAAGAATAATTAACTTAGATAAATTAACTTATGCAGGTAACTTAGAAAACTTAAAGTCAATTGAAGAAGATGAAAGGCATATATTTGTTCAAGGAGATATCTGTGATCTAGAATTAGTTTCAAGTCTTTTTGAAAAGTATGAAATTGATTATGTTGCTCACTTTGCAGCAGAATCACATGTTGATAGAAGTATAAGAGAACCAGAAGTATTTGCTAAGACAAATGTTTTAGGAACTGTTAACTTATTAAATTGTGCAAAGAATGCATGGGAAACTGAAAATGGATGGAAGGAAGGAGTTAAGTTCCTTCATGTTTCAACTGATGAAGTTTATGGATCACTAGGAGAAACAGGATACTTTATGGAAACTACTCCATTAGATCCACATAGCCCATACTCATCAAGTAAGGCTGGTTCAGACTTAATGGTTAAGGCTTATGCTGATACTTACAAGATGCCAGTAAATATTACAAGATGTTCAAACAACTATGGACCATTCCAATTCCCAGAAAAATTAATACCATTATTAATAAATAACTGTCTTCAATTAAAGGATTTACCAATCTATGGTGATGGATTAAACATTAGAGACTGGTTATATGTTGAAGATCATGCTAAGGCGATTGATATGGTTATTAACAATGGAAGACTTGGAGAAGTTTACAATGTTGGTGGACATAATGAGAGAACAAATATTCAAATTGTTGATACAGTAATTAACTACATTCATGAAAATGTGGATGAAAAGGTTAGTGAAAACTTAAAGAAGTTTGTTGAAGATAGAAAAGGTCATGATAGAAGATATGGAATTGACCCAACAAAGATTAAGGATGAACTTGGATGGTATCCAGAAACTACTTTTGAAGTTGGAATTGTTAAGACTATTCAATGGTATTTAGATAATAAAGAATGGATGAACAATGTAACATCTGGAGATTATCAAAAGTATTACAATAAAATGTATAAATAGTATACAAAAGCTTGACTGTGATAAATTCTTGTCACAGTCAACTTGTATTACGAATAATTTATATAAATTATTTACATGAAGGTGAAAAATGAAAAATTATATTAAGAAGATATTAAAGGAAATTACTTTATCGAAAAAAGATTTTTCAAAACGAAAAGTTCTAATGATATGTATTTTTACAATTATTTTTTTTATAGGATCAATATTTTATAAAGGATTAATTTATGAAAATGTTGGGCATGAAGGAGAGGAAATAAGAAGTATAGTCACATCAGAAGAGATAAACCAACCAGTTGTTGTTAAATATGATAAAGTAAAAGAAATTTGCCTTAAGATTGGTGGAAATATATCTAAAAAGGAACAAAAATTTGTAATAAACGTAATAAACAATAATCAAATTATATCAACTGTAACTATTGATGCAGCTACTGTTGAGGAAGAGCAATTAATATCATTAATGTTACCAAGTGAGTTAATTAATAAAGAGGATGACTTAAGAATACAAATATTAGGAACATCTAAGTATAAGGATGATGGATTGGTT
>JBOFQV010000203.1:0-4128 GCA_051650705.1 Clostridium sp.
ACAAATCCCTTTGGATTCTCTAAATTACATCTTAGTGCCAAGCTGTATAGTGAAGTTTCCTTTAAATGAGCCTTATTTATAAGCTCCTCATTAGTTAAAATCTCAAAAGGTTGCCCTTCTCCTTGTCCCTCACCATCAGAAATAACAATTGTTCTGTTAGTATACTCAAGCATTAAGTGCATATCATGAGTTACCATAATAATTGTAATTCCCTTTTTATTCAGCTCCTTTAAAAACTCCATAATTTCATTGTAGTGCTTAAAGTCCTGTCCTGCTGTTGGCTCATCTAATATAATTACCTCTGGATCTAAAACTAAAATTGAGGCAATTGTAACTCTCTTTCTTTGTCCATAGCTTAAGGCTGAAATTGGCCAGTTTCTATATGGATAAAGTCCACAAACCTTTAAAGCCTCATTAACCTTTTCCTTAATTTTCTCATCAGAAACTCCTCTAGCCTTTAGCCCTAAAGCCACCTCATCAAATATCATATTCTTTGAAATCATTTGATTTGGATTTTGCATAACAAAGCCAATTTTCTCAGCTCTCTCCTTAATGGAAAGCTCCTTCATGTCTTCTCCATTAAATTTAATTACCCCTGAATTTGGTGAATAAAACCCACAAATTAGCTTGGAGATGGTTGATTTTCCAGCACCATTTTTCCCAACAATGCTAACCATTTCCCCCTTATAAATTTTAAAGTTTATATTTTTTAGGTTTTTAACCCCATTTGTATATCCAAAGGTAACATCTTGAAACTCTAAAATTGTCTCCCCCTTAGATGAAGCATCACTTTCTAAAGTGTTTGCATCCCATAAAAGAAGCTTTTCCTTAAATCCGTCTAAGTTCATTGTGTTTACTGAACTTGGATTACATTTTTCTGTAATTTCACATCCAGCATATTTTAATGCACTGATGTAAAGTGGCTCTCTAATTCCACATTCCTTTAAAATCCCAGCAGATAAAACCTCATCAGTAGTGCCATCTTTTACAATTTCACCCTCATTTATTAGTATAATTCTATCTACTCCTCTATGTAAAACCTCTTCTAATCTATGTTCAATTATTACTACAGTTTTACCTTCCTTTTTTTGAACCTCATCAATTAACTCCATGGAGTTTGTTCCAGACTTTGGATCTAAGCTTGCAAGGGGTTCATCAAAAAGTAAAATATTCACATCATCAACAATGGTTCCAGCTAAGGTTACTCTTTGCTTTTGTCCTCCTGAAAGTGCATGAGGAGGTGTTTGCAAGTGAGAATTCACCTCTACTATTTTAGAAACTCTCTCAACAATTGTTTCCATTTCTTCCTTTGGAACACACTTATTTTCAAGCTTAAAGGCAATATCCTCTCCAACTGTTAATCCAATAAATTGTGAATCTGGATCTTGAAGAACTGTACCAACCATATTTGATATTTCAAAAATACTTAAATCTTTAACTTCTTTTCCATTTATTTTTAGGCTTCCTGTAGTTTCAGCCTCATATGAAAATGGAATAAGACCATTAATACAGTGAGCTAGTGTACTTTTTCCTGAACCTGATGGTCCAACTATTAGCACCTTTTCCCCCTCGTAAATGGTTAAATTTATATTTCTTAAAGTGGGCATTTCCTGAACCATATAATGAACAGAAAAGTCCTTAAATTCAATTACTGGCTTTTTCATATCTAGTCCCCTCTAATATTCCTTTTTTAGGCTTCCTCTTTTGATTCTTGTTTTAGCATAGTTTGAAACTAATATTGTGCCAAGCACCCCAACAGTAACCATGTTTGAAATCCCTCCAATAGCTCCTTGAAGGAAAACCTTTGAAGCTGGCTCTGCATAAATAATTACATCAAGTCCTGGTGCCACAATAAACCATCCAACAACATTAGCTAAAACTTGTATAATGTTAAATAAAATCTTTTCTCTTTTTTCAAATACACCCTCATTGATTTTAAGCTTCTTACATCCAAAGCCTAAAATTAGCCCAACAATAGCAGAAGCTAAAACCCAGCTAATCCAAGGTGATCCATAAAAAACTATATCCTTTAATCCATGACCAACAAGACCAATTAAAAATCCAGTCATTGGGCCAAATAAAATAGCCATTAAAGCTAAAAAAGCATACGCAGTTTCAATGTTAGTGTTTGGAATCCCTGAAGGAATTGACCCAAATCTTCCAAGCAACATAAAAACAGCAGCTCCAATACCAATGGCAACAATATTTCTAATAGACATTGTGCGCTTTTTCATCTACTTCTCCATTCCTTTTCCTTTATTTTTCACTTAATATTTATTTAAATTAAAAATTTTTAAAAACATACATAGTTTAATATATATGTAAACTCATAAAAAGTCAAATAGACAAAAAAGGATAATAGCCCCCTTTCCCATAGAACTATTATCCTTCATCTACTCTTATATGCCTATCTTTTTTATTCTTTTTATTGTTGACATTAAAGAAAGTCCTCCAATAATTACAGGTGTTATAAATGAAACCATTGCAGGTACATTATCAAAATAAACTGAAGCCTTCCCTTGTTGTTCCCATATTAAAATATTGCACAGTGAAATAACTGTTAATGCAAGAATTAATCCAACTAAGCTTCCTGCTATTATTACAATTAGATTCTCCTTTATTACCTTCTTTATTAAGTAGCCTTTTGTATATCCTATATAATTCAACACCTTTAATTCATCAATTCTATTTTCAAGGTGTATTAAATTCAAGTTATTTAATGAAAATGAAATTACTCCAATCATTAATATAACAACTGCATAATAAATCATATATATAGACTGGCACATTTTGCCCACCTCTATTTGCAATCCATTATAGTCAACTATTCTTCCATAGCTTTTCATTTCTTCATTAATTTCTGTATTATTCCCATCCTTTAAATAAAACATAGCTCCCATGGACTTTAAGGAATTATATTCCCCTACTAAGCCATCTGCTGTTAATGGAATTTGTTTTTCCCCTTTAATTATTCCAACTATTTTATATATTTTATCAGTTTTTATATTTGAATTTTTATCCTTTTCTATTACATCTCCGATTTTCAATTTTAATTGCATAGCTATTTTTTCTGGAATTATTATTTCTGCCTTATTCTTTTCTGGAAGCTTTCCCTCTAACGTAAGATTATTTTTGCTTAAAAATTCATTAATGTCCTCTGGAAAAAGTCTTATTACACTAACTACTGTTGATCCCATTATTGCTTTATAGGAAAACCTTACTTCACTATCACTAAATGGTATAACTTTTTCCACATTTTCATTCTTTTCTAAAAGTTCAATTCCCTCCATAGATATTCCTATTTCACTTGATGGATAAAGCTTAACCACCTCTTTTGCTGCTATATCTGCATCAAAAATTATAAATCCTGTGAAAAGTAATGCTCCAAAGAAATAAATCAGAAAAAATCCTAAAACCACACTAACAAAAATTGGTACTACCTTTTTTAAATTCTCTCTTATATATATTAATGGATTTAATGGCTTCATTTACCTTCCCCCACCTTCTCCATCTAAATATATTTCCCCATCTATAATGTTTATTATTTCATCTGCATCATCTAAAATTGTTCTATCATGAGTTACCACAATAATTAGTGAGGTTTTCTTAAATTTACTTAAAACCCTCATAACCTCTCTTGATGTTTTGTGATCTAAGGATGCTGTAAGCTCATCTGCAAAAATCACCTTAGGATTATTAATTAAAGCTCTTGCAATTGCAACTCTTTGCCTTTGTCCCCCTGATAATTGGCTTGGTTTTTTCTTCTCTTGCCCCTCTAAATTTAACTCCTTTAAAAGTTCTAAAGCTCTAAGTTCATCCTCTCTACTACATGAGTTTATTGGTGTTAAAATATTCTCCATTACTGTCATATATTCAATTAAAAAATGTCTTTGAAATATAAAACCAAACTCCTTAATCCTTAAATTTGCACATTCTTCCTGAAAAAGTGAGGTAATTTCCTTATCCTCATAAAATATTTTCCCCTTAGTAGGCTTCTTAAGACCTGATATTAAATATAAAAGTGAGCTTTTACCACTTCCTGAAGGTCCCATAATTCCAATCATTCTATTTCCACTCATTGATAAATTAATGTTTTTAAGTGCATGAGTTTTAACCTCTTTATCCATA
>JBOFQV010000204.1:0-3598 GCA_051650705.1 Clostridium sp.
ATGGAGAAATAATTGAGTATGGAAAAACTGAGGACATATTCTATAATCCAAGGGACAAAAGAACAGAGGACTATATAACTGGTAGATTCGGTTAAAGAGGAGGGTAAATTTATGACAAGAGGTTCACAAGCCTTAAGAATTAAGGAAATAAACAATGGATTAATAACAATGGCATCTTTAGTAGAAAAACAAGTATTTGAAAGTGTAAGAACTCTTCAAAAGGTTGATGTTGAGAAAATCGATGAAATAATAAAAAATGATGATAAGGTTGATAATTTGCAAAAAGTTATTGAAGAAGAATGTATTAAGTTTATAGCTACAGAGCAACCCTTAGCTAAGGATTTAAGAAGAGTTTTCACTGCATCAAAAATAGTAACAGACTTAGAAAGAATGGCAGACCATGCGGTTGATATTTGTAAAATAGCTAAGCTTGGAGCTGGTAAAAATGTAAATGGGATTTTAGATGAAATCATGGAAATGGAAGAAAAGGTTAGAGGAATGATTTCCCTAGCTATTAAAGCTTACATTGAAAGAGATGATGAAGAGGCTTTTGAGATATGTAAATTAGATGATAATGTTGATTTGCTTTATAAAGGAATATTTAAAGAAATATTAGATGAACTTAAAAAGGAAAAAGATATAGAAGAATATGCAAATCTATTATTTGTAGTTAAGTATTTAGAACGTATTGGAGATCACGTTACAAATATATGTGAATGGACAATATTTACAAAACGTGGAACTTATGTAGATTTAAATGAATAATTAATTATGAATTTAGGCGCTAAATTAAATATTTAGTGTCTTTTTATGTGAAAAAACATTTACATATTTTAAATGACAATGTATAATCTTCCTGTAAACGAAGGGGAGGGATAAATATGAAAAACAAAGGACTTCAATTTAAATTAACAGGTATATTACTTTCACTAGTTATTTTAATATTATTAGCAAGTGGAGTAGTAAGTGCAATGAATATTAATTCATTTGGTAAACAAGTTGTTGAAAAGGATTTAGAAAATGGTAAGAATAGTGCCTTAAAATCCTTAGATGAGTATTTTTGGGGGATTGAATTCAGAATGGAAACCATGGCTAGAACTGGAATTATCCAAGAGGATTTGATTACAAATGACTTTAAAGACACTAAAATGATCTTAAGCGGACTTAAAGGTGCTACAGATGTAATTTTAAGTACTGTTTTTAGAGGGGAAAATCAAAATGTTATAGTTCCAGAAAAAATAGATAATAGTTCTGTTATTGAGGACGAGTATTATGAGAAAGCATTAAAAGAAGGCACTTTATGGGTTGGACCTTACACAGATAAGCACTCAGGTAAGAAAGCTTTATCACTTTATAAAAGTGTTAAAAATGGAGATGAAGCAGTTGGTGTAATTGGGATGAATATTGATTTTAGTGATATTTCAATATACTTTTCAGAAGTTGCATTTAGTGATACAGGATACTCAATGTTAATATCAAGAGATGGAACAATTTTATCTAATAGAGATGATATGAATACAGTACATAGTAAAGTAACAGAGAAAGAGTTATTAGACATAGTTAATAAGAATGGTGAAGTTTCATCAGAAATTAAGAAAAATGGTAAAGATTACTTAATTAAAGGGGTAGACATAGAAAGAACTAATTGGAAAATGGTTAGTTTAATTACAAAAGATGAACATAAAAATGAAATAAGAAATTTAATTCTTATTCAAACAGTTGTGTTCTTAATTACAATTGTTTTAAGTGTAATTGCAGTGATGAAATTCTCTAAAGTTATTTTAGATAATATAAATACAATAATTGAAGCACTTAAAAGAGTTGGAAGTGGTAACTTAAGAGAAGATATTCATATGAATACAGGTGATGAAAGAGATGAGATTGCAAATGCCTATAATAAAATGTTAAGAGATTTTAGAGGGTTAATTTCAGATACAAAGGGTTCTATTGCAGCATTAAATAATAAAAATGAAAGTTTAAATGAATCTTTTGTAGAATTAAATAGTACATCAACTCAAATTTCAGAGTCAATGATTCAAGTAGCACAGGTTTCAAATGAACAAGCTAGGGAAACTGATAGAGTTGTAACAGAAGTAGATAGCTTATCAACTTCAATTGAGGAAGTATCAGGTTCAATAAGAAAAATGTACGAGCTATGTGTAGATGTAGAAAAAACTTCTAAGGAGGGTACTGTTACTATATCTAATTTAGTAAGTAGTACAGAAGAAACAATAAATGCTACAAATAGCATTAATGTAAGTGTAAAGAATGTAGAAGAAAGCTCTAAGGAAATTGAAAATATAATTATTTTAATTAACCAAATAGCAGCTCAAACAAATCTTTTAGCATTAAATGCAGCTATAGAGGCAGCAAGAGTTGGTGAGCAAGGTAAGGGATTTGCAGTTGTAGCAGATGAAATAAGATCATTAGCTGAACAAAGTAAAGGTGCAACTGATAAAATTCAAGAAATAATTTCAAATATGCAATTTAAAATAGAGGAAACAGTAGGTAGTATTGAAAATGTAAATAATACTATGAGCATTCAAAGTGAGAATGTAAAGGCTACAGAATTATCATTTGAAACTATATATGGTGGAATTAAGAACTTAAATGATGGAATAGTTAGAATAGAAGGATTAAATAAGGATATGATTAATAAAAAGTCAAACATATCTGATTCTATTCAAAGTTTAGCAGCAGGTATTGAAGAAACATCTGCATCTAATGAAGAAATAACAGCTATAACAGAATCACAAACACAAGAAGTTGAAAGTGTGAAAAAATTATCAGAAGAAATAGTTGCAATAAATGAAGCTTTAGTTGAAAAATTAAAATCATTTAAAGAGTAATAATTTAAAGGTATTCTAAGAAAATAATAACTTAGAATACCTTTAATATTTTAGAATGACTTATATTTATTGTGAATTTGGGGTAGAAAACAGAGATAGTTATATATTTATTGACTATTAGCGCTTATTAATGTAATATAACATGAGAAAGAAACTAATATACTGGGAGTGATATAATGAAAAATGTAATAAAAAATGTACTTCCTGATAGTATAGCTGAAGAAGTGGGCATTGAGAAAAATGATGTCCTTTTATCTATTAATGGAAAAGAAATAGATGATGTTATTGATTATAGATTCTTAGTAGCAGATGAAGAAATAGTATTAACTATTGAAAAAAGCTGTGGAGAAGTATGGGATATAGAAATAGAAAAAGAATATGGTGAAGAGCTTGGTTTAGAATTCGATGGTGGAATTATGGATAAGGCTAAAAGCTGTAGTAATAAATGTATGTTTTGTTTCATAGACCAACTTCCAAAGGGGATGAGAGATACTCTTTATTTTAAGGACGATGATTCTAGATTATCATTCCTTCAAGGAAATTTTGTAACATTAACAAATATGAAGGAAGAGGATATTGATAGAATTATAAGATATAGAATTAGTCCTATTAATATTTCAGTACATACAACAAATCCAGAATTAAGAGTTAAAATGCTTACAAATAGATTTGCTGGAAACATTTTAGATAGAATGAAAAGGCTAAAGGATGCAGGAATTAAAATGCATGCACAAATTGTATGTATACCA
>JBOFQV010000205.1:0-1898 GCA_051650705.1 Clostridium sp.
TACTTCTTTTAGTTATATTATAAATGGTAGTATTTCACCATAAGGAGAAGGAAATAATGGCCTATGACAAATTTGCAAAAATTTATGATGAGCTTATAAATGAAGATATTAATTATGAAGAAATGGCTTCATTTATTAAAAAGAAATCTTTAGAGTATAACATAAAGAATGAAAGTTATTTAGACCTAGCTTGTGGAACAGGTAATGTATTGGTTGAGGTTGCTAAAGGCTTTAACACCATATACGGGGTAGACCTTTCATAGGATATGTTAAGGGAAGCTTATGACAAGCTTAGAGAAAAAAGAATTAAGGGAAAAATTATATGCCAAGATATTAGTGAGCTTTCATTAAATAAAAGCTTTGACTTAATAACTTGTGTATTAGATTCTTCAAATTATATAACAGATTATGAAGATTTAAAGAGCTATTTTAAGTGTGTTTATGACCATCTAAATAATGATGGACTATTTATATTTGATATAAATTCATATTATAAATTATCAACTGTTCTTGGTAATAATGTTTATATATATAATGAAGAAAATACTTTTTATACTTGGGAAAATCAATTTGAGGATGATATTTGTAGCATGTTTCTAACCTTTTTTGTTAGAGAAGGGGAGCTTTATGAAAGATTTGAAGAGGAGCATGAAGAAAGAGCATATTCTTTTGACCAAATTGACCAAGCATTAAAGGAAGCTAATTTAGAAATTGTTGAATGCTTTGATGGATATAAGGATGAAGAGATTCATGAGGAAAGTGAAAGAATTGTCTTTATTGTAAAGAAGCAGAATTAATACATATATAATTGGAGGAGAAGTATGGATAAGGTAATAAGAGGAACAGCTAAAGATGGTATGATTAGAGTGATTGGTGGTATAACTACTGATTTAGTTAATAAAGGAACTGGAATTCATGAATGTAGCCCTGTGGCATCTGCTGCACTTGGAAGAATGTTAACTGCTGCTGCACTTATGGGAGTTGAATTAAAGTCTGACAAGGCTGCAATGACACTTAAAATTGATGGTGGTGGAAGTTTAAAAGGGGTTACAGTAACTTCAAGAGCTAATGGAGCTGTTAAAGGAATTGTTGGAAACCCATATGTTGATTTACCACTTAAGGAAAATGGAAAGCTAAATGTTAGTGGAGCAGTTGGGAAAGATGGTTTCCTTTATGTTATTAAGGATTTAGGAATGAAGGACCCATATGTTGGTCAATCAGAAATATACACAGGGGAAATAGCAGAAGATTTTGCATATTACTTTACTCAATCAGAGCAAACACCATCTGCAGTATCACTAGGAGTTTTAGTGGATAAAGACTTATCAGTAAAGGCAGCGGGAGGATTTATTATTCAAATGATGCCAGGTGCTGATGAGCTTTTAGCTGATTTAATGATGTACAGACTAGAAGAAATTCCACCAATAACTTCAATGATTGCAGAAGGAAAATCTATTGAAGAAATACTTGAGTATATTTTTGAAGGAATGGACTTAAAGCTTGGTGAAAGCATTAATCCTGAATATGTTTGTGACTGTTCAAGGGAAAAGGTTGAAAAGGCTTTAATTTCTATTGGAGAAAAGGATCTTACTGAGATTTATAATGAAGGAAAAGATGAAGAACTTGTTTGTCACTTCTGTAACACTAAATATAACTTTAGTAATGAAGAAATTGGGGCCCTTTTAAAGGGAGAACTTTAATTAGGGGAGTATACTAGGTAAAAAAGTTTTGCTACTTACATTTTAATAACTGTGATAGGTATAAAAAAATTCAGGTCTACCGATATTAAATAGAAATAAATTTAAAATAGAGATAGGACAACAATAAGGTTCAAAACAATTGAGGCGTTGACTTGGAGCGTATGCGACGGAATAAGCAGCAATTGTTTTGAACCTAGT
>JBOFQV010000206.1:0-8090 GCA_051650705.1 Clostridium sp.
ATGATAAAGAAGATGTTGAAATAAATGAAGTTGCAAAGAAAAAAATAAAAGGCACTATAAAGGTTATATCAACAATAAAGAGCATTGAAGGTGAGCCACTTACTGGTGTGAAAATTAATTTATATGTAACAAATGGAGTGTCTCCAAGGTTAGTTAGAAGTGGATTTACAGATAAAAGTGGAGTAGTAATATTTAGTGGCTTAGAATGTGGAAGTTATAGAGTAATTGAAATAATTGATAAAAAGTATTTTGAAAAGCCTATATATAAAAAGTGGAATGAAGTAAATATAATAGAAGGAAATACTTATGAAGAAGTATATGTAATTAATAGAATAAAGGAATATTATGTTTAATTTAAAATGCCCTTAATAAAAAGGGTATTTTTTTATGGTGTTTGATAATAGTTAGTATAAATAGTATAATTAAAAAGTATAAAGTTAAATTATTTAAACAATATAGAATATCCTTATTTATAAAATTAAGGAGGAATAATATGATAGTTTTAAGTTGTAAGGAAATAGGTTTAAGTTTTGGAATAAAGGAAGTTTTAAAGGATGTAACTTTTTCTATAAATGAAGGAGATAAAATAGGTATAATTGGATCAAATGGAGAGGGGAAGTCTACTCTTTTTAAAATTATAAGCAAGGAATTATCTCAAGATAGTGGAGAATTATTTATAGATAAAAATAAAACACTAGGGTATCTATCTCAACATTCAGAATTAGATGTAGAATTAAGTATATATGATGAAATGCTTAAGGTTTTTAGTGAATTAATTTCTATGGAAAAAAAGCTAAGAGAGCTTGAAGTTAAAATGGGAGAGCCATATGATGAGAAGAATGCAGCCTACCATGAGAAGATTATAAAGGATTATAGTACTTATCAAGATCTTTATGGAAATAGAGGCGGATATACCTATAAAGGAGAGATTTCAAGAGTATTAAAAGGGCTTGGATTTTTAGAAGAAGATTTTAATAGAATAATTGGAAAATTAAGTGGAGGTCAAAAAACAAGGGTTGCACTTTGTAAGCTTTTATTACTTTCGCCAGATATTTTACTTTTAGACGAGCCAACAAATCACTTGGATTTAGAAGCAATTGAATGGCTTGAAGAATATTTAAAGTCCTATAAGGGTACAGTTATTGTTATTTCTCATGATAGATTTTTCTTAGATTCAGTAACTAATAGAACTTTTCAGGTAATTAATGGACATGTTAATTGTTATAATGCATCATACACTAAGTTTTTAGAGTTAAGAGAAAAGGATGTTGAAAATCAAAAAAAGGCATATGAAATTCAACAGGCTGAAATTAAGAGACAGGAAGCTATAATTGAAAGATTTCGTTCATTTAACAGGGAAAAAAGTATTAGGGCAGCTGAAAGTAGGGAAAAGGCATTAAATAAAATAGAGTTGTTGGATGAACCAGATATAGAGAAAGAAATTTCAAAAATTGCTTTTGAAACTACGGTTAAAAGTGGATATGATGTTCTTCACGTAGAAAAATTAACAAAAGCATTTGGAGAAAAGAAGCTTTTTGAAAATTTAAATATGGACTTAAAAAGAGGAGAAAAGATTGCCTTAATCGGGGAAAATGGAAGAGGGAAAACTACTTTATTTAACATTATAATGAATAAGGTACCACAAGATAGTGGCGCTGTTGTACTAGGGACTAATGTTAATATTGGGTATTATGATCAAGAACAATCTAATTTAGATTACTCAAAAAGTATTATTGATGAGGTGTGGGATGAGTTCCCAGGACTAACATTAACGAAAATGAGAAGTGCTTTAGCATCATTCCTGTTTAAGGGAGAAGATGTTTTTAATAAAATAGAAAAATTAAGTGGGGGAGAAAAGTGTAGAATAAATCTTTTAAAGCTTATGCTTTCAAAATCAAATTTATTGCTTTTAGATGAGCCTACAAACCATTTAGATATTTTATCAAGAGAAGCGCTCGAGGAAGCAATTTTAAGCTATGATGGTACATTAATTGTAATTTCTCATGATAGATATTTTTTAAATAAAGTAATTAATAGAATTCTTGAGCTTAAGGAAAATGGAGTTAGTGAATACTTAGGTAATTATAGCTATTATGTGGAGAAGAAAAAGAATCCTCAAAGATTTCAAACAATGGAGGAGTTAGCTTCTGGAAAAACAAAAACTCAATTAAAGGAAGAAAAGAAGAAAAAGCGTGATATTGAGAGAGAAGAAAAAGCTAAGAAGTTAAGAATAAAGGAAATTGAAAAAGACATAGCTAAAACAGAAGAGGGAATAGAAAAGTTAAATAGTGATTTATGTCTTGAGGAAATATATTCGAATCCTACAGAATCGCAAAGAGTTAATAATGAAATAAAAATATTAGAAGAAAAATTAGAAAATCTATATGAAGAATGGGAATCGTTGGAATAAAAATGGAGAGCTTTAAAGTTCTCCATTTTTTTATTGTCTATTTTACTCCTGTAGTACCAAAGCCTCCACGATCTTTATTACCAAAAGATTCAACTTCTTCAAATTCAATTTCAGGCATAACTTCCATTATTCTAAATTGACCTATTTTATCACCTTTTTTTACCCATGTTCCACTTTGATTTTCAAGAATATCTTTTCCTTGAAGGCAATAGACTGGCATATGCCATTGATCATTATCACCAATATATGTATCGTCTACAACGCCAACTGAATTAGTTTGTATTATTCCCCATGTTTTAAAGGTTGAACTTCTTGGAGCTAAATGTGCTTCCCAACCTGATGGAAGCTCTAAGGCAAAGCCTAAGGGAATCATTGCTCTATCATTTGCTTTAACAAATACATCCTTGTTTGCATACACATCAATCCAGTTACCTTTTGCAATTTTCTTAAGTTTTGTTGAGTCATCAAAGTATTTAATTCTAATTTTCATAAGTTATTTAACCATCCTTTAAAAATTTAAGTTAACTAATATTGATTATATCAAAATGATGAAGGTTATTCTATATTGATAAAACAAATTAGGACTGTAAAAACAGTCCTAGTTAATGATGAATTATTTTCCGTCTAAAACAGATAAATAGCCAATTTTTGGAGCGGTTTTAAATTGACCTAAAATATAAATAGTTGTAAAGTCACCAGGTTTTAAATTCATGTTTTTTATATATTTACTAAATACGCTTGCATTAGAAGCGGAAACAACAAAATTATATATTCCAGCAGATAATGGATAATAGCCAGTTGTTTCAATATATTCTACAGAATTAAATAATACATCACCAGTTGGTAAGGATAATGAAAGTAGTGGTGCACTTGGTGATAAATTAATAAACCTTATAAAAGAACCTTCTGTTTTTCCAGATATATTAGCATCTTTTAATGTAAGCAATTCGATTGTACTTTCAAGTAGTATAACAGCTAATGTAAAGTGTGTACCTGGAATTACTAAATACTCTTCACTTAATAAAGGGGTATCATATGTTCCAGATTTAAAAATTTGTATTTTGTGTTGCCCAGGGGCAAGTTCATTATACTTAGAAATATCACTGAAATTTAAATTTGTGGCAACAGGTTCACCATCAGCATAAATATCCACGTTTGGAGCATTTGGAGATGCATGTAAAAATCGTAGATTTCCTTTAAGCTTAGGTAAGGTTTCTCTGAATAGATACAATATAATTCACCTACTTTCCATCACAATTTTCTAAGGATATATTGATTATTTTTTTTACTAAAATTTTAGCAATAGGATATGGTATTTTATATACTTTTAGTGTTTTCATAACTGCTGGATAATCTTCTTGGATTTTATTGAATATTTTATTTAATTTATCATTACAACATCTAACGTCATCATCACTAAATTCATAATAGCTATAGTTAATTTCACTTAATAGTTCTTCAATATTAACGGATGCTACTTTATTATCATCATTATTAAATATTCTATTTTTATTATATGAAAACAGCTCATTTTCTTCCCCTTCACTAGGATAAAGGCTTGAATCAGGCAATGTTACATTAGGTAGAGTTTGTAATTGATTTCCTAAATTATAAGGAGCAATTGAAGAATTTGGATTAAAAATATTTGATAAATTGCCAGGGATTTTTGCTGTTGCAGAATCATTGATTAAGCTGATAACAGGTAGCCATCCATCTTCACTTGGATGAAATGGTGCTTTTAAATTAAGAGCAACAAAGTTTAAATCATTCTTACTCCTTGGCATATATTTTTGATCAGGTTTCATTACGTACCTCCATAAAATAACTTTAATATAAATTATATGAGTGGAACATATACTTGTTACCTTAAATAATATGAATGATAAAAGTTTTTTATAACAAGTCAAAAGGAGTTAGATAAAATTTTTAGAGTATTTCTTTAATGAACCTAAATACTATATTCTGAATAAGATATATGGGAGGGATGCTAATGAAAAAGTCAGCTGACATTAGAGAACTGTTTTTAGGCTTAGATGAGAACGTAAGATTAAGAAGTTGTAAAGAATGTATTGGAATAAATTTTGATAATGCAGCAACAACTCCACCTTTTAAATGTGCTATTGAGGAGATAAATAAAAAAATATTAACCTATGGTTCAATTGGAAGAGGATTGGGGCAAAAAGCAGAATTTACAACTATGGAGTATTTAAACTGTAAAAAGAATATTTTGAATTTCTTTGGAGTTGGACAAGATGATAGATATACAGTAATATTTACATCAAATACAACAGAAGGAATAAATAGATTGTCAAAAGTACTAATTCAAAATAAAAATGACATGATAATTTCAACTAGAATGGAGCATCATTCTAATGACCTTCCATGGAGAAGGGCTGGAACCGTTGAATATGTTGAGGTTGATGAAAAAGGACGGTTAAAAATAGAACAGTATGAAGAGCTTTTTACAAAGTATTGTGACAGAATAAAATACATTACCGTAACAGGAGCATCAAATGTAACTGGATATCTAAATGATATCCATAAGATTGCAAAGATTGCCCACAAGCATGGAGCAAAAATTATAGTAGATGGAGCACAGTTGGTGCCTCATAAAAAAGTAAATTTGTTAGGTAATGAAATAGGAGAAGAAATAGATTATATTGCATTTTCAGGGCATAAATTTTATGCTCCTTTTGGAAGTGGTGCAATAGTTGGATTGAAAGAAAAGTTTAATGAATATCTACCAGATTATGAAGGGGGAGGTACTGTGGAATATGTAAAGGACTGGGGAGTTAAATACCTTGAAAGTCCAGAGAAAAATGAGCCAGGTACTCCAAATTATTTAGGGGTTGTAGGTATGTCATCAGCCTTTAATATGTTAGAAAAAATAGGAATGGATAATCTTGAAAATATAGAGATAGATTTGTTTAAAAAATTAATTAATGGGGTTAAAGCTTTAAATGGAGTGATAACTTATGCAGATACTAACTATATAAGTGATAGACTTGCTATAGGAACATTTAATATTAATAATAAATTTCATCAAGATGTTGCTGAAATATTAGCAAAAGATTATGGAATAGCAGTAAGACAAGGATGGTTTTGTGCACATCCCTATTGCAGAAGACTTATGGGGCTTAGTGAAGTTGAATCTTGTAAGTTTTTAAGTGATAATAATAAGAAAATGCCGGGAATGTTTAGAGTTAGTATAGGACCATATAACACAGAACAGGAAATTAATTATTTACTAGAAGTACTTGAAAAAATAAGTAAGTAAATTTAAGAAAAAATATAGAGTTTATTATTTAAAAGGGAATAAACTTCAATTGATTTTCATAATCCTTTATAAATAATACTTTATATTTTTTCTAATAATACATAATAATTTTGTGTGGTGATATATGAGCAGAAAGTGTGAGCATTGTTATTGGGAAATTACAACTAAGTATATATTAAAACAGAAGGATTACGAAAGAATAATATGCCCTAATTGTGGTAGAACATTAAAAGCAACAAAAATATCAAAGCTATTATATAGATATATAGAAATATTAGGAGTAGTAGGAATTTTATTATTACCTATTAATTTAAAAACAAAATTATTTATTGAAGGGGTATGGATAGGAAGTAGTGTATTATTTGTACCTGCAATGATATATAGTTACGAAAAGTTATATAAAGATACTGAAATTTAAAGAGGAGTAGCAAATTTTTGCTACTCCTCTGGTGCTTAATTAAAGGTCTTATATTTAGGTAAGTTACTTGCTGTTTTAAATGAAGGATGTCCTTCAACTAATGGATTTATATATTCATAAGCTTCTTCCCTAACTCCATTTCCTTCTTCATTAATCCAATCAGTAGGGAAGTATTTTACGTTATTAGCTATTTTATTTGCTTCAACTAAGAAGAAAGATGATTTATAAGGTGCATTGCTATCTCTTTTAATAGCAACCATATAACCATTATTTCCTTCAGTAGCAAATTTTAATGCTTCATATCCAGCATTAAAGGCTTCTTGTATATCTATATCAGATGCACAATGCATTGCACATCTTTGTAAAACTCCAAGTTCTAATGCTTTAACTCTTTTAGTTATTCCAGCATCGATAATAATACTTCTTAAGTATTGGCAAACACCACCTAATTGAGCATGGCCAAAATTATCTTGTGATGTAACATTCATTTCAGTTAAGAATTTACCATTTTCATCTCTAAGTCCTTCAGAAGCAACAATATAAACTTGGTTTTGCTCTTCAAATTTTCTTCTTACATCTTCAAGGAATTTTGTCTTATCAAAAGCATGTTCAGGAAGATATATAAAGTCTGCAACTGGTTTTCCATCAATTCTTGCAGTACAAGCAGCAGCAGCAAGCCATCCTGTATCTCTTCCCATAGTTTCTAATATAAAAATTCCATTGTTTATATATACAGATGAATCAAGGTAAGTCTCTAAAACAGATGTAGCAATGAATTTTGCAGCACTACCAAATCCAGGTGTATGGTCTGTATACATTAAATCATTATCAATTGTTTTAGGAATACCTATAAAGTTAATATCTAAATTTCTTTCCTTAGCATATTTTCCAAGCTTTGCAGTAGTGTCCATTGAGTCATTACCACCAACATAGAAAAAGGTTTTAATATTATTAGATTTTAATATATCTAAAAGTCTATCATATTCGTCGGTAGAAACACTAATGTCCTTCATTTTATATCTGCATGATCCAAGTCCAGAGGAAGGTGTATATTTAAATGTTTCAATATCCTCATCTGAAAGAGCTGATAATTCTATAATATTATTATTAAGAATTCCCTCTATTCCGTTTAATCCTCCAAAAACCTTATCATATATCTTTAAATCTTTGTTTGCTTTTACTAATCCAGCTACTGAAGAATTTATAACGGATGTTGGTCCACCAGATTGTGCAATAATGCAATTAGACATAATATCTCTCCTTTTTGTTTCGAAAATGTTAAATGTGATACACTATTTACTCTATCGAGTTACTCTATTTAATACTATACAACAAAAAATGTAGAAAATAAAGAGTTTTTTTCAAAAAGGAATATAATTGAATTGTTGAAATATTATAAAATAAGTAACATTTATTTTGGGAGGAAGAAAATGAGTATATTTGAGGTAATAATAATTGGAATTGCAATTGCAATGGATGCATTTGGAGTTACATTAAGTGTAGGAGTAAATACATACGTCACAAGAAGAAGAAAAATTTACTATTTAATTTCTTTTGCATTTTTTCAAGGATTTTTTACTTTTGTTGGTGCAACACTTGGATATTATATTGATAATTATGTTATTGAAATACCACATTTGATAGGAAGTGTTATTTTAGCTATTGTTGGAATTTTAATGATGATTGAGGGATTCAATGAGAAGGAGAGTAAGGTATTAGAAAAAAATAGTATGTGTATTATAATGGGGATTTCAGTAAGTATTGATGCGTTAGTTGTTGGCTTTACAGCATTTCATCATGTAGGAGGATTTTTACTTTTATCAATATTTTCTTTACTTATATCATTAATTACTCTTCTTATTTGTTATATAGGATTTATATTATGTAAATATATAAGAAAAATTTCTTTTATAGAAAAATATGCAGATTTTTTTGGAGGAGTAGTTCTAATTATATTTGCTATTAAAATGTTGTTGTTTTAAAAT
>JBOFQV010000207.1:0-1339 GCA_051650705.1 Clostridium sp.
TTTACTTTTCACACTTATCTCCTCTGAAACCTTGAGCTCTTCATTTGACCCTTGAAGCTGAACACTTTTCATATTATTCATATAATTATATAAGAAAATAAGTGACCCAAATATTAAAATTAAAACTACACTTACAGTTCCAATAATTATTTTTTTCTTCTTACTCATTTTCTTTGTACCATCTTTTTTATTAGCCCTCTTTGATGACTTTACTTCATTGTTTTTCATAAATTCTCACACTCTCCCTTAATCTAACTAAACTAGAATTAAAGTAAATTAAAGCAATAAATTTTACTTAGAAGCCTTTTCTATACTCTTCTTAAAATAATTAAAATCCTTTTTAGAGTTACTGTAAATTCTATTTAACTCAAAAATCCCATTATCCTTACTCATTAATTTTTCATTAGTTCTAAAAGCTATTTTATACCCAGCCTCTTTCACAACCTTTAAAGTTTCCTTATTATAATCACCAAAAGGATATGAAATTGCATAAACTTCTTTTCCCAAAATCTCTTCTAAAACCTTTTTAGATTCAGTAACTTCTTTTAACTGATTTTCATAAGATAATGAATTTAAATGTGGATGTGATACAGTATGACTCATTATGTCAATACCATTTTGAGACATCTCTCTCATTTGGTCCTTAGTTAATGAACCACCATCCTCAATCCTATTAGTTTGTACAAAAATAGTTGCTGGAACCTTAAGTTCCTTTAAAATTGGATAAGCTAAAGTATAATTATCTATGTATCCATCATCTAAAGTAATCATGACACTCTTTTTAGGAATTTTCTTTCCCTCTGCCATATATCCATAAATTTGAGATAAACTTATTGGAGTATATCCATTGTCCAATAAATACTTAAGCTGCTCTCTAAACTTATCTGGATGTAAAATCAAACTGTTTTCTTCATTTGGATTAATTGCATGATAATACATAATTGGGATAGTTACATTTTCATCAGTTAATTCAACTCCATCTGGAAATTCTTTATCCCCAACACTAACTGTTGGTTCATTTTCTTTCCCAACATTAGTATCAACATTACTATCATTATTATTTGCATTGTTATCTTTATTTAAATAAACATAACCAAAAGCAAACACTACAATAATTAAAGCAATTAATACCCCTATTAACTTCTTCATTTCCTTCACCTAAACTTTCGTAAAAATATTTCATTATATATAATATGAACTAAAATTAATTATACCTCTTATCCATTTAATTTCAAATGAAATATAATAAATTTTATAGTTCTTATAAAATAAGTCCCAATAAAGCAAATCAGCCTTATTGGGACAACTTTTAACTAATATTGGTGCCTGACACGTGTCA
>JBOFQV010000208.1:0-3061 GCA_051650705.1 Clostridium sp.
GTTGGTACAATGGAATATGGATCACCTCCAGTTTTAGATGATTCAAGGGCTTGATTTATATCTGTTTTATCATAATATGAGCCTATATATAGTCTTGGATTATTTATAGTTTCAGTTGTTTGATCCCATATACCCAAAATTCTAGTTGTTCCATCTTCTTTTATAAATGCTTCATTTAAATAATCAATACCAGTATCAATTAAGCCTACAATAACCCCATTTCCTGTTAAGTTTAAATAAGGGTTTATTGTTACAGCATCAATGTTTGATGTAGTTGAAGGGGATATTTCTTCGAGAATAAATCTACCTTCAAATTCAACTACTTTAATTGAAGGTACATCTTTTAATAACCTTCCAAGTTCCTCAGGTTTAACGGCAATTACTGCAAAAACCTTATTTAAAACATCTCCACAGGCATAATTGATTTGATTAATTTCGTTTAGAAAATCTCCTCTATATTCAATAAAGTAGGTTGTATATGTAGGATTATTATAGAATTTACAATCTTTATACTTCCTCATAAATACTCCTTTAATAAAAGTCTTTTATATAAATTATATTTAGAATAAAGTTTTTGTTACATTGATATTGAAGAATTCGTAATTTCATAGAAAACCTAACCAAGGATTACTTATAAAAAATAAGTAGAAAGTAGGGGATGATTATGTACTTCCAAGGAAGATATTAAATTTTAATGAAGGATTAAGGTAGTTGAGTTAAAAGTCTTGGCTTTTTTAATTAGTATTTGTATAATGTCTATAATAGACAAAGGTAGAAAGAGGAAGCTTTATGGAAAAACAAAGGAATAGATTAATAATTAATACATATAAAAATTTTAAAACCAATTTAAAATCCCTATTATACTTTGAAATACTTTATAAAATAATAGCAATGTTCTTGATTATCCCTTTAAATTATTTTATTCTTAAAAAATTCCTTGGGAATGTAGGAATGTTCAACCTTACAAATAAGGACATATTAAAGTTTGGCTTTAGTGTTAATGGAATGATATTTATTGGGGTGATTCTTGTAATATCATTTATTGCTGTGTTTATAGAAATGGGAATATTAACCTACATGGCAAATAAATCTCACCTAGGAAAAAAGGTATCTCTTTTAGAGGGAACAGTTAATACATTTAGAATACTCCCTAAAACTATTGGATTTAACATGTTATTCCTAGTCTTAATTTCTGGAGTTGTTGGTCCATTACTTGGAATAGGGCTTTATAGTTCCTTAATTAGAAAGTTATCAATACCATCCTTTATACAAATTGAACTGTTTAAAACCTTTGGGGGAAAAGTTCTTTTCTTTATCTTTATAGGAATTTTGATAGTTTTATTATTAAGATGGATACTTTCTATTCCAGCAATGATTATTGAAAACGTGAAGCTTAGAGCTGCTTTTAAAAATAGTATTAAGATATATAAAGAAAGTAAGTTTAAAATATTATTTTATGTAATACTTTGGCTTGTAGTAAATTTCTTTATAAAAGCAATTTTACTTATTTTATATTTTCTATTAGGAGTTTTCATTCTTTCAATTTTAGGAACAAACACAATTTTATCAGGTATTTTCACAGGAATTTACATTTTATTATTCTTTATAGTTTATGTGATAATTTCAGTAATAACACTACCTTTATTTATATCATTTTTAGTGGAGCTTTATTATGAGTTTAGAAACTATGAGGTGGAAGAAAGAGAATTTAAGGCTATAAAAGAATATGAAGAAAATAGGGTGTATTTATTTATACAAAGAAATAAAAAATATTTCAATTATTTAGTAGTTATTATTTTTTCAATTATTGTTTCTGTTAATGGTGTAGCTGCAATTTTTGATAATGTTATTGATAAAGACATTAAGGTAACTGCACATAGAGGAAGTAGTTTAACTGCACCAGAAAATTCCCTATCATCTATTATAAATGCAATAGAAGAGGGGGCAGATTATGCCGAAATCGATGTAATGACCACAAAGGATAATAAGGTTGTACTATTTCATGATAGTAATTTAAAAAGAATAGATGGAAGTAATAGATCTATAAAGGATATGACATTAGACCAGGTTAAACAGGTAAATAATGGTTCATATTTTTCGGATTTTTATAGTGATGAAAAAATACCAACCCTAGAGGAGGTATTTGAAATATCAAAGGGAAAAATAAAGCTTAATATTGAGCTGAAACCCTATGGAGAAGGAGATACACTACCAGTTGAGGTTTCAAAGCTTATAGAAGAACATGATATGGAAGGAGAGGTTGTTGTAACCTCAATAGATTATGAAGTGCTTCAAGAATTTAAGAGTGTTAATCCCTTTGTAAGAGTTGGATACATTTTAACATTTGGGCTTGGTGATTTTACAAAGCTTGATGTAGACTTCTTATCAATAGAATATCAGCTTGCTAAAAAGGAGCTTATTTATGGAATGCATGCTCTTTCAAAGGAGGTTCATGTATGGACAGTAAATGATGAGGATAGAGTAGATACACTTTCTAAGCTTGGAGTTGATAATATCATTACTGATTCAGTACCAACAGTTAACGAAGCTTTAGAAAAGAATAAGCATATAGAGGACTTTAACTTTGAAACATGGTTTTTTGAAAGTATAAAATCTATAATTAAATATGTTCAAATATAGCCATAAAATCTATAAATAGGAAGTTTTATATTAGTGAAATAAGAGATACTAAGAAGTACTAGTTTTATAAAATAATAATGATGATAAATTAAAAGAGTTGTGGAAGTTTATTCACAACTCTTTTTCATAACTTAAATAATTATGGATAATAATACACAAATTCCCCCAGCAAATATTAAAGTAAATGAACTTATACCAATAGATATATAGGTTTTAACTATATTTGATGTAAGCTCCTTTTCCTTTTTAGTAATTTCTAAATTACTAAAACCCACATATTGGGCATTGCTTTGACCAAGAGCATTCATTGATAGTCCATTTGAGTTACCAGAAATTGAAGAAAATGCCCCCATAAAAATAACTATTAGCCCCTCAAAAAATAGTACATCATTAAATATGAAGGTGGTATTATTACTTATAA
>JBOFQV010000209.1:0-2027 GCA_051650705.1 Clostridium sp.
TAGGGAAGTAGAAAAAGGTATATGGGAATGAGCTTAGAATACAAAACTATTCTGAGTATGAAAAAAGTAAGAATGAGCCATTTAAAATGCCAAAGCAAATTAGTCCAGCTTATGTGGGAGTTTTGTTTAATTCTAGTGTTGGGGACATAATTTATACAATTACCTTAGAGCTTATTAGAAGAGGGGTTATTAAGGTTGTTAAGGCACCTGAATATAAGGGAATCAAGGAAAATGGAGTTTATAGAAAGTTTACCTTTAGGCTTACAGAGGCAGAGGTTATTTTAAAGCCCTTTGAGAAAACCTTTATTGAGCTTATTTGTGACATTGATAATATTAATCTTTTAAACTTAGATGAGATTCAGAGCCTAATTAAGGATGGATATTTTAGTACTGTTATTGATGAGGTGGAGGAGGATTTTAGAAGGCATTTAAGCTCTCAAACAAAGAAAAATATTTCTTTTGAGAAGGCATTAACCTCTAAAAATCTTGAATATGATAAGTGGGTTAAGTTTAGAAAAAAGGTAATTAATTTGTGTGTTACAGATATTAAAAAGCTTACTGTAGAGGATATTGAGAGATTACATGTTTTAGCTACTGCACTTTCAATTAGGGAAGAGGAGTTTTCTTTATTTTCATTGGTGAATCCAAATTCTTTATTGATTTCTAAATACTTTACTTCTTTGGTTGAAAAGTTTGATAATGGAAAATATGTTTTAAATTATTTAGAGGAAAAATTTATTTAACATAATAGCTTGTTTATATTCAAATACTACCTTCATAAAGATTATTTATGGAGGTATTTTTATGAGTAAAAAGAGATTTTTTGTAGTAGTTTCACATTGTTTATTAAATCCTTCTACTAGAGTCCATGTTCTTGGAAGAAGATTTGAGGTTGCTGAAAAGATATGTGGATTCTTTTTAAGTAAAAAGGTTTCTATTATTCAATTGCCTTGCCCAGAATTTACTGCTATGGGATATTTAAGGAATCCTCAAGGGAGACAACAGTACGATAATATATTCTTTAGGAAGCATTGCAGAAAAGAGCTTGAAAGCTATGTGGATATGATTTGTGAGCTTATTAATAATCATAATACTCCTCTTGGTTTTATTGGAATTCAAGGTAGCCCTAATTGTTCTATTCATTGGGGAAAGCATAAGATGAATAAGTATAAGACTGAGTCTATTATGCCAGAGAGTGAGGGGGTTGAAGAAGATGGTGAAACTGGCTCTTTTGGGGTTATGACTGAGGTTTTTAATGATATGCTTTTGGAAAGAGGAATTAAGCTTGACTTTTTGGAGGCTCCAGTTAAGGAAGCTTTAGATTCAGAAAGAGCAAAGGTGTTCTTTAAAGAAATGGAAGGGTGGATGTATTTAGAAAGGAATAAGTAAAGGTACGAATATAATGGAGTATTTATAAAATTAATTATAAATATTCTCCATGTATTCTTTTCCCCAGTCTTCCATACAGTCAATAACTTTAATGAAACTTATTCCTAAATCTGTTAAGGAATATTCTACTTTAGGAGGGACAGTATTATATGACATTCTTATTATCATATTATCCCTTTCTAGTTCTTTTAAATGTTGTGTAAGCATTTTTTGAGAAAGCATAGGATCATCAAATGCTTTTTTTAATTCGGTAAATCTCATTACTTTTTCACGTGAAAGAAACCATAAAATAGAAAGTTTCCACTTACCTCCAATTATTCTTTGGGTTAATAACAATGGACATTCTTCTTCATAATCCTTTTGAGTCATAGCACCCTCCTAAGTTACTTTTTGGTAATTATACCACAAAATAGTGCGTTATTTCAATTTTATGATTATAACATTATACTTGAAATGGAGGTGTTACTATGAAAAAAATATTTTTAGGCAACTCCACTTTAAGTGTTTCTAATATAGGCTTAGGTGGAATAAATTTTGGAACAAAAACAAGTGAAAATCAATCTTTTAAGTTAATGGATTCATATTTTAAGGTGGGTGGCAACTTTATTGATACTGCAAATAATTATGCTGTATGGAAT